>DXMG01000033.1 GCA_019414325.1 Collinsella sp. | reverse complement strand
GGCCTCGCACGCTTCGCACGTCTCGCGCGCCGCATCGACGCTACCGGCATAGACGACGGCGATATCAAAGCCGTCCTCCGCCAGGCCAACCGCACAAGCGCGGCCGATACCACGCGAGCCGCCCGTGATCAGTGCCACGCGACGTGAATCGTTGCGCTCGAGCGCGCCGTTGTTCAAGTTGCCCATGTCATTCCTTTCGGGTTACAGCCCTGTGGGCTATGCGAGCTCGTCGGCAATAGCTGCGACCTGCTCGGCTGTTTCGCACGAATACACGCGAACGTCGCTCAACGTACGCTTGACCAGGCCGGACAGCGTTTTGCCAGGGCCAACCTCAATAAACGTGTCGATGCCTTGATCCTGCAGAGCATGCAGCGTGTCGACCCAGCGCACGGCATGGCTCACTTGGTTGGCCAAGACATCCGATGCTGCTCGCGGATCCGCCGGATAGGGCGCCGCCGTCATGTTTGCCATGACCGGAATCAGCAGCGGAGACGGCGCGTGGCCGTCTTGGATATACGTCGCCAGCCCCTCAGTCGCCTCTGCCATATAGGGGCTATGAAATGCACCCGACACCGCGACTTTCATAGCGCGGCCGCCAGCCTCTTTTACTAGGTCGTCGAGCGCCTGCAGCGCCTCGGGCGCTCCGGCCACAACCATCTGCTGCGGGCTGTTGTAGTTGACCGGCCAGCAGTCCTCGCCGGCCTGCGCAGCCAGGTTCTCGACTTGCGCCGCATCGAGCTTGATGACGGCGCGCATGCCGCCCGGATGGCGCTCGGCAGCCGCGGCCATCAGCGCCGCGCGCTCGCACACGAGCTCAAAGCCCGCTCGCGTATCGAACGCCCCCGCAAAGGTGAGCGCAGAGACCTCGCCCAGCGAAAATCCCGCACAGGCGGCAGGCACCACGCCGCGATCGCGCAGGGCGGCAGCCGCTGCCAGGTCGTGAACGAACACGCACGGCTGCGTGTTCTCGGTCTGCGAGAGCTCCTCCTTGGAGGCGCTCCGGCACTGCTCGCTGGTTCCCGGACGCACCTCGTCGGCGATCGCGAACACCTCGGTAGCTGCCGGTGATGCCTCGATGAGGTCGACACCCATCGCGGGGTGCTGGGCGCCCTGGCCGGCAAACAGAAACGCTACGCTACCCATGCGCACGCACCCTTCAGGACGTGCTCGGCGCCATCGACCAGATCGTCGACGATTTCGCGCGCGCTCTGGCGCTCGTTCACCATGCCGGCAATCTGTCCGCACAGATACGAACCCTCTTCGTAATTGCCGTCCTTGGCGGCCTTGCGAAGGGCACCCGTGCCCATGGCCCCGAGTTCCTCGACACTTACGCCCGCCGCCTCACTTTTGGCGTAGGCATTGGTGAAGGGACTCTTAAGCGCACGCACCGGATGTCCCGTCGAACGGCCAGTCGCGCGCGTCGAGGTGTCTCCCGCCTTGAGCACCAGCTCTTTGTATTGCTCGGAGACGGTGCACTCATCGGCAACGAGAAAACGCGTGCCCACTTGGACGCCAGCGGCGCCAAGCATAAAGGCGGCCGCCACCCCGCGGCCATCGGCGATGCCGCCAGCCGCAACCACGGGAATATCGACCGCATCGACGACCTGCGGGACAAGTGCCATCGTCGAGGTCTCGCCAATATGGCCGCCCGATTCGGTGCCCTCGGCAACAACCGCCGTAGCTCCACGACGCGCCACGAGGCGCGCCAACGCCACCGAAGCAACGACCGGGATGACCTTGATGCCAGCCTCGTTCCACGCCTTCATGTACTTGGTAGGATTGCCGGCACCGGTCACCACTACGGGCACCTGCTCATCAATCACCACTTGTGCGACCTCGTCGACAAACGGGCTCATGAGCATAACGTTGACGCCAAAGGGCTTATCCGTCTTGGCGCGCAGCTCATGAATCTGGTCGCGCAGCCAGTTTGCGTCGGCATTCATGGCCGCGATAATGCCTAAGCCGCCTGCCTCGGACACAGCAGATGCCAACGAGGCGTCGGCAATCCAGGCCATGCCACCCTGGAACACGGGCTTTTCGATGCCGAGCAAATCGCAGAGAGGAGACTTGAGCATCACTACTTCTCCAATGCCGCCTCGACCGTATCGACGAACTCGCCGACCGTCTTGGGGTTCTCCTCGGTATCGAGCTCAATGCCAAACTCGTCCTCGACGGCAACGAGGATCTCGACGGTACCCAGGCTGTCGAGGCCAATCTCCTCGAGCGTGGACTCGGGCTTCATCTCGACATCGTCAAGACCGGCGGTCTCGCGGATAACGTCGCAAACGCGCTCGAAGGTCTTCTGATCTGCCATGGTAGTTCTCCTTTGTTTGTGCCCTAGGGCGTTTTTATTTCCTATGTGCGACTACTTCCAACGAAGCAGATAGCCACCTATATCCAGGCCGGCGCCAAATCCAACGAGGGCGATGGTGTCGTCCTCATTCAGTGCGTCGGTACGTGCCAGCCGGTCAAGCGCAAAGGGAATGCAGGCGCTCGAAATGTTGCCGGTCTCGCGTAGCGTTCGAACCACGCGCTCGTCTGGCACGCCGAGACGCTTGACCGCCTGACTCAGGATTCGTTCGTTAGCCTGATGGAATACAAAATGATCGATGTCTTCGACCGAAATGCCCGCATCGCTCGCAAGCTTATGGACCGTGTCGCAGATGGCGTTGACGCCGAACTTGAACACGCGGCGACCATTCATGGACAGCACGCTCGCGCTATCTGCGGAGTCCTTAAACGGCGAGGTGCCGACCAGACCGGGAACGCGCAACGTCTCGACGTCGGGCGCCGTCGAAAGCTCAACGGCAAGGGGGTTGTCTCCCCCAGCCCCTATCACTGCAGCGCCCGCGCCGTCGCCAAAGAGCACGCAGGTGGCACGGTCGGTCCAGTCGAGCGCGCGCGTCATCTGCTCGGCAGCAACGACAAGCACGCGCTCGGCACGGCCGCGGGCGATATAGCCCTCGGCGACATCGAGCGCAAATACGAAGCCGGCGCAGGCCGCCGAGACATCGAAGGCAGGGCACGTCGCGCCTAGTCGCTCAGCAACGGCACACGCCTCAGCGGGAACAAGGTGGTCACCCGTCGTCGTCGAGCAGACGATCAGATCCAGCTGGCTCGCGTCGATTCCGGACACCTGGAGTGCCCGCTCGCTCGCCGCTACAGCGAGGTCGTCAAGTAACTCGGTGGTGCAGACATGGCGGCTCTTGATACCGGTGCGGGTAAAAATCCACTCATCCGAGGTATCGAGGAACTCAGACAGCTCGTCATTGGAAACACTGCGCTTAGGAAGCGCCGAGCCTGTTCCAAGAATCGTGAAACCCATCACTAACCTCCTTTGAGTTGTTGACGTGTTTACATCGACCAAGAGAGGATAGCGCATTTCAGTCGTTGTTGACGTGTTAACATTAAATTGTCCAAATGCGACAAAGGCTTCACATTGTGTCTATCTCTCGACACCATTGCGCGATTGCCTTATTAACTTAGGAGGTAGCAGCCGTTATGGATGCCAAATTAACGATCGTCGACGTAACCGGATCGACCAACGATGACCTGCTCGAGGCAGGAAAACAGGGTGTGCCGCACGGCACAGGACTTGCCGCCCGCGCGCAAACGGCAGGACGCGGCCGGCGCGGCCACAAGTGGGATTCAACCGCCGGCAACCTATTACTTTCGATTGTCCTGCGTCCATGCGTTAATCCCGCAAAGTACTCTGGTCTTGCCGCCGTCAGCGGCCTAGCGGTGCTCGAAGCACTCGAAAAGCAGGGTCTTGCAAACGAGATTGGCCTCAAATGGCCCAACGACCTGGTCGCGCGAGGACGCAAGCTCGGCGGCATTCTGGTCGAGGCCGCACGCGATAACGAAGGCAAACCTTTCGCCGTCTGCGGCATTGGTGTCAACGTAAACTACACGCCCCAAGAGGTGCCCGATGGCGGCCTGGCGGCAATTGGCCTCTCGGACCTCAACGAGAGCGTTCCCGCCGTCGACATGCTCCTCGATGAGGTCTATCACGCAGTTATAGACGCTGTAGATACCTGGGCAGAGCGCCTCAACGCCAAGGAAGAAGACGCCGGTCCGCTCGCGCCCGTCCACGACGAATATATCACTCACCTCAATTGGATCGGGAAGCACGTTATCGCCCGCTCCCCCGCTGGAGACGAGCTGGCACGAGGCATATTTAGAACGGTCGACGATTGCGGCCGCGCATGCGTTGAGACCGAAAGCGGCTTGTGCGTCTTCCACTTCGAAGAAGCATCCTTGCGCCCCCTGAGCGAATAGGGCGCCGCAGCCGCCGGCTCGGCAGACGAATTCGCTATCCCAAAATCTAAACTCAAAACAAAAGGGCCCCGCTACCGTAACGGCAGCGGGGCCCTTTAAGCTAAGAGCGATATCGCTTAGAGCTTGATGTCGATGTCGACGCCAGCGGGAAGGTCGAGACGCATGAGCGAATCAACGGTGCCCGAGGTGGGGTCGAGGATGTCGATGAGGCGCTTGTGAGTGCGCATCTCGAACTGCTCACGGGAGTCCTTGTTCACGTGCGGCGAGCGGATAACCGTGTACAGGTTGCGCTCGGTGGGCAGGGGGACAGGACCGGAAACGCGAGCGCCGGTCTTCTGAGCGGTCTCGACGATGAGCTTCGCGGACTGATCGACGACCTCGTGATCATAGCCCTTGAGGCGAATGCGGATCTTCTGGGTAGCCAACTTAAACCTCCAAAGAGTGCGAGAGATGTTCTCGCAGGATTACGTAACAGGGAGCTCGAACTTAGGCGTTCTTGCTCATGACCTCGTCCACGATGGACTTGGGCGCAGGCTCATAAGAGTCGAACTGCATCGTGTAGGATGCACGGCCCTGGGTCTGGGAGCGAAGGTCGGTAGCGTAACCGAACATCTCGCCCAGCGGCACCTTGGCACGGATGAGCTTACTGTTCTTGCGATCCTCCATGCCCTCGATCTTGCCGCGGCGACCGGAGAGGTTGCCCATAACGTCGCCCATGTACTGCTCGGGGGTCTCGACCTCGACAGCCATGATCGGCTCGAGCAGCTGCGGGTCGGACTTCTTGAGGGCGTCCTTGATAGCCATGGAACCGGCGATCTTGAAGGCGGCCTCGGAGGAGTCGACCTCGTGGTAGGAACCGTCGAACAGGGTGACCTTAACGTCGAGGACCGGGAAGCCGGCGATAACACCGGTGTTCAGGGCCTCCTGGATGCCCTTGTCGATGGACGGGATGTACTCCTTGGGCACGACGCCGCCGACGATAGCGTTGACGAACTCGTAGCCGAAGCCCTCCTCCATCTTCTCGAGCTTGATGACGGCGTGGCCGTACTGACCGCGACCGCCGGACTGACGGACGAACTTGCCCTCAGCCTTCTCGACGTCGTGACCAGCGGTCTCGCGGTAGGCAACCTGGGGCTTACCAACGTTAGCGTCAACCTTGAACTCACGGAGCAGACGGTCGACGATGATCTCGAGGTGCAGCTCGCCCATGCCGGCGATGATGGTCTGGCCGGTCTCGTGGTTGGTGGACACCTGGAAGGTCGGGTCCTCCTCGGCGAGCTTGGTCAGAGCCAGGGACATCTTGTCCTGCTCGGCCTTGGTCTTGGGCTCGATGGCAACGTCGATAACGGGCTTAGCGAACTCGATCTTCTCGAGGACGATCTCCTTGCCCTCGGCGCACAGGGTGTCGCCGGTGGTGGAGTTCTTGAAGCCGACGCAAGCGACGATGTCGCCGGCGGCAGCGTCGTCACGGTCGATACGCTCGGCGGCGTTCATCTCGAGGATGCGGCCGAGGCGCTCGCGCTGACCGTTGGAAGCGTTGACAACGTAGGAGCCGGACTCGGCGCGGCCGGAGTAAACGCGGACGTAGGTGAGCTTACCGACGAACGGGTCGGTCATGATCTTGAAGACCAGGCCGGAGAAGGGCTCGTCGAAGGAAGGATGACGCTGGATCTCCTCGCCGGTGTCCGGATCGGTACCGGTGACGGCCTCAACGTCGAGCGGGCTGGGCAGGTAGTCGACGACAGCGTCGAGCAGCTCCTGAACGCCCTTGTTCTTGTAGGCGGAGCCCACGAAGACGAGGTTGAGCTCGTTGGCCAGAACACCCTTGCGCAGAGCAGCCTTGAGCTCCTCGACGGTGAAGTCCTCCTCCATGAGGATCTTCTCCATGAGCTCGTCGTCAAAGCTGGCAGCAGCGTCGAGGAGCTCCTCGCGCTTGGTGGCAGCGATGTCGGCAAACTCAGCCGGGATCTCGTCCATCGGCTCGGGGTAGGTCATGCCCTTCTCGTCGGCCTTGAAGTCCCATGCAGTCATGGTGACCAGGTCGATGACGCCCCAGAAGTTGTCCTCGGCGCCCATCGGGACCTGAGCGGCCACGGCGTTAGCGTCGAGACGATCCTTCATGGTCTCGATAGCGTTGAAGAAGTCAGCGCCCACGCGGTCATACTTATTGATGAAGGCGATGCGGGGGACGTTGAAGGTAGAAGCCTGACGCCAAACGGTCTCAGACTGGGGCTGAACGCCGGCAACGGCGTCGAAGACGGCGACAGCGCCATCGAGGACGCGCAGGCAGCGCTCGACCTCGGCGGTGAAGTCAACGTGGCCCGGGGTGTCGATGATCTGGATGCGGTAGTCCTTACCGTCCTTGTTCCAGAAGCACGTGGTAGCAGCGGAGGTAATGGTTACGCCGCGCTCCTGCTCCTGAACCATCCAGTCCATGGTGGCAGCGCCCTCATGGACCTCACCGATCTTGTGGGTCTTACCGGTGTAGTAAAGAATACGCTCGGTCGTGGTGGTCTTACCGGCATCGATGTGGGCCATGATGCCGATGTTACGGGTATCGGAAAGCTTGTACTTAGGCTTAGCCATGTTAGTTCCTTACCTTAACTTACCAACGATAGTGAGAGAACGCGCGGTTGGCCTCGGCCATCTTGAAGACGTCCTCACGCTTCTTGACGGAAGCGCCCAGGCCGTTGGAAGCGTCGAGGATCTCGTTGGCGAGACGCTCGGCCATGGTCTTCTCCTTGCGAGCGCGGGAGAAGTTGACGATCCAGCGGATACCCAGAGCGGTGGAACGACGGGAGTTGACCTCCATCGGGACCTGATAGGTAGCGCCACCGACACGCTTGGGCTTAACCTCGAGCGTGGGCTTGACGTTGTCCATAGCCTTCTTGAAGGTAGCGAGAGCGTCGCCACCCTCGGACTTCTCGGCAACGATCTCGAAAGCGGTGTAAACGATGCGCTCAGCGGTGGCCTTCTTGCCGTCAAGAAGGACCTTGTTGATGAGCTGAGTCACCAGGCGGTTGTTGTAAACGGCGTCAGGCTGAACCTCACGACGATTAGCTGCTGCACGACGCGGCATGTGAAATCTCCTTAAGTGTCTACCGTGCGGCGCTTAGGCGGCACACGGCGAAAGTATCAAAACGTTATCTGGCTTATTTGGCCTTGGGGCGCTTAGCACCGTACTTGGAACGGGCCTGCATACGGTTCTGGACCGGAGCAGCGTCGTAGGCGCCACGGATGACGTGATAACGGACACCAGGGAGGTCACGGACACGACCGCCGCGGACGAGCACGATGGAGTGCTCCTGCAGGTTGTGGCCCTCACCCGGGATGTAAGCAGTAACTTCGATGCCGTTGACAAGGCGAACACGGGCAACCTTACGAAGAGCCGAGTTCGGCTTCTTGGGGCTCGTGGTGAAGACGCGGGTGCACACGCCGCGCTTCTGGGAGTTGTGCTGCAGAGCAGCGTTCTTGGACTTCTTGGGCACGGAACGACGGCCCTGGCGAACCAGCTGGTTAATAGTAGGCAAAGCGTACTCCTTCTCGAATGATTCCAGCTTTCTGTAAAGTGCAACGGCTTGAATCGAGGGGTCAGCATCCCCCTACGAAACACGCAGTTCGTTAGGATACGTGGCGTTAGCTGTGCCGTCAACAGACCACGCCGCCGGGCGTATCCCAAAATAGGCACATTTCCGCAAACCCTACACAAAAGGAATCTTCTTCTGTGCGCGGGGGCGGATCCCCGGCCCGGGCGGCCCAGGTTTTAAGTTTGCTGCTCTACAGTCCTGGCTCGCACGGAGGCCACATTAAGTGGCCTCCGGCTCGTGCGGAACTCGCGACAAACTTAACCCCCGCGCCGCCCGGGCCGGGAATCCGACGTGCTCGGCGGGGCAACGCCACCTGCCAAAAAGGGACAGGTTTATTTTGGTCGGTTTTATCTGGGAAAATGTCGCGCTCCAGCGGTGATCTGCTCTCACCTGTCGCATGGAAATCGGCGGCGCTTTCGAAAGTATGCGGTAAATTCTGGACCTGCCGAGCACGCCGAGGTTTTGCGATAACAAACCCGCAGGTAGAGCGCTTGAGCATATGCGGTGTGTTCGGCCTATCGGGATTTTGCCGCATACTTCCGAAATTCAGACGAATATCCCTTGCTCCAACAGCCCATTTAACGCAAAAGAGGCCGCTTCCCCTAGTAGGAAGCGGCCCCAAATCTTACGAATAGACAATGGTAAAGGGTTCCGACGTTTCGGCGTCCCCTGTTGAAGTGCAGCGTGTGCCCTCAAGCGTTACTGAGACCACTTGGTCGACATCAATCAACTTCGTTGGCACCCAAATGTTCTCTCCGCTATTGCGTGCCATCGAAACATAGAAATTGTACGCCCCTGCGTCGTCATCTTCGATAATCTGCTCCGATCCATCCTTGTAAGTAACGGTCAACTTTTTCGTGACTGCGTCAACGCCCAGATCGTCGATGTGCGTCTGGATGGAAAACGGGCTGATCTCAAGCGGCGAGTCGTCAGAGCTCAGCTTCTTTGTATCGACGTACGCTCCGACGTTAAACTCTGGCGTCGATACCTCGATCACCTTCGCATCCTCACCTTTGCCCTCGGTCCAGGAGATATTCCAGGTGACCGCATGTCGTAAATCTCGATCGCGATTCCAAGATGCAAAGTACATCGTGCCGTTAATGACCGTGTCGCTTGATGTGTCTTTATCAATGGTGCAGCGTGTATCAGCCCATTCCTCGCCGAAGTTCATGCTGGGTGTACTGACGCCCCCTTCTTCTTCACCATAGAGAACAAGTTCGCCAAGCTCTGCCGCCGGCTTGTAGTAGTTAACGCCATTCGGATTGGACAATGTAAACGTCACAGCACCGCAACCGTTCTCGTCGATTGCCATCTCATAAATGTCGAGCGTATAGCCGTTACCCTCGACGGACAGATTGACCTTCTGGACTGCACCCTCCAGGCTTTGGGGCGCGATACCATCACCAAACTCTCTGGTGTAGGTATATTTCGTCCCCGACGAGCCGCCATTTGTCCAGGTAACGGACTCTCCGTTGCCATGGTTTCCCCAGGCAGAGGCAAAATAACTGGAATTGACAACAGCGTAGGCGACCCCTCCGGTCGCCAGCACTCCGGCAAGGCATCCGATCACGGCAACATACAGAGGCTTCGCGTGACCCTTTCGGCGAAGCGGCTCACCAGCAGCGGCATAAAGAACACGGTCAGCAAGATCGCTATCGGCTTGGACGGACTCGAAGGCCTGCTTGATTTGGTTGGATTTCACGGTCGCCCTCCTCTAGGATGAACTTGAGTTTCGATCTGCCGCGAGCTAAACGCGTTCGAACGGTCGCGGCTGGCACATGCAATAACTCGGCAATCTCTGAAGTCGAGAAGCCCAGATAGTAATAGAGCACGATGGGGATACGGAATCGTTCTGGAAGCCGCATGACGTCCGACAGGACGGCCTTAGTCTCGTCCTGCGCCGCCAAGAGCGAATCGGTCAGATTCTCGATATCCTCCACACGCCTCCATGGCTTTCGAAAGAGAGATTTGCATTCATTGATCGTGACCCGGATAAGCCATCGACGAAGATGCTCCCAGCTTTCAAAGTTTCCATCGCTTTTGAGCAACTTAAGAAAGACGTCTTGTGCAACATCGTCGGCGTCAGCGCGATCGCGCAGATACGTCAAAGCGATCCGGAACACGACATCCCGGTGGTCTTCAACCGCCTGTCTAAAAGCTTGTTCTTCCATAATCACCTCCCGGTGACATTGATGGTTCTTGATGGGGCCCTCACCATAGATACGCTTTGACCGAGTGAAATGTTTCAAATCCAAGCAGGAAAAACCTACCAAAAAATAAATCCGTCACTTTTTGGCAAGGGATCAACGAAACGCAACAGGTTGAACATACGCAAGCGAGCGGCCCCCAGAGCGTACAAGGTGGCATGAAAAAGGCAGGGCATTGACCTTTTGGTCATGCCCTGCCTTTTGAATGACAGATTGTAGCTCTGGGGGCCGCGCAGCGACGGAGGTCGCCGCCGTTCGTTAGAACGGCGGAACTAGTTACTCCTCGTCGTTGTCCTTTGCCTCTTCGGCGTCGTCGGTGTCCACGAGCTGGTTGAGCAGCTCATCGAGGGAAGCCATGTCCTCGTTAATCGCGCCGTTGGCGGGAGCCTTCTTGTCGTCGATCGGGGCGCCCAGGAGCTCCTCGTCGGCGTCGGCGTGATGCGTCGGCGCGGCGGAGGTGCCCAGCAGGATGTCGTCCGGACCGTCGGGGCTAAAGACCATCTGCAGCAGCTGCGAGAGGTCTTCCTCGTCGGCAACGTCGTCGTTGTTCTCGAGGATGTAGAGCAGGTCGTGGGCCTCCAGGCCGTCACGGAGCTCCTCGATCGCCTTGACACCGATACCATCGATGCGCAGCAGATCCTCCTCGGACTTGCCGACCAGGTCACCGACCGTCTCGATGCCGACCTCACTGAACTTGTTGGTCCAGCGCTGCGACACACCCAGGTCGTCGAACAGGTACAGGCGAGCCTTCTCGGCAGAGATGGTATGGCCGTTGCGGGTGAACGAACCGTCAGCACCGCCGAACTCGTCGTAGCCGGCCCAGTCGAGCTGCTGCGGGAGCTGCTCGTCCAGGTCCTTGAGCTCCACCGGAGCCCACTCGGGCAGCGACTTGGCGTTGGGCGAAGCCGGGCCGTCGATGTCCACGTAGCCGTCGGCCGTACGATACGTCAGCTTGGCGTTGGCGTACGGCTTAAGACCGGTACCGGCCGGGATCTTCTTACCGACGATGACGTTGGACTTAAGGTCGAGCAGGTGGTCGACCTTACCCTCGATGGCAGCCTCGGTAAGGACGCCGGCGGTACGGATGAACGAAGCGCTCGACAGCCAGGAGTCGATGTTGGACGCGACCTTGAGCGTACCCAGGATGACGGGCTCGGCCACGGGAGCCTGACCGCCCAGACGGGCAACGCGCTCGACCTCGTCGGCGAACTCGTAGCGGTCGACGTACTGACCAAGCAGGTACTTGGAGTCGCCGGGGTTGGTGATCTGAACGCGACGCAGCATCTGACGTGCGAGCACCTCGATGTGCTTGTCGTTCAGGTCAACGCCCTGGCTGGTGTAGACGTCCTTGACGCTCTCGACGAAGGTATGCATCGTCGACTCGATGTCGGTCAGCTTGCGCAGGTTGCGGAAGTTGACGAAGCCCTTGGTGATCTGGTCGCCGGCGCGAACCTCGCAGCCGTCCTCGATCTCGGGCATGAAGCGCACCGAAGCGGGGACGCGACGCTCGTCGAGGACACGGGTGTGGTCCTCGGAGTCGGTGAGCGTCAGCACGTACTCGGACTTCTCGGGCTTGATCGAGAGGTGACCGGAGTACGGAGCCAGCTCGGCCTCGCGACCCAGGATCTTCTCGTTGACGTTGCCGACGATATCGAACATACGGCTGACCGTAGGCAGACCCTGCGTAATATCGTCGACGCCAGCGACGCCGCCGGAGTGAATGGTACGCATCGTAAGCTGCGTACCGGGCTCGCCGATGGACTGGGCGGCAATAATGCCGACCGCGGTACCGATGGCGACCGGACGACGGGTGGAAAGATCCCAGCCGTAGCACTTCTGGCACACGCCGTACTTGGAGCGGCAGGTGAGCAGCGCGCGAAGCTTGACCTTCTTGAGGCCTGCATCGACCATCTTCTGGATGTCGGCGACCTTCTCGATGTAGCCGTCCTGCTCAAAGAGCACGGTGCCATCGGGAGCCACGACGTCCTCAATGAAGCAACGGCCGACGAGGTCGGTGTTGAGGTCGGTGGTACCGGGGATGATGAGGTTGTAGGTGACGCCCTCGTGCGTACCGCAGTCCTCCTCGCGGACGATGACGTCCTGGGCCACGTCGACCAGACGACGGGTCAGGTAACCAGAGTCCGAGGTGTGGGATGCGGTATCGACCAGGCCCTTACGGGCGCCGTAGGTCGAAATGAAGTACTCGAGCGGCAGCAGGCCCTCGCGGAAGTTCGCCTTAATGGGAAGGTCGATCGTCTCGCCGGACATGTCTGCCATCAGGCCACGCATGCCGCCGAGCTGACGCAGCTGGGTCTTAGAACCACGGGCGCCGGAGTCGGCCATCATATAGAGCGGGTTCTCCTCGTCGAACAAGTCGAGCATGAGCGCTGCAACCTTGTCGGTACAAGCGGTCCACTCGTTAACGACTTCGATGTGGCGCTCCGTCTCGTTGATGAAGCCCTCCTCGAAGTACTCGTTGATCTGGTCGACGTTGGCCTGGGCGCGATCGAGCAGCTCCTGCTTCTCGGCAGGGATGAGAGCGTCCCACACCGAGATGGTGAGGCCGGCGCGGGTAGCGTAGTGGAAGCCGGAGTACTTGATGGCGTCGAGGATCGGGCCGACCTTGGCCTCGGGGTAACGATCGCAGCAGTCGGCAACCAGCTTGGCCACATCGCCCTTGACCATCTTGTAGTTCATGAACTCATAGTCTTCGGGCAGGCACTGGCGGTTGAAGATGATGCGGCCGATAGAGGTCTCGAAGCGCGCGGTCTTGTTGCCGGTAACGTCGTAGTCGACGAACTCGTTCTTGCCGTTCTTGACGCGGAAGATACGGGTGCCGTCCTCGTTGATGACGTTGGCATCGGCAGCGGACACGCGAACCTGGATCTTGGCCTGCATGTCGACCTCGGAGCGGCAGTCATAGGCGTGCAGCGCGTCGTCGAAGCTGGCGAACACGTGGTTCTCGCCGGGCAGGCCGTCGCGGACCTGGGTGAGGTAGTACACACCAATGATCATGTCCTGCGAAGGGATGTTAACCGGCTTGCCGGATGCCGGCGAGCGCAGGTTGTTCGCAGAGAGCATGAGCACGCGAGCCTCGGCCTGAGCCTGGCTGGACAGCGGCACGTGGACAGACATCTGGTCGCCGTCGAAGTCGGCGTTGAAGGGCGAGCAGACCAGCGGGTGCAGGTGGATAGCCTTGCCCTCGACCAGCACCGGCTCAAAGGCCTGGATGGACAGACGGTGCAGGGTCGGTGCACGGTTGAGCAGCACGACGCGACCGTCGATGACCTCTTCGAGGATATCCCACACAAAGGTGGCACCGCGGTCGATAGCGCGCTTGGCGCCCTTGATGTTCTCGACCTTGCCGAGCTCGACCAGGCGCTTCATGACGAAGGGCTTGAAGAGCTCCAGCGCCATGGTCTTGGGCAGACCGCACTGGTGCAGCAGCAGCTTGGGGTCGGTAACGATTACCGAACGGCCGGAGTAGTCGACACGCTTGCCCAGCAGGTTCTGACGGAAACGACCCTGCTTGCCCTTGAGGGCCTCGGCGAGCGACTTGAGCGGGCGACCGCCACGGCCAGAGACCGGGCGACCACGACGGCCGTTGTCGAACAGGGCGTCCACGGACTCCTGGAGCATGCGCTTCTCGTTGTTCACGATGATCGCGGGGGCGTCCAGGTCGAGCAGGCGCTTGAGTCGGTTGTTACGGTTGATCACGCGACGGTACAGGTCGTTGAGGTCGGACGCAGCGAAGCGGCCGCCGTCGAGCTGGACCATCGGGCGCAGATCGGGCGGAATGACCGGGATGACGTCCAGGATCATGTTCGCGGGGCTGTTGCCGCCCTTCAGGAAGGCGTCAACGACCTCGAGGCGCTTGACGGCCTTCTCGCGCTTCTGCTTCTGGGAGTCCTCGTCGGCGATGATGGCCTTGAGCTTCTCGGCCTCGGAGGGGAGGTCGATGGCAGCAAGCAGGTCGCGGACGGCCTCGGCACCCATACCACCCTTGAAGTACATGGAGTAGTAGCGGGTCATCTCGCGGAACAGCGGCTCATCGGAGATGAGGTCGCGCTCGGTGAGCTTCATGAAGGCGTTGAAGGCGTCCGTGCGGAGCTGCTTCTCGTCCTTGCACTCTTCCTCGATGTCGACGATGCCAGAGGCGATTTCCTCGGGGGTCAGCGGCTCCTCATCGGAGAACTCGTCAAAGTTCTCGGGGTTGCCCTGCTCCTTGAGGGATTCGATCTGGCGGGCGCACTCGGCATCGATCTCTTCCAGATCGGCGGCGAGCTCCTCGCGCAGGTCGTCAGCGTCGGCCTCGCGAGCCTCGTAGTCTACCTCGGTGATGATGTAGCTGGCAAAGTACAGAACCTTCTCGAGGTCCTTGGACTTGATGTCGAGCATACGGCTCATCGGGAAGCTCGTGGGGCTCTTGAAGTACCAGATGTGGGACACGGGAGCGGCGAGCTCGATGTGGCCCATGCGGTCGCGACGCACCTTGGCCGAGGTAACCTCGACGCCGCAGCGCTCGCAGACGATGCCCTTAAAGCGGATGCCCTTGTACTTGCCGCAGGAGCACTCCCAGTCCTTGGCGGGACCGAAGATCTTCTCGCAGAACAGGCCGTCCTTCTCGGGCTTGAGGGTACGGTAATTGATGGTCTCCGGCTTCTTGACCTCACCGTGCGACCAGGAACGGATCTGGTCGGCGGAGGCAAGGGAGATCTTTACCGAGTCAAAATCAGTAGCTTCGAAATCTGCCACAGTCAACTACTCCTTATCAGTGGTCGTGGCGGCGACAGCCTCGGGTGCCTCGGCGGTCTCGGCATCCTGGGCCTCGACGTCGGCGTCAACGCCGGCGAGCGCGGCCAGGTCATCGAGGGCAGAGGTCTCCTCGGCGGTCACAGGGGCGGAGGCGTCCTCGTCGGCATCGTGCATGGGCTCGATGTCCAGCGCGAGGGAACGGATCTCCTTGACGAGAACCTTGAAGGACTCGGGGATACCCGGGACAGGAACGTTCTCGCCCTTGACGATGGACTCGTAGGTCTTGACGCGGCCCACGGTATCGTCGGACTTGACGGTCAAGATCTCCTGCAGGACGTTGGAAGCACCGTATGCGTACAGTGCCCAAACTTCCATCTCGCCGAAGCGCTGGCCGCCGAACTGAGCCTTGCCGCCCAGCGGCTGCTGGGTAACCAGGCTGTAAGGGCCGGTCGAACGGGCGTGGATCTTGTCGTCGACCATGTGGCCGAGCTTGAGGATGTAGGACGTACCCACGGTAATGGGCTCGCGGAACTCCTCGCCGGTGCGGCCGTCGAACAGGCGGGTCTTGCCGCGCTCGTCAAGCTGGGTAACAAACTCGGGGCGCATGTGATCGCCAAAGGCAGCGGTGGCCTTGTTGAGCATGTTCTTGTTGGCGCGACGGATGACCTCGGCGATCTCGTCCTCCTTGGCGCCGTCGAAGACGGGCGTCGCGGTGAAGAACGGACCGGGGACATACTTGTCGGAGTCGGCATCCTCGGTATCCCAACCGCAGGCAGCAGCCCAGCCAAGGTGGCACTCGAGCAGCTGGCCGACGTTCATACGCGAAGGAACGCCCAGCGGGTTGAGGATAACGTCGATCGGGGTACCGTCAGCCATGTAGGGCATGTCCTCGACCGGCAGAACGTTACAGATAACACCCTTGTTGCCGTGGCGACCGGCGATCTTATCGCCCTGCTGGATCTTACGACGCTGGGCGACGTAGACGCGCACCTGCTCGTTGACGCCGGGGGCCAGGTCGTCGCCGTTCTCGCGGCTAAAGCGGACGACGTCGATGACGCGGCCGTAAGCGCCGTGAGGCATCTTAAGGGAGGTGTCGCGAACGTCGTGAGCCTTGGCACCGAAGATGGCGCGCAGCAGGCGCTCCTCGGCGGTCAAAGCGCTCTCGCCCTTAGGCGTGACCTTGCCGACCAGGATGTCGCCAGGGCCGACCTCGGCGCCGATGCGGATGATGCCGTCCTCGTCGAGGTTGGCAAGCATGTCCTCGGAGAGGTTCGGGATCTCGCGGGTGATCTCCTCGGGGCCGAGCTTGGTGTCGCGGGCGTCGATCTCGTGACGGGTGATATTGATGGTCGTCAGCAGGTCCTCGGCCACCAGGCGCTCGGACACGACGATACCGTCCTCGTAGTTGAAGCCTTCCCACGGCATGTATGCCACGGTGAGGTTCTGGCCCAGTGCGAGCTCGCCGTGATCGGTCGAAGGACCGTCGGCCAGAGGCTCGCCCTGCTCAACGGTGTCACCGACGCGCACGAGCGGACGGTGGTTGATGCAGGTGGACTGGTTGGAGCGCTGGTACTTGGCCAGGTGATACTCGTCCATGCCGCCGGCATGCTTGACGATAATCTTGGAGGCGTCGGCAAAGATGACCTCGCCGGCGTTCTTGGCCAGGGTAACCTCGCCAGAGTCCAGGGCGGCGCGACGCTCCATGCCGGTACCGACATAGGGAGCGGCAGGGTGAACCAGCGGCACGGCCTGACGCTGCATGTTAGCGCCCATCAGCGTACGCTTGGCGTCGTCGTGCTCAAGGAACGGGATCAGCGTGGCTGCGACGGAAAGCATCTGACGCGGCGAGACATCCATGTAGTCGACGTCCTCGACAGGCACGTCGGCGGGAGCGCCGAAGGAGCCGTCGAAGTCGCGGGTACGGGCGATCACGGTGTGCGGACGGACGATCTTGCCCTCGGCATCGGTCGTGATGAACTCGTTGGTCTTGGGATCGAGCGGCGTGTTGGCCGGCGCGATGACGTGCTTCTCTTCCTCGTCAGCGGTCATCCAGTCGATCTGGTCGGTGGCAACGCCGTTCTCGACGCGACGGAACGGGGCCTCGATGAAGCCGTACTCGTTGACGCGGGCGTAGAGGGCGAGCGAGCCGATCAGGCCGATGTTGGGGCCTTCGGGGGTCTCGATCGGGCACATGCGGCTGTAGTGCGAGTTGTGAACGTCGCGGACGGCCGTCGGCACGTTGGTGCGGCGGCTGGAGCCCGACTTGTGGCCGGCAAGACCGCCAGGGCCGAGTGCGGACAGACGACGCTTGTGGGTCAGACCGGTCAGGGGATTCGCCTGGTCCATGAACTGCGAGAGCTGCGAGGAACCGAAGAACTCCTTGATGGAGGCCACGATCGGGCGGATGTTGATGAGCGACTGCGGGGTGATCTCGTCGATGTCCTGGGAGCTCATGCGCTCACGGACGACGCGCTCCATACGGCTCATGCCGATACGGAACTGGTTGGCGACGAGCTCGCCGACGGTGCGGATGCGGCGGTTGCCAAAGTGGTCGATGTCGTCAACCTTGAAGCCCTGCTCGCCGGCAGCGAGGGACAGCAGGTAGCGCAGCGTCGCGACGATATCCTCGTCGGTGAGCACCGTGACCTCTTCCTCGGTGGTGAGGTTGAGCTTCTTGTTGACCTTGTAACGACCGACGCGGGCCAGATCGTAGCGCTGCGGGTTGAAGAGCAGGCCCTCGAGCAGGCTGCGGGAAGCATCCACGGTGGGAGGCTCGCCCGGGCGCAGGCGACGGTAGATCTCGATGAGGGCGTCCTCGCGAGTGAGAGCGGTGTCGCGCTCCAGGGTACGCTTGATCACATCGGAGTTACCGAGCAGCTCGATGATGTCGTCGTTGGTGACGGCGATGCCAAGGGCGCGCAGGAACATCGTGGCGCTCTGCTTGCGCTTACGGTCGATGGAGACCATGAGCTGGTCGCGCTTGTCGACCTCAAACTCAAGCCAGGCACCGCGGGACGGGATGATCTGGGCCTTGTAGATCTGCTTGCCCGAATCCATCTCGGAGCTGTAGTACACGCCCGGGGAGCGGACGAGCTGCGAGACGACGATACGCTCGGTACCGTTGATGATGAAGGTGCCCTGATCGGTCATCATGGGGAAGTCGCCCATGAAGACGAGCTGCTCCTTGATCTCGCCGGTCTCCTTGTTGGTGAGACGGACGTCGGTCAGAAGCGGAGCCTGATAGGTCATATCCTTCTCGCGGCACTCCTCGACGGTGTGCGCGGGGTCGCCGAACTGATGCTCGCCGAAGGTAACCTCGAGAACATGGTTCTGGCTCTGGATGGGGCTGGATTCCTTGAACGCCTCACGAAGACCCTCGTCCTTAAAACGCTCAAAGGATTCCCTTTGAACAGAGATAAGGTTGGGGAGCTCCATGGCCTCCGGGATTTTCCCGAAGCTGACGCGCTTGCGCTCAGTGGCAGTGTATGCGTAGGTCACCAGGTTTTTCCTCCTTCACGGAAATGCTCGGTGGGTTGGCGAGGCATAGCTTCGCCAGTTATCGCAACCTAATAGTTTATCAGGTACCGACCGTTGGGCAAGAAAAGCCTTGACGCGATTGAGTTTTTGGAGTAGCAAAGTTTTTCGACAGAAAAGGTGCAGGTAGATACGTATATATCGAACACCTGTTCATATATTTTCTGTGAACGAGACCGCTGATACGGACAGTTGAATGGCGGAATGGCGGTGAGGGTTAATCGGACGGTAACTGCATCCCGTTTTGAGGCCCCAAACTGGGTCGCAGTTTCCGATTGAGCCCTGTTCGGGAAAGCGTGTCCCGTTCTGAGCCGATATTCCGGGTCGTAGTTTCCGCTAGAGGCCCCAACCGGAAAGCGCATCCCAGAATTCGACCAAATTGTGGGTCGAAGTTTCCGGCAGGCTATGGCAAAGGGGCTGCCGCCTTGTTGCACCCGTTTGGCAATGTTGCGCAACAGATTCTTCGAATCCGGCATGAAGATACTGGATAGTTACTTATAACCCAACGAAAGGATTGCCATGTTTAAGAGCATCCGAAAAGGCGGGAGGATCGCCGCGGTCGCAATCGGCATCGTAGCGGCGCTGACCCCGCTGGCTGCCCCCCCGCGGCATTAGCTGACGGCCTACCGACACCGGAGCTGGAGAAGTCGTACACCTTTAAGAACACGACCATCGAGGCTCTTACGGACGACGAGGACTATGCAATCTTACGTGCCTATCAGCGCAACGACGATGAGGATGATGACTATTCCACCGTCGGCTATTCCGTTCTCGATCTCTCGAATGGATCGACCAAGGACATCAAGATACCGAAAGCCAGTCTTGAATCCGTACATATGCAAGCGGGATGTGTCACTTGGCTTGACGGCAACAACCTCACCATCTATTCGGTTGATGACCAGAAGACGAGTACCCACCCCATCGAACTTAAAAAATATGCAGAAACATATGTTGAGCTTTCAACGAACGGCAAAGTTGCCGCCATTGCATACAAAAATGAGCATTTTGATTTAAAGCGGATTGACGTTTACGATCTTGAAGCCAACAAGATGATCGAATCATATAAATGCGGCAAAAACGGCAAGGGCTGCCTACTGTCGAACGATGGAAAGCGGCTTTATGTAACCTCTTTAGGCGATAACGGATCGTCCAAGCTGACGACTATAGATACGTCGAGTGGCTCGACGAAGACTCAAACAATTCCCGTTACGGGCGGCAAAATCATGGTAAGAAAAGCAGGGTCAGGCACTGTATATGTCGGCGGTTACACTTGCGATACACTGGCGAAATTCGACTACGATGGAAATGTTGAATTCCTCGCTAATGGCCAGTTGTTTAACTTCGTGATCCCTTATGACAACTTCCTGTTTGCCGCCAAGATTAGCCGAAAAAATAATGAGGCAGATTGGGATTCCATTCACTACGCAATGTTGAATGACCGTGGCGAGGAAATCGGAACGGTCAGTCCCGCATTTAAGGATACAGACGACTCTCATTACGGTTTCTGGGACTTTTCCGAGCATGGTGACATGACGCTTGTCAGTCTCGAAAAAAGAGTCGCCTCAAATTCAGAATCTAATTCGGACTCCGAAGCAGATGCCGAAGATAGCAAAACGTCCATTTCTGCATACCTCGCAGAGACAAGCACCGGGCAGAAAACTAAGCTGCCAATTAAAACCGAAAATGTAAGAGAACTTCAGTTCATAGATGGAGACCAAAAAAAATACTCGCTGCTTACCAGGGCAGAGACGATTCCGACAAACTGCATATCGATATTTACAAGTCGAATATCCCGCATAGCATAATCGGCGATGCTATTTTCTTTGCCAAGAACAACCTGCCGATTGTGATTGGTGGTGGCATTGTTCTTGTACTGGTTATCGGCGGCACACTAATCGTTTGCGTGCGCCGTCGCAAGAAGCGTTCCGGCGTCAAGGGTGACGCTTCAGACAAGGCCCCCAAGGCCAAGAAGCAAAAACACGGCTTGCGTAAGAAAAAAGCCCAACCGGAGATTGTTTCCACTGCATCGGCCGGCGGCATTCCCCAACCACAGGCCCCTGTTTCCGCACCGAAATTCTGCCGCCACTGCGGCACCCCACTCGTACCAGAAGCCAAGTTCTGCCCCAAGTGCGGCCATCCGGTCGAATAGCATCTGACAAGCAAACCCACAGCCAAATCGGGCCGCCTCTCACGGGACGGCCCTTTTACTTGGAAGACCAGCGAACGAAACTGTCGTGGACGAGCACCAAGTTGCTCATGGCAGATCAGGCGGAAGCTGCGTCCCGTTTTGAGGCCCCAAACTGGGTCGCAGTTTCCGGTTGAGCCCTGTTTGGGAAACCGCATCCCGTTCTGAGCCGATATTCCGGGTCGTAGTTTCCGCTAGGGGCTCCAACCGGAAAACGCGTCCCAGAATTCGGCTAAATTGTGGGCCGCACTTTCCGGAGCCAAGCTGTAGCTCGCATAAAAAACGGGTGCAGACCGAAGTCCCAGAAGGCGCTGGCAAAGCGAGGATCGCTTGCAGCCATGAGGGCGTTGGTGGCCATCCAGCCAGAGGGAGTACCGGTGTCGTAGCCCGACAGCGGGTCGATGACGACTGCGTACATGGCCTCGCGGTCGAGCGAACGGGCCATTGCGTCGGTGAGCTGGATCTCGCCGCCCTTGCCGGCCTGCTGATCTGCCAGCAGGTCCATGACCAGCGGGCTCAGCAGGTAGCGACCGACGATGTACAGGTTGGACGGAGCAGCCTCGGGAGCGGGCTTCTCGACCAGACCGCCGATACGCCAGACAGCGCCCGGCTCGGCATCGGCAACGTCGTCAGCACCCTCGAGCGAACCGACGCGCTCACCGGCGATAACGCCGTAGCGGCTGACTTCCTCGGGCGAGCAAGCAGCGACGGCGATAACCGAAGCGCCACCGTGCTCCTTGGAAACGGCGAGCATCTTGTCGCAGATGTCGCGGTTAGGCACAACGTAGTCGCCCAGAAGAACCAGGAAGTTCTCCCCTGCCACGGCGTCGGCAGCAGAGCGAATAGCATGGCCGAGGCCCTTGGGCTCGTACTGATAACGGAAGTCGACCGGCATACCGCCAGCGTGGGCTACGGCATCGGCATAGGCGTTCTTGCCGCGCTCGCGCAGCAGGTTCTCGAGCGAGCGATCGGGCTGGAAGTAGCTCAGCAGCTCGGGCTTACCGGGAGAAGTAACGATGATGGCATCGTCGACCTCCTCGGGCTCGAGCGCCTCCTCGACGACGTACTGAATGACGGGCTTGTCGAGCACCGGCAGCATCTCTTTGGGCGTGCACTTGGTGCCAGGCAGAAAACGCGTGCCAAGACCGGCGGCGGGGATGATTGCCTTCATGTTATTCAAAGATCCTTTCGCAGGCGCAAAAGCGCCCCATGCGTGCGGCACACAGCCGCAGACCAAATTGCGATACGCAAGCATCTTACCGCTGGAACTATATGTCGCTACAAGGCAGAGACAATTCTTCAGCAGGTCAACGCAAATTATTGCTCGAATGGTGCAATTTTATTGCCCAACGGCAAGGCCCCGATACGACGCAAATCACAGAACCTGGCAGTTTGAGCAACCGATGTCGAGGGACCGAAAAACAAAAAAAGACGGGGCTCGCAATGCGAACCCCGTCTGCAAAGAAATCTGGCGAGAAAGCCTGATTACTTGAGGGTGACAGCAGCGCCAGCAGCCTCGAGCTTCTCCTTGGCAGCCTCGGCGTCCTCCTTCTTGGCACCCTCGAGAACAGCCTTGGGAGCGCCCTCGACGACCTCCTTGGCCTCCTTCAGGCCAAGGTTGGTGAGCTCACGGACGGCCTTGATGACCTGGATCTTGTTGTCGCCGAAGCCCTCGAGCACGACGTCAAACTCGGTCTTCTCCTCGGCCTCAGCAGCGCCAGCAGCGGGAGCGGCGACAACAGCGGCAGGAGCAGCGGCGGAAACGCCGAAGGTGTCCTCGATAGCCTTGACGAGCTCGGAAGCCTCGAGAAGGGTCATTTCCTTAAGAGCATCGATGATCTCATCGGTGGTAAGCTTAGCCATTTCTAAGTCCTTTCGGTTTCCGTGCGGATGCACGGAGATCAGTTAAAACACGGCGCGAATGCGCCTGGGGTGCGGCGTTGCCGCCGCGGGTGAAAACAGCGACTAGGCTGCCTTCTGCTCGGAGACCTGCTGGATCGAACGAGCGAGACCAGAGGAAACGCCGTTGACGCAGACAGCGATGTCGCGAGCGAAACCGGAGATGAGACCGGCGATCTGGCCGAGAAGCTGATCCTTGGTGGGCAGCTCGGCGATAGCCTTAACATCATCAGCGGAAACGGCCTTGCCGTCGGAGATACCGCCCTTGATCTCAAGGACGCCCTTGGACTTAGCAGAGAAGTCCTTGAGGGCCTTAGCGGCCTCGACCGGCTCGGTCTCGTAGAACACATAAGCGACGGGGCCGGCGAGGATCTCGTCGAGCTCGGGCTGCTCCTGGTTCTTGAGAGCGATCTTGACCAGGTTGTTCTTGTAGACCTTCATCTCGGCGCCGCACTCGCGAAGCTGATGACGCAGCTCCTGAGCCTGCTTAACCGTCAGACCGTTGTAGTTGACGACGAACAGACCGGCGTTCTCGGCGATACGGGACTCGATCTCTGCAACCTTGTCGATTTTGTACTGCTGGGGCATGAATTACACCTCCTCGAATTCTTTCCGGGCACGGTCCGCCACAAGAACGTGACGGGGGCATGTCCAAAAAGAAAGCCCCCGCGCTGCATGAGCGACGGGGGCGAGAAGACATATCTACTCGACCACCTCGGCTGGCGGGAAGTCCCATTAAGCTCGCGGGTAAGACCCGTTTGCGCCGGCTGTCTCTGGCAGCGGATTCGTGCGTGAACCGAAAGTATTATGGCGGGGACCCCGGCGTCGGTCAACGGAAAACCGGGCTGTACACAATTCCACCATCCGGCCGCGCAGCCAAAGGCCAGGCGCAAGGTTTTCGCTCGGTCAAGTCCTGGCTCGCACGAAGAGCACATTAAGTGCTCTTCGGCTCGTGCGGAATCTGTCTCTTATACACATCTGTCGCT
>DXMG01000032.1:15956-25678 GCA_019414325.1 Collinsella sp. | reverse complement strand
ATCGAAAAAAGCTTCGGCGCGCGCGTCCTCTTTAGTGGCGCGTCCTTCCAGATCAACCCCGGCGAGCGTTTTGCGCTCGTGGGACCCAACGGCGCCGGCAAAACCACCATGCTCAAGATCATCATGGGCATCGACAGCCCCGACGCCGGCCAGATCCAGTACGCAAAGGGCTGCCAGGTAGGCTACCTAGAGCAGGAAACCAACCTGGAGCACAAGGACACCACCATCCTTGCCGAGGTCATGGCGGCCGCCAAGGAAATTCGCCGCATGGGCGAGCGCGCCAACGAGCTGCAGGCCCAGATCACCGAGCTCTCCGAACAGGGGAAGGAAGTCGACGCGCTCCTCAACGAGTACGGACAGGTCCAGGACCGCTTTGAGCACCTGGGCGGCTACGAGCTCGAGAGCAACGCCCGCAAGATCCTATCTGGCCTGGGCTTTAAGGTCACCGACTTTGAGCGCCCGTGCTCCGAGTTCTCGGGCGGCTGGCAGATGCGCATCGCGCTCGCCAAGCTCTTCCTGCGCCACCCCGACCTGCTGCTGCTGGACGAGCCCACTAACCACCTGGACCTCGAGAGCGTCCAGTGGCTACGCGGCTTTATCGCCAACTACGACGGCGCCGTACTCATCGTCAGCCACGACCGCGCCTTCATGGACGCCTGCGTCGACCACGTGGCCGCGCTCGAGAACCGCCGCGTGACCACCTACACCGGCAACTACAGCAGCTACCTCAAGCAGCGCGAGGACAACCTGGAGCAGATGCGCGCCAAGCGCGCCGCCCAGGAGCGCGACATCGCCCACATGCAGGTCTTCGTCGATAAGTTCCGCTACAAGCCCACCAAGGCCGCCCAGGCGCAGGAACGCATCCGCAAGATCGAGCAGATCAAAAAGGAGCTCGTCATCCTGCCCGAGGGCCACAAGCACATCGACTTTAAGTTCCCTGACCCGCCGCGCTCCGGCGACATGGTCGTGGGCCTGGAGGGCGTCTCCAAGTCCTACGGCAAAAAGCACATCTACAGCGACATCGACTTCAAGCTCTACCGCGGCGAGCATGTGGCGCTCGTCGGCCCCAACGGCGCCGGCAAGTCCACGCTCATGAAGATTCTCGCCGGCCTGGAGCCGCCCACCACCGGCACCCGCGATCTGGGCACCAACGTCGGCATCGCCTATTATGCCCAGCACGCGCTCGAGGGCATGACCGAGTCCAATACCGTCCTGCAAGAGATCGACACCGTCACGCCCAAATGGACCGTGCCGCAGCAGCGCAGCCTGCTGGGCGCCTTCCTGTTTAGCGACAACGACTCCATCGAGAAGCAGGTCCGCGTCCTCTCCGGTGGCGAAAAGGCGCGGCTAGCGCTCGCCAAGATGCTCGTGGCCCCCGAGGCGCTCCTGTGCCTGGACGAGCCCACTAACCACCTGGACATCGACTCGGTGGACATGCTCGAGAATGCCCTGCAAAACTTCCCTGGTACCATCGTGCTGATCAGCCACGACGAGCACCTGGTACGCGCCGTTGCCAACCGCGTGATCGACATACGCGATGGCAAGGTCACGGTCTACGACGGCGACTACGACTACTACCTCTACAAGCGCGAAGACCTCGCAGCCCGCGCCGCCGCCGAGGCGGCAGGGGAGAGTGCACCGGCCGCGACCAAGTCCGCTAAGGTCACCGCGGCCCAGCCCGACGCCCCCGCCACCGCTTCCAAGCCTGCCGAAGGCAAAAAGACCAAGGAGCAAAAGCGCGCCGAGGCCCAGGCCCGCGCTGCGCTCAACAAAAAGCTCAAGGGCGTGCGCAACCAGCTCAAGAAGATCGAGGCGGAACTCGACAAAAAGCGAGCCCGCTATGACGAGCTTATGGAATTGATGGCAAGCGAAGAGCTTTATGCCGATCAGGATAAGTTCAACGCCGCGCTGGGGGAATATAACGGCCTTAAGCAGGAGCTGCCCAAGCTCGAGGACGAATGGCTGGAGCTTTCCACCCAGATCGAAGAGGAGACCGCGCGTGAACTCTCGTAAGGCCGCTGCCGTGGCGATGAGCATCATCGCCATCGCGTGCCGCATCTGCGGCATTTTTATGAGTGCGATGACCGTGCTGTTGTGCTTTAGCGGCCTCACCGCCAAGCTGCAGATCGTGGGCTTTGTCGTTGAGCTTTCGCGCGCGCTGCCGAACGCCATCGCCGGCTACGGCGTCATTACGTCGCCCTTTGGCGGTGTGTTCCGCCTGGATTATGCTATCGTCGCCGTCATTCTGTTTGTAATTGACTACCTGCTCACGCGCGCTTCGCGCCGCGTCCGCTAGGGGAGCGCCATGTCCAGCAGCTACATCATGAACCTGCTCGCCAGCGCCGTCGCCGTCATTGTGGGCATCGTCATCCACGAGAGCGCGCACGCCGCCGCGGCCTGGGCACTCGGCGATAAGACGGCCCGTTCGCGCGGTCGCGTCTCGCTCAACCCGCTCAACCATATCGACCCATTCGGTACCATTCTCCTGCCGCTGCTGATGCTCGCCGCCGGAGGCCCGGTGTTCGCCTTTGCCAAGCCGGTGCCTGTCTACCTCAACAACCTCAAGCACCCCAAGCGCGACGAGGTCCTGGTGAGCGTTGCCGGCCCCGCATCGAACATCGCGCTCGCCTGTCTTGCCGCGGTCCTCATGCGCCTAGCCTATGGCAGCCTCTACACCAGCATGTCCTTTGCCCTGGCGTCACAGATCATGAACTTCGGAGCCACCTTTATCGTGGTCACCCTGTCGCTCGCGTTCTTCAACCTCATCCCGATCCCGCCGCTCGATGGCTCATCGATCATCGTGCCCTTCCTCAAGGGCAAGGCGCTCAACAACTATTACCGTCTGCAGCAATACGCTATGCCCATCCTCATCCTGGTGCTGTACCTGCTGCCCATGTGGACCGGCATCGATGTAATCGACCGCTATTTCGACGTTACCGTGTATCCGCTCGCTGAGCAGCTGCTCAACTTCGCAATCGCCGGCATCTAAGGTAAACTTACAGGTCGACCGTGCAAAACGGTCGTAACATGCACTCAAACCGCGCCGCGAAGGCGCCGTCAAAGGAGGTCGAAGATGTCGTATCGCGTGTCGACGCAGGTCTACAGCGGACCGTTCGACCTGCTGCTGCAGCTGGTAACCCGCCAAAAAGTTGATATCGGCGCCATCTCGATCAGCGAGGTGGCCGAGCAATACCTGGCCGAGGCCGAGCGCATCGAGGCGCTGGACCTGGACGTGGCGAGCGACTTTTTGCTGGTCGCGGCAACCCTTTTGGATATCAAGGCCGCCTCTCTGGTGCCGCAGGAGGCCCCGCGCAAAGTCGATGACGACGATGACGAGTTCGACGAAGACCTTGAGGAGCTCAGCACGCTTGACGGCGACGCGCTGCGTGAGGTCCTGATCCAGCGCCTGATTGCCTACAAGCAGTTTAAAGGCGCGGCTGCGGCCCTCGGTGCGCGCATGCAGGCCGAAAGCCGCATGCATCCGCGCGTGGCCGGCCCCGACCCCGAGTTCCTAGGCCTTATGCCCGACTATCTTGCCGGCATCACGCTGCGCGGTCTCGCCGTCATCTGTGCCGACCTGGACGGCAAGCGCCAGACCTTCCTGCTGGAGGCCGAGCATGTGGCGCCGCATCGCGTGCCGCTCGACCTGACCGTGGCCTCAGTCGACCGCTTTACCATGGCGCACCAAACCTGCACCTTCCGCGAGCTACTGGACGGCGATGCCACCACCGAGCAGCTCGTCGTCACCTTCCTGGCCATGCTGGAGCTCGCCAAGCGCGGCTCGCTCACGCTGAGCCAGGACGAGATCTTTGGAACCATCTGCATCAACCGAGTCGAGGGCGCCGAGGCATACGTGCCCGGCGAGGGCCCCGAGCTCACCGAATAGGAGCCGCAACCATGTCAACCCTTTCCACGCTGGAGGCAAACAGCCTCAAAGGCGCCCTCGAGGCGCTGCTGCTGGTGTCGAGCGACCCGGTGAGTGCGCCCGCGCTGGCCGGCGCACTGGATATCGCCCCCGGCGAATGCGCATCTCTGCTCGCCGAGCTCAAGGTTGAGTACGAGGAGGCCAACCGCGGCTTTCAGCTGCGCGAGGTCGCCGGCGGCTGGCGCCTGTTTACGCACCCCGCCTACCACGACGTGGTCGAGGCCTATGTGTTGAGCTGGGACACGCAAAAGCTGTCGCAGGCGGCGCTCGAAACCCTGGCCGTCATCGCATACCACCAGCCCGTGACTCGCGAGGTGGTCAAGGGCATCCGCGGCGTCAATTCTGACGGCGTCATCGCGTCGCTCGTGGACAAGGGCCTGGTGCGCGAGCTCGGCCGCGACCCCCAGCGCGGTCAGGCCATCATTTACGGCACGACCAACGCCTTCTTGGAAAAATTCGGCCTGCGCTCAACCCGCGATCTGCCCGATCTGGAGCAGTTTGCCCCCGACGAGCAGTCGCGTCAGTTTATCCGTGAGCGCTTGAGCGGTCGCAGCATTCAGTCCACGCTCGAGGAGCAGGCCGAAGACCTGGACGAAGAGCGCGAGCTGCTCGATACCGATGTTGTGAATGTTGAGGCAGTCGAGGGCGAGGACAACCTGGTCGTCGACAAGACCTCGGAGGATATGCATGACGAGAACTAACGAAGCAGGGGAGACGCGCGCCATGGGCAACGCAGTGCCCGCAACCGACGCCCAGCCCGTCTATCCGCACACCATGCGCCTGCAGCGCTTTTTGGCGCGCGCGGGTGTGGCGAGCCGCCGCGGCTCGGAGGACCTGATGACCGCCGGCCGCGTGACCGTCAATGGCCAGGTCGCGACCGAACTGGGCACCAAGGTCGACGTCGACCGCGACCATATCGAGGTCGACGGCATGCCCGTCAAGCTCAACCAGGGCGCCGTGTACCTGATGCTCTACAAACCGACCGGCTACCTCACCACCATGAGCGACCCGCAGGAGCGCCCTTGCGTGGCCGATCTGGTCCCCCGCGACCGCTTTCCGGGACTTTTCCCGGTGGGCCGCCTGGACCGCGACACCACAGGCCTTTTGCTTTTTACCACCGACGGCGACCTGTCGCAGGACCTGCTGCACCCGAGTAAGCACGTCTACAAGGCCTACCAGGCACTCGTGGACGGGCAGCTGACCGACCGCGACCTCACGCCGCTCCGTCGCGGCATCGAGCTCGACGACGGCCTGTGCCAGCCGGCGATCTGCCGCGTCATAAACGCGCGCGAGGCCGAGGCCGTGGCTCCGCAAGGCATCAAGCCCGGCACCACCGCCGTGGAGGTCATCATCCGCGAGGGACGCAAGAACCAGGTCAAGCGCATGCTGAGCAAGATTCACCATCCGGTAATCTGTCTGCACCGCTGCAACTTTGCCGGCCTGGAGCTCAAGGACGTGGCCAAGGGCTCGTGGCGCGAGCTCACCGACCGCGAGGTGCAGATCCTCAAAAGCGGTGGCATCCCGCCCAAGCAGGCGAGCGCCAAGCGCAACGGCAGCAAGCCCCAAGACACGCCCGCCAGCCGCACGCGTCACCACGGCAGCCACGGCTCCGCACCCAAGCGCAACACCTATCGCGAGCGCTACACGGGCTAGGCAACAAGCCGCGCCCCAACGCCCGCGAACCATACCAGCACGTCAACCATCGAAAGGAAGCATTGCATGATCGTCGCCATCGACGGCCCCGCCGGTTCCGGCAAGTCCACCATCGCCAAGGAGATCGCCCGCCAGCTGGGCTTTAACAAGCTCGACACGGGTGCCATGTATCGCGCCGTCACCTTCGCCGCGCTCGATCGCGGCATCGACCTGGATAACGAGGCGGCCATCGACGCCCTCGCCGAGCAGATCGAAATTCGCTTTACCAACGGCACCGGTGAGGATACGCGCCTGACCATCGACGGCCAGGACGCTTCGGCCGCCATTCGCACCCCGCAGGTCGACGCCAACGTGTCCAAGGTCTCGGCCTACCCGGGCGTGCGCGCCGCCATGCTCATCCACCAGCGCCGCGCAGCCGAGGACCGCGATATCGTGGCCGAGGGTCGCGACATCGGAACCGTCGTGTTCCCTAACGCGCAGGTCAAGGTCTTCCTGACCGCCGACCCGCGCGAGCGCGCCCGTCGCCGTGTGCTGCAGCGTCACCAAAACGATGCCCAGCCGCTCACGTCCGAGCAGCTCGAGGCCGAGGTCGACGAGACCCTCGACGCCCTTAAGCAGCGCGACAAGCTCGACAGCAGCCGCGAGGTCGCCCCGCTCGTGCCCGCCGAGGACGCCGTGCACGTCGACTCCACCGCCCACACCATCGACGAGGTCGTCTCGATAATCGAGAACCTCATCAACAAAAGGAGGTAGCCCATGCGCCTGTTTAAGCAGACGCCCGAGGACTATTACAACGCCCCCTACGCCGAGTTTCCAGCGCTCATCCGAGGCACCGTCGTCGTAGTCATGGCCATCCTTTGGGCCTTCTCCAAGCTCATGTGGCGCTGGAAGGTCGAGGACGCTGATCTTCTGTTTGAGCGCCAGGAAGGCCGCGGCAGCGTGGTCATCTGCAACCACACCTCGATGGCCGAGCTCTTGGCCGTGGAGACGGCGCTGTTCTTTGGGGGGCGCCGCATTCGTCCCATCTTTAAGTCCGAGTTCGCCAAGAGCAAGATTGTGCGCTGGGCCTTTAGCCGCGTAGGCGGCATCCCCGTGGAGCGTGGTACTGCCGATATGAAGTGCCTGCGCGCCGCCCAGCATGCGCTGCAGCGCGGCGAGGACGTTCTGATCTTCCCCGAGGGCACGCGCATCCGCTCGCGCGAGATCAAGCCCGAGGTCCACGGCGGTTTTGCGCTCATCGCTCAGATGGGCAAGGCTCCTGTGAACCCGCTCGCCATCTGCGGCTGGTCCGACATCACGCCCGCGGGCAAAAAGATCATGCGTCCCAAGAAGTGCTGGATCCGCGCCGGCAAGGCCGTCTCGCTTTCCGACGCACCGGCCGGGCTTAAGCGCACGGAGCGCCTGGAATGGTTTGAGTCCGAGGCAATGAACCGCGTCTACGCCATGCGAGATGAGCTGTGCGACGAACATCCGGGCAGGTTTTAGCCATGAGCGAGAACGCGACAAACATCGCCACGACTGCGTCCGACCAGGCCACCGCGCCTACCATCGAGATCGCCGCCCACGCCGGCACTTGCTACGGCGTACAGCGTGCGCTCGATATGGCGCTGGCCGCCGCACCGCAGGCAGGGGAGTGCACTCAGGTCCATACTTTGGGTCCGCTCATCCATAACCCCATCGTGGTGCGCGAGCTCGCCGAGGCAGGCGTAGGTCTGGCCGACACCTTGGACGACGCCACATCCGGCACCGTGATCATCCGCGCCCACGGCGTGGTGCCGCAGGTCATCGATTCCGCTCGCGAGCGTGGCCTCAACGTGGTCGACGCCACGTGCCCCTACGTGAAGAAGGTCCACGTGGCCGCCGAGCGCCTGGTGCGCGAGGGCTACCGCGTGGTGGTCATAGGCGAGCCGGGTCACCCCGAGGTCGAGGGCATTCTGGGCCACGCCGGCAATGATGCGCAGGTCGTGAGCTGTGCCGCCGACGTCGATGCCCTGTCGCTCAAGGGCAAGGTGGGCCTCGTTGTGCAGACCACTCAGACCGCGCAGAATCTCGCCGAAGTCGTGGCCGCTATCACCACGCGCGTGCAGGAGCTGCGTGTGATCAACACCATCTGCGCCGCCACGAGTGAGCGTCAACAGGCAGCAGCCACACTTGCCAACCGCTGCGACTGCATGGTCGTGGTGGGCGGCAAGAACTCGGGCAACACCCGCCGCCTGGCGCAGATTTGCGCAGACGCCTGCGAGCGCACGTATCACATCGAGGAAGCTTCCGAGCTCCAGGCCGCGTGGTTTACCGACGCTCACCACATCGGCATCACTGCCGGAGCCTCCACCCCACAAGAACACATCGAACGCGCCGTCACGCGCATCAAGGAGCTTTGCCGCTAACCATGGACCAGACCGTACCCGCATACGCCGCCGAGGTGGCCGATTACGGGCGCAGCCGCGACCCCGAGCCGGGTGAGGGCGCGCTCGTTAAGAACGTGCGTCCCGAATCGCCCGCATGGGATGTGGGTATCGAGCCGGGCATGCGCGTGCTCACGGTCAATGGCGAGCAGCTCACCGACATGATTGTGTGGCTCTGGGAGGCCGACGATGATACCGTCGACCTGGAGGTTTTCGATCCGCGCGACAACACCGTCACCTCCGTCGAGCTCGACCGCTTCCCAGGAGAGGACTGGGGCCTTGAGTTCGATGGCCCCATCTTCGATGGCATGCGCACCTGTGTGAACGCCTGCGTGTTCTGCTTTATGACGATGCTCCCCAAGGGCGGCCGCTCCACGCTCTATATTCGCGATGACGACTATCGCCTAAGCTTTTTGCAGGGCAACTTTGTCACGCTCACGAACCTCACCGACGAGGACGTGCAAAACGTCATCCAACGCAACATGAGCCCCATGAACGTGTCGGTCCACGCCGTAAGCCCCGACGTCCGCCGCCGCATGATGGGCCGCAACGCCCAGCGCGGCATGGATGTGCTCGAGGCCATCATGGCCGCCGGCATAGAGATTCATGCGCAGATCGTGTTGTGCCCCGGCATGAACGACGGCGAGGAGCTGGAAAAGACCCTGCGCTTTTGCGAGGAGCACGAGCAAATCACCAGCCTGGGCATTGTGCCGCTCGGTTTTACCAAGCATCAGAACCGTTTTAGCTGGTCCTACAGCGACAAACCCGAGCTAGCGCGCGAGACCATCGCCATGATTCGACCGTTCCAGGACCGCGCCTATGAGCGCTTTGGCCGCCACACCTTCCAGATGAGCGACGAGTTCTATCTGGACGCCGGCATCGATCCTCCCGAGGCGGACTTTTACGACGGTTACCCGCAGTACTACGACGGCATTGGCATGATCCGCTCGTATTTGGACGAGACCGACGACGTGCTTGCCGCCGACGCCGAGCGTCTGGCCCGCGTCCGCGAGGCCATCGCCGAGCGCAACCAGCACCTGCTGTGCCTCTCCGGCGCCAGCGCGCGCGACACCGTGGCGCGCTTTGTGGAGTCGCCGTATGGTCTCGCCGGCACCGTCACAGCCATCAAGAACCGCTACTTTGGCGGCAACGTGGACGTAACCGGCCTCATCGTCGCGTGTGACATTCTGGAGCAGCTGCCCCAAGATCTGTCGGGGGTTATGCTCTTTGTGCCTAAGCTCATGTTCAACGCTGACGGCATGACGCTTGACGAGTATCATCGTGACGATTTACTCGCAAGCCTTACCAGTCGCGGCGCCGAGGTTCATGTGGTGTCAACCATGCCGCATGAGCTGCTCGATACCCTGGAGCACATCCTTGACATAATGCCTGCCGACTCTAACACTTCCACTGACCCTACCCATTAAAGGAGAGCAGATGAAACCTATCGTCGCCGTCGTCGGACGCCCCAACGTGGGCAAGTCCACGCTCGTTAACCGCCTGGCCCAGACCTCGGACGCCATCGTCCACGAGTCTCGCGGCGTCACGCGCGACCGCTCGTATCACACGGCCGATTGGAACGGCCGCGAGTTCACCATTGTCGACACGGGCGGCATCGAGCCGCTCAAGAGCGATGACGTGTTTGCCACGTCCATCCGCGACCAGGCGCTCGCCGCCGCCGAGGAAGCCGCCGTCATCCTGTTTGTGGTCGACGGCCGCACCGGCGTCACCGAGGAGGA
>DXMG01000032.1:11428-15946 GCA_019414325.1 Collinsella sp. | reverse complement strand
GTCGGTCGCCCGCATGCTCAAGCGCTGCGACAAGCCGGTCTTTCTGCTGGTTAACAAGCTCGACAACCCCGATCGCGAGAACGACAGCATCTGGGAGTTCTATTCGCTCGGCATCGGTGAGCCCACGCCGCTCTCGGCCCTGCACGGCCACGGCACGGGCGACCTGCTCGACGACATCGTGGCCCTGCTTCCCGAGGAAGAGGACGAAGTCGCCGACGAGTTCCCCGACGCGCTGAATGTGGCCATCATCGGCCGACCCAACGCCGGTAAGTCGTCGCTGTTCAACCGCATCCTGGGCGCCGACCGCTCTATCGTGTCCAACATTGCCGGCACGACGCGCGACGCCATCGACACGGTCGTCGAGCGCAACGGCAAGCACTACCGCATGGTCGACACCGCGGGCATCCGTAAGAAGAGCACCGTGTACGAGAACATCGAGTACTACTCCATGGTCCGCGGCCTGCGCGCCATCGACCGCGCCGACGTGGCGCTGCTCGTCGTCGACGCCTCCGTGGGCGTTACCGAGCAGGACCAGAAGGTCATGGGTCTTGCCATCGAGCGCGGCTGCGCCATCGTTGTACTGCTCAACAAGTGGGATCTGCTCGACGACGACCGCAAGCGCGAGGCCTGCATGGAGACCATCGACCGCCGTCTGGGCGTCATGGCTCCCTGGGCCCAGTACCTGCGCATCTCTGCCCTCACTGGCCGCAGCGTCGAGAAGATCTGGGCGATGGTCGACGCCGCCGAAAAGACGCGTTCGCAGAAGATCAGCACCTCGCGCCTCAACACGTTCCTTACCGACCTGCGCGAGTTCGGTCATACCGTGGTGGACGGCAAGCGCCGCCTGCGTATGCACTATGTGACCCAGACGGGCGTCAACCCGCCGACGTTCACGTTCTTCGTCAACCACAGCGACCTGGTCAACGACACCTACCAGCGATACGTAGAGAACCGCATGCGCTCGACCTTCGACTTTGCCGGCACGCCCATTCGACTCTTCTTTAGGAAGAAGGAGCAAAAGGATGCATAATCCGATTCTTCTGACCGCCATCTGCGCCGTGGTCTCGTTCTTTATCGGGGCGATTCCGTTTGGTCTGATCCTGGGCCGCGTGTTCAACCACACGGACATTCGTAAGGCGGGCTCCGGCAACATCGGCACCACCAACGCCCTGCGCGTGGCCGGCCCCAAGGTGGCTGCGCTCACGCTGCTGCTCGACTGCCTTAAGGGCGCCATCTGCGTCCTTATCGCGCGTCCGCTCATTGCCGACTTGGGCTATGGCTTCCCCGTGAGCATTATGGCCCCCGGTGCCGCCGGCGACTGGATGCTCGGCGTCATCTGCCTGGCAGCCGTGTGGGGCCATATCTTCTCGCCCTACCTCAACTTCCATGGCGGCAAGGGCATCGCAGTTGGTCTGGGCGTCATCCTCGCCTGGTACTGGCCCATCGGACTTTCGCTGTTGGGCATGTTTATCGTGGCCGTCGCCATCACCAAGTTTGTGTCGGTGGGCTCGCTTGCCGCGGCCATCGGTCTTCCCATCGCTGCCTGCGCGGTCTTTCCGTACAGCAGCCTCGGACTTAAGTTTTGCATGGCGCTGATCGGCATTACTGTGGTGTGGGCCCATCGTGCGAACATCAAAAAGCTCATGACGGGTAAGGAGTCCAAGCTCTCGTTTACCAAGCGCGTCACCGAGCCCGACGATAAGTAGGAGAGAGTCATGAATGTTGCGCTGATTGGCTCCGGCTCCTGGGGAACCGCCGTCGCGGGCCTTGCCGCCGCGCGGGCCGAGCGCGTGACCATGTGGGCCCACAGCGAGCAGACGGCCGCCGGTATTAACGGCGAGCACCGAAACCCTCGCTATCTGGTGGGCTACGAGCTGCCGGACAACGTGGTGGCAACGACCGAGCTCGCCCAGGCGCTCGACGGTGCCGATGCGATCATCTTTGCCGTGCCTTCGACGCACCTGCGCGACGTCTGCCACCAGGCGGCGCCGTACATCGCGGACGAGACGCCGGTTCTGTGCCTCACCAAGGGCATTGAGCCCGAGTCCGGCCTGCTCATGAGCGAGGTCATCGCCAGCGAGATCGGCAACGAGTCGCGCGTGGCGGCGCTCTCGGGCCCCAACCATGCTGAGGAAATCTGCCGCGGCGGACTTTCTGCCGCCGTCATCGCAAGCAAAGATCCGCAGATAGGGGAGACCTTTAAGGACCTGCTCCTATCCACGGCCTTCCGCATCTACCTGTCGCAGGACATGACCGGCGTCGAGGTTTGCGGTGCCATGAAAAACGTTATCGCCATCGTGTGCGGCATCTCCGCCGGCACCGGTGCCGGCGACAATACGCTTGCCCTTATCATGACGCGCGGCCTGGCCGAGATCAGCCGTCTGGTGCACGCCCGCGGCGGTCAAGCTATGACCTGCATGGGACTCGCCGGCATGGGCGACCTCATTGCCACCTGCACCTCGGAGCATTCGCGCAACCGCACCTTTGGCTACGAGTTTGCCCACGGCGTGTCACTCAACGAGTATCAGACGCGCACGCATATGGTGGTCGAAGGCGCCGTCGCGGCCCGCAGCGTCAGCGAACTCGCCCGTTCACTGGGCGTAGACATTCCGCTCACCTTTGCCGTGGAGCAAACGCTCTACAACGGTGTTACTTTGGATAGGGCGCTCGAGATTCTTACCGACCGCGTACCCTCCCAAGAGTTCTACGGACTCACCGACTAACGCAGAAAGGCTTCCACCATGGGTTCCATCAAAATCGCTCCGTCCGTCCTTTCGGCCGACATGGCCAACCTCAAGGGCGAGCTCGACAAAATCGCCTGCGCCGACTACGTGCACTTCGACGTTATGGACGGTCACTTTACCGGCAACCTCACCTTTGGCGTTGACATCCTCAAGGCCGTCAAGCGCTCCACCGACGTGCCGGTCGACGCACACCTGATGGTGTCGAATCCCGACGAGACGGTCGATTGGTATGCCGATGCCGGTGCCGATATGATCACCGTGCACTACGAGGCCTCCACGCACCTGCACCGCACGCTCACGCATCTGCAGCAGCGCGGCGTCAAGGCCGGTGTGGTGCTCAACCCCGCCACGCCCGTCTGCGTGCTCGATAGCATCATCGACATTGTTGACATGGTGCTGCTCATGAGCGTGAACCCCGGCTTTGGCGGCCAGAGCTTTATCCCGGGCACTCTGCATAAGCTCCACGAGCTCAAAGCCATGTGCGAGCGCCACGGCGTGTCGCCCCTCATCGAGGTCGACGGCGGTATTTCTTCCAAGAACATTGCCGAGGTCGTCAAGGCAGGCGCCAACGTGCTCGTGGCCGGCTCCGCCGTATTTAAGTCCGAAGATCCCGCTGCCGAGGTTGCGCTGCTGCAGAAGCTGGGCAACGAGGCCGCACAGGAGGCATAAACCCTTATGACCGCAGGTCAAAACCGCATACCCGTTAATCTTGACTATGCCGCCTCGACGCCCATGCGCGCCGAGGCGCTCCTTGCGCAGCGCGAGTACGACGACAGCGAGCTTGCCGGCGTCAACCCCAACTCGCTGCATTCGCTCGGCCGCAAGGCCGCTGCACGCCTGGAAGTGGCGCGTCGCGAGATTGCCCGCAGCTTTGGCGCGCGCGTCCGCCCGTCCGAGATTGTTCTGACCAACGGCGGCACCGAAGCCAACCAGCTGGCGCTGCTCGGTCTTGCCGAGGGCGCTCGTCAGCGCGATCGCAAGCGCGATCGTGTAATCGTTTCGGCCATCGAGCACGATTCGATTCTGGACAACCTGCCGCTGCTGCGTGCCGCTGGCTTTACCGTCGACCTGGTACAGCCCTGCCGCGCGGGCTACATTGAGCCTGCCGCGCTTATCGAGCTGCTAGGCGACGACGTGGCGCTCGTGAGCATCATGGTTGCCAACAACGAGACTGGCGTGGTGCAGCCCATCCGTGAGCTTGCCGCGGCCGCGCATACCGTGGGCGCCCTTTTCCACACCGATGCCATCCAGGGCTATCTGCATATTCCGCTCGATGCCGCCGAGCTGGGCGTCGATGCTATGTCCGTCGCCGCCCACAAGATTGGCGGTCCTGTGGCATCCGGCGCGCTCTACGTTAAGACCCGCACCCCGCTGCGCCCGCGCATCTTTGGCGGAGGACAGGAAGCCGGACGACGTGCCGGCACGCAGGACCTGCGCACGCAGCTGGCCTTTGCCGCTGCCGCCTCGTCTCTGGCGCCCCATGTGGCTCAGGAGCGGGCGACGCTGCAAGCCCTTTCCGACAAGCTCTACGCCACGCTAACGGCCCACCCGCGCATTCACGCCACCATGGGCGACTACGAGCAGGCCGACCGTCTGCCCGGCATGGTATCGATCTACATTGATGGCATGGACTCCGAGGAGCTCATCATCAAGCTCGACGCCGCCGGCTTTGAGGTATCGGCAGGCTCGGCATGCTCGAGCGGCAATATGGACCCCAGTCACGTTTTGAGCGCGATGGGCATCGGTCGCGAGCAGGCATTGGGCGCACTGCGCA
>DXMG01000032.1:9265-11418 GCA_019414325.1 Collinsella sp. | reverse complement strand
TTTGATGACCGCGTGAATCCGGGCGATCTGGACGAGTTTGCCCAGACGCTGCTCTCGATCGTAGGCGCCGCATGATCGTCGCCGAGCTTGAGCGCGCGCTGCTGGCACGCTATCCCAAGACTGATGCTGAGAGTTGGGACCATGTAGGACTCTCCGTCGGCGACCCTGCCGCGCAGATTACCGGTGTTGCCTGCGCACTCGATGCGACCGAAGCCAATGTGCACCGTGCTCTCGAGGCCGGTGCCAACGTGCTGCTGACGCATCATCCCATATACATCAAGGCGCCCGAGGCATTTTGTCCGGCGGATGCTGCACGCCCCCAATGCAGTGCGGCGCTCTACGAGGCAGCGCGTTGCGGCGTGAGCATTATCTCGCTCCACACCAACCTGGACCGCTCGCACGAAGCCCGCATCTGCCTGAGCGAGCTGCTGGGTGCCGCACCCGTGAGCTCACTGGAGCACGTGGACGACCCCGAAGCGACCGGACTGGGCGCGCTTGCAACGTTGAACGACCCCTGCAGCCTGCGTGACCTTGCCGCGCGCGCAGCAGCGGCGTTTGGCAGCGACCCACGCGTGTGGGGCGAGGCCAATCACCCGTGCCGCACCGTCGCCATTTTGGGCGGCTCCCTAGGCGACTTCGGAGAGCTCGCCATCGCCGCGGGCGCAGATGTTGTCGTGACGGGCGAGGCGGGCTACCACGTGGCGCAAGACCTTGCCTTGCGCGGGCTACCGGTGATCTTGCTCGGTCACGACCGCTCTGAGGAGCCGTTCGTTGATATATTGATGAACTCTGCAGTTGACGCCGGGGTCGACCCCCGTCATGCGATTAAAATACTGAACCCTTGCCAATGGTGGACTGTGACAAAAGGAGAGAACTTATGAGCGCCGGCGTTACGCTACTCAAGCTGCAACAGATCGATTTGGAACTCGCCCGCAACAAGAGCGAACTTGCCAATATGCCGGAGCTCAAGGAGCTCGCTTCCAAGCGCAAGACCTACGTTAAGCTCAAGGCCGAGATGACCAAGCTCTACGCCCAGCGCAAGGATCTGGACATTGAACTCGACGATCTCAACACCACCGAGATTCAGACCAACAACGCCATCGAGGCTGCCAAGAAGCGCCACGTCGACGGCTCCGACTACCGCGAGGTTCAGGACCTGGAGAATGAACTCGCCACCCTGGCCAAGCGTCTGGACAAGATTGAGCACACCCGCAAGGACGTCGTTGTCGCCCATAAGGAGGCGCTCGACCGCGAGGCCCGCGCGCAGGCCATCATCGCCAAGTTCGAGGAGGGCGTGAAGGCCGATACCAAGGCCGCTCGCGCCAAGGCTGCCGACCTGCAGGCTCAGATTGACGCCGCCACTAAGGAGCGCACCGCGCTTGCCGCAACGCTGCCGGCCGACGTGCTCACCGACTACGAGCGCCTGCTCAAGCAGTTCCGCGGCCTGGCCGTCGAGACCATCCAGGGCAACATCCCCACGGTCTGCCACACCGCGCTGCAGGCATCGTCCATGAGCGACCTCAACCACGACGGCAGCGAGATTACGCACTGCCCGTACTGCCACCGCCTCCTGGTGCTCCCGAGCAAGGAAGCTTAAACGATGGCGGCACCCAACAATTCAATGCAACTTGAGGGAAATACGATCCTGCTGGGCATTACCGGCGGGATCGCCGCCTATAAGTCGTGCAATATCGTGCGCCTGCTGCAAAAGCGCGGCGCGCGCGTCAAGGTCGTTATGAGCGAGCATGCCACCGAGTTTGTGGGGCCGCTTACCTTCCGCGCACTCACCAATGAGCCGGTCGCGGTGGGCCTATTCGACGATCCCTCCGACCCCATCCACCACATTTCGCTGGCGCAGGAGCCCGATCTGGTGGTCGTGGCGCCCGCGACGGCCAATATCATCGCCAAGATGGCCAACGGCGTCGCCGATGACCTCATCTCCACCACGCTGCTTGCGACGCCGCGACCCATCGTGATCGCACCCGCTATGAACAACGGCATGTGGAAGGCGCCGGCGACGCAGGCCAACATGGCCACGCTGCGCGAGCGCGGTGTCCATGTGGTGGGTCCGGGCAGCGGCTACCTTGCCTGCGGCGACGTGGACACGGGACGCATGAGCGAGCCCGAGGACATCGTAGAGGCTGTCTGTGAGG
>DXMG01000032.1:0-9255 GCA_019414325.1 Collinsella sp. | reverse complement strand
GTGCTCAACCCCGCGCCACAGGACCTGGCGGGTAAGCGCATCGTAATTACCCCCGGTCCCACGCACGAGCCGATCGACCCCGTGCGATTCATTGGCAACTGCTCTTCGGGCAAGATGGGTATCGCCCTGGCGGGGGAGGCTGCTCGCCGCGGTGCTGCGGTCACGCTCGTGTTGGGACCGACATCGGTCGATGTTCCCCGCGACGTGGAGTGCATACGCGTGCAGACCGCCGCAGAGATGCTCCGGGCGGCGCTGAGCGCCTTCCAGACGGCCGATGCGGCCATTTGTGCGGCCGCCGTCGCCGACTACACCCCCGCCACCCCTGCGGACCATAAGCTCAAAAAGTCCAACGAACGCTTGGATCGCATCGAGCTTGTCGAGACGGTCGACATTTTGGCCGAGCTCTCGCGCCAAAAGGGAGAGCGGTGCGTGATCGGCTTTGCGGCCGAGACCGATAACGTTGTCGAGTACGCCGAGCGCAAATTGGCCCGCAAGGGTTGCGATGTAATTATCGCAAACGATGTCTCGCGCGCCGATTCGGGCTTTGGAACCGACACTAACAAGGCCTGGATTGTGAGCACAGCGGGCACGCAAGAACTCCCCGTGCTAACAAAACCCCAGCTCGCAGATACAATTTTGGACTTGCTTCAAAATATTTAAAAAAGTTCTTGCACAAGGGCAAAGTTTCGGGTTAATATACTCCCTGTTGCGAGCGAGAGCAGGGCAACAAACAAAAGCTTCGGGACGTGGCGCAGCTTGGTAGCGCACTTGACTGGGGGTCAAGGGGTCGCTGGTTCGAATCCAGTCGTCCCGACCAGAAGTTTGCAGGTCAGGCACCTAGTGCCTGACCTTTTTTGTTTTAAGCAATTGCTTAATTTTGATTAAGCAACAGGGTGCTAAAAATCTACCTACGCGATATTCGCCTTTTGCGGCTACTTGCGCGTTTTGCACGCGCTTGAGCCGATTTATTAACGCGATATGAATCTACATACGCGTAGCTGGTATACAGCCGAGTACGGGCTGTATTTATCGCGGCGATTTACACAGATATAGCGACTGTAACGGACAAGCGTGTCGCTGTATTTATTCCAGTAGTTCACTTGACCGGTGGACAAGTGAGCGATTGCAACGATATGCCAACCAGGATGGGCTCCATACGAGGACGCCGCAGGGGTAATGGCGGGGGAGTGCAGCAGGCGCTCTGAGAGCCGCTGTATGACCCCATTTCTCCTCAAACCGAATACCTGTGCCGCGAACCTAAACCGTTCGTACACTTGCCAAAAGATAGGCCCGCGCGGAGTCGCGCGGGCCTTGCACTAGAAAATCTAGAAGCACCAAGCGGGAAACACGTTGCCGGCACTGTTGGCACTACCGCTGCTCCAGCGACCGAAAGGGTCAACATAGATAAAGTCCGTTGAGTCACTCGGAGGCACGGAACGAGTGCTGAAATAGCACACAATCTCAGGTCCAGAATACCTCGACGTCGCATAGTACTCGTACTGGGCGGCGTCAGACTGGAGGTCTCCGTAAATCTCGGTCGTCGAGAGGATGAAGACCTTGTCATTCGTTGCCGTCGGAGTGCCGGCGCTACCGCCGCCCTCGTTGTCCGTCATCTTCGTGACGGCCTTCGCCTTGGACTGGAGCTCGGCCGGCAGGAGCGCCCAGAGGTCACCGGAGTTCAGGCGGGCGCGGAGCTTAGAGGACCTCCAACCGCCGACATTGGTCTTTGTGTCGTTCCAGATGTGTTTGTATAGGACATCGTTGGTCGTCTCAAACGTCAGCCCCGCCTTGCCGCTACCGTCGGCGAGGTCGTCATGGTTGATACCGATGACGCGGTATCTGGGCATCGTGGTGTTCGCACTGCGAATCTCTCATAGAGGATATGCAACAACTTGATAATTTCGCGGCCTTAAGGAAGAACCTTTTCACTGTTTCCGAGGACAGCACAATTGAAGAAGCCTCGGTCCATGAAGGAGACTTTCCCATATACATAGATTAAGATAAGGCTGTGTATGACCAATATGAACTTGAGCATATTTCGTCCGTATTCATACTGGATGATCAAGGAAACATCATCGGCCCATCCGAAGGAGAGGAAGAACCTCTTGCCTTATTAAAGAAATACGCCGAATACAACGGATATAAAGCGGAAGGAGGCGACATCGAGTAACTATCAAAGGCCAGATTAAGGAGCCAGCCATGAAGAAGTGCCTGCCCTCCATCTCTCAGCAGCTCTTTGCCTCTCCCTTGTCATGACACCATTTGTGCCCGTTGCGGCAGCCCATGCCGACGAGGGATCTCCCGCCGAGAGCAGCGAGATCTACGTCGGAGACAACTACGACGAAAATTACGATATATCCCCTTTTGAGCGCGGGCGCTGCACGGATTCATATTCCAAGGCGTGGTGCGATTCTCACGGATTTGCAAATAACCGCACCGTCCCTCACAAGGTCAAGCTGGACGCGAAGGAGGAGGCTTGCCTGCGCGATCCCTACCTTGCTGGCACCGCAGAAGTTATCGCCGGTCTCGTGACAACCGGTCCTGGCGGCGGCTTTTTTGCAACCGCAATGACATCGTACCGACATTTCACTTGCATGTTCTGAAAGGAAGTTGCCATGTTGTCGCAAAATCAATCGAGATACTTGGACACAATCGGCTTTACTCTGCTCGCATCACTCTTTGCTAGCGACCTTTTGCTGAAACCGCCCAAGGAACTCGTTTTGCTTGCCATAGACTGCATTTCCGCCCTTTACTTTACGGCAACCCTAATCGTCGGACTAAAGGAGAGGAAAAAAGGCGCAGTCGTTGCGTCCGCCGTAGGCGTGATCACAGCCATTGCATCATTCTTTATCTGACACATTGGTGATTTAGGGGCGATATCGTAGGAATACGACCAGGAGAGCCGGGACCAGATTGCCCGGGTTGCCCGGTCGGCTCGCGCGACGGCGCGGCGGTTCCACAGAAAGATCTCCGGACTTCACGCCGTTTCTGATCGCATTGTAGACAGCCATCTCGTCTTCGCAGTCGGCGAGCACGCGGTGTGCGTCGTCGATTTGGATGTCCAGTAAATCTCGAAGGTCCTCCATGCACCAGCGTCCGAGATTTGGCCATGCGCGTTGCGCGAGCTGATAAGTGTCGATTGCGATGCTGTGGTTAAAGTCCAGGCCAAAGCCGTCCCAGGCAGAACAGCTTTGTTTCCTTGATTATCACCTTCATCCGGACACTTCCCGCATTCATCCGTGTGTGTACGGATGAATGCGGGGTTCGATACCCTGGCGGCCTGATCGGCAGACCGCCAGGAATTCTCACTCCTCGATAAAAGCCGGCACTCGGTTAGTCCTGCGCATCTTGAAATCGCCAGTCTCGTGGGAGACGTAGAGAATGCCGTCCATCCCGTCTCGTGATGCATACGACAGGTGAACTGAACCGCAATCCGATCCATCATTGTCGAGAAGATCAAACGAATTCGGATCGCTCGTTGCGGCCAAACGACCACTCATACAAGAGCCATCGTCATTACAGATTTGCCATTCCATGTCTTCGCCTGCAAGAATCGCCATAGACGGCCTGGTCGCGCCATCGTTGACATACATCCCGTCTATGCCAAACCCATTTTCAGCGCCATCGATGAACGACTGCTCGGACCTATACCTCGCAAATGATGCACATAGCACCATTGCAAGACAAAGTACAAAGCCAACAATCGCTATCTTTGCATAGCTCTTGCCTATCATGTCATTCACCTCCCTCGTATGTATCGAGGTATTCCTGCTTGAGCGTCTGCGAGGACGACTTGATCTTTTCCACGAGCGTGCCGGCCTCGATGAAGTAGAACGAGTTGGTGAGGTCTGCCAGGTCGTCGAGCAGATGGCTTGAAATGAGCACGCTGCGTCCCCGCGCCACTTCGCTGCGCATCGCGTCGCAGGAGGTTTTCCGTTTTCCCGGATCGAGGCCGTTCAGCGGTTCATCGAGGATGAGGTACGGGCAACCGGTCGATATCGCCATGGCAAGCTTTACCTGTTGCTTCATTCCTGTCGAGAGTTTACGGGTCGGCTTGTCGAGATATGGGGAGATTCCGAGGGAGCTGCAGAGCGAGTCGATGTCGGTGGCCGATTTCCACGCCTCCCTAACGAAAGCAAGGTGCTCGATGGCCGATAGCGTGGGGTAGAGATCCGCGCTGCCCGAAGAGCTCAGGTAGACGAGTTCTGCGAATTCGGCTGATCGGCGTTGGCTGATTCCGTCTGCCACCAGGCTTCCCGAGCGGATGCGGGTGGGAAATTGGCCCGACAGCGCTTCAAGAAGGGTGGTTTTCCCCGAGCCGTTGGGGGCAACGAGGCCCGCTGCCGTTCCCGGGCTCAGGAAAAGCGACCCGATTGAAAGTATCGTCGTACTCCCGTATCCCACGCTCGCGTCTAGAAGCTCGAGCCCATGGTGCTTTTTAGCGGGTCCAGCTTGTTTGGGCGAACGTGCCGCAACGGCGCCGACCGCAAAAAAGACCGCGACGTATATCAGGGCCACGGCAAGCATCGATGCTCTGCCTGAACCGGAGCCAATGAATTCCGTCGGGAAGCATCCCACGTAACCCGTTGCCTCGATAGGCGAGAACACGGCCAGCGGCAGGAGATTGAGCACGGCATTATGCTCCAGCGCCGAATCGGACAGTAACGGGAATGCCGGGGCCGCGACAAGCAGCGCGGAGGCAAGGGGGCCCGCGAGGACGCGCCTCGTTGCGGTCGATAGGACGGCGGAGCAAACGGATATCAAGGTTCCGCCCGCAAGCAGCGCGAGAAGCAGGGTCGTGAAGACGTCTCCCGCGGTCGTGGTGGCAAGCGCGCCGTCATGGAAGAAGGCGATCGGGTACCCAATTTGCCCGAATCCGTTTAGGGCCAAGGCGCAAATGCCCCCGGGTGCGAGGCCGGCGAGGAGCATCGCGGTCCCCGCGCCGATTATCGAAAACACGATCTGGATAAGGCGCCGGAATTTGGGCGCGGGCGCCTTCGCCGCCAGGGTCCCGGGCCTTGTGGCGCCGAGCACGAGTATCGACGAGAGAAGGAAGGGGATGAAGGGAAGGAAAGACGGTGCCGTGGCAATGGCGTAAGGCAGGAAGGAAAGGAATGGCAGGTCGTTTGCGGAGGCCGGGATATCCGTGATGCCGGAGCTGCTCAGAGCGCGGCAATACGCGAGGTCTGCGTCATTGGTCTCTTGGTCTCCCACGATGGACCCGGATTGGAAGCCTTCGTCCATGAGCGCGTAGTAGCTCTCGGCAGAATCGAGAAAGGCGGCGTCGGTTTGAGCGGCGAGGGCGGCGTTCGCGTATCTTGCAAGCTCCGCGTCAGCTTGCTGCTCTGGCGATAGGTCTATGCCGCTGGCCTGGGGTGCGCGCGTATTGAATGCGTCGACAAAGCTCTGCATGCCCTGCTTCATAAAGAAGGGCCCGTAGATGGGTGAATTGAACGCAATGGGGATGGAGAAGGCTGCAGCGAGAACGAGCGTACAAATCCATACGGCCCTGTCTCTTAGGATTAGTTTGAGAAGAAGTCGACAGTACATTTAGAAGCACCTACATTTCTCAAGTCATCGTTAGATTAATAATGACAGACCGAATGAAGATACGTGCGACGGGGGCGAGGCGAATGACTGAGCGGTATCGATACGCGGGTTCAACGGTATTATATTGACCACATAGATTATTAACTTACATTTCTAACAGTTAAGGAGACGGATGCTTTCCAGCACACTCCTTCGATGATGCCTTCCGCTAGTTGCTATGCCGGTTTCAGCCAACAAAGAATGTGCCCGGGCGCTCAGGTTCACCGTTGGCGTTGGCAACATATGAGATGGGCCAGACCCTTGCCGCGTGCCGATTGCGCGAGAGGTGTCGGGCTCCATGTTTATTCCACCTGCTTGTTATCAACCAGCTTCGTTCAACGTCAGACATTCAAGATGTCAGACGTCGAACCTGCGCCAAAGACGCAGCTGGGGCTACTAGCTGCCTACAATCGCTCGCGAAGCTCGCCTGTTCGTGCGTGAATGTCTGACAGCTCTGTCAGACATTGTCGGACATTTGATTGTTCGACAAATGTGCGCGTGGTCGCGTTCGCAAAGCTTACTGAACGGTCGATGGGTGCGTTGAGACCGGAGCAAACGGCGGATGCCAGAAAAATGGCCTCACAGAATCGCACCCATGGTTGATAAAATTGACCGCCCGGGCGCAAATACCCGGGCGGTCAATTCATCCCCTCGTTCGCGATCCTGTTGGGTTTTGGGGCTTTGACATGTTGTTGACGGATGGATCAGCCGTTCAGCTTGATCTCCCGGGGTTCCATGTGGTCGTCCCCCAATAAGACGTCCCTGATGTAGCTCTGCGGCAGGAACTCGACGGGCAGCACTGGGTCGTCGACGTAGCCGGGCACTGGGAGTAGGCGTGACCTTTGGACATAGCGTGGCCGCCTGCCGGCGGTCGGACTGCCACTTCAACCAAAAGCTCAGGCGCGCGCATTTAAATTATGGATATATCGCTTGATGGGCTTTTGATCAAGCATGAACATCGCAGGTAAATCCGTGTACCAATTTTTGGTACACGGATTTACCTGCGGTTTGTTGAAAGCTCTGACATGCGCTGTCGACTTCATTAAAATCGATTGCCGATCAAGTCTTCCTATATATGCGAGCCCAAGAAACTGCGCTGTGAACCTGAGTCCTCTATCGATCGGCCCGGTGCACCGGGCCGCTGTCCTCGAGCCGGCAACAGCTTGCCGGTCTCAAAACGTATACTTGATTTAAGGCGGAGTGGAATGTGGGCGCGCAAGGAGATGCGGAATCGATGAGAGCCTCAAAAAAAATTACTGCAGTGTTATCATCTTTCATCCTCTCTATTCTTCCATTTCTGATTCTATGGGCGGCTTGGTCAGTCCTCCCTGATACAATTCCCGCTCATTGGAGTGGGGGTGTGGTTGATCGATGGGGTAATAAGCTTGAATTGCTGGTTGTTCCGCTGTTTTCTCTGATTGGTTCTATTGCAATTTCTGTGTACCTTATTGTTTCCACGCGGCGAAGAGAGTTCGCGGATTTCTCTGTTCGAATGCGACGGGACTTTGTTGCGTGCTATATTTCTAGTCTTCTTTTATCGACAACCTGCTCAGTGATAATTGCCGTTTGGGTTCAGTTGATTCTTACGCAAAACACTGCGGTTGATGGGGGGCTTGGACTATCGATCCTGTATTCCCTTCCCGGGCTATATGTGATCTTGTGCGCTTTGCCGCCTTTTTATGCGAGCGGCGAGAGCAAAAAGGCAGAGCGCCTGATAACAGTTCTTATTGGCGGCGCGGAGATTGTTCTTTGTGGAATAGTGCTTGAAGGTTCGGCTGCCTCTTATGCGATGATTGGACTGATGATTCTGTTCTGTGCGTTTGAGATTGTGTCACAGACAAGGGATAGCCGGTCCTTATGAGTTGAATTACGCGCGTGCGGATATAAAGGGTGGCATGTTAAATTTGTTGAAAACTCTGACATGCGCTGCCGACTTCATTAAAATCGATTGCCAATCAAGTCTTCCTATATATGCGAGCCCCAAGAAACTGCGCTGTGAACCTGAGTCCTCTATTGATCGGCCCGGTGCACCGGGCCGCTGTCCTCGAGCCGGCAACAGCTTGCCGGTCTCAAAACGTATGCCGTCCGGCACGACCGACGGCCGAGTCTTGCGCCCCGTTCGGGCAGCGCCAGAACCCCGTGCCGGAACCCATGCGGTCGATTGCAGGAGAATTCAGCCGAGGCCATCGAGGAGCCGACCTAGGGACGGTGCCCTCAGTCCTCGAAGGATTTCAACCGCCCCTTAAAGGCTCGGATTGATTTAACGGTTGATTCAATCCGGCAGAATATGCCGGGCATGGACCGGTTGACACAATGTAAGGTAAAAAGCAGATGCGGCCGTACGCCGGTGCGGGGTTCGGGTGATGTGATAGAAAGAAATATACGTATTACATCTAACCAAGAGGTGCGTCATGGCAACCGCCACCGCAGCCCTGAGAATCCCCGAGGACCTTGCGAACAGGTACGACCGCCTGGCGAAGTCGACGGGCCGCACGAAAAACTTCTACATGACGGAGGCGCTTGCCGCAGAGATAGGCAGGCTCGAATACGAGTACGGCCTCATGAATTATCCGGGAAGCGTTTGGTTGCGAGGTATGCCAGTGTGAGGGCCTGATTCGTCAGGCCCCGCACAGGGGGACCGCGATGGTGGCCACCGCGCCGCCCGAGGGGCTGTTGGCGAGCGAGACGGAGCCCCCGTGGGCGCTCGCGGCCTCGGCGGCGGCGTGGAGGCCGAGCCCGTAGTGGCGGCCTCCGTCGCGCGAGGAGCGGGAGGAGTCGTCTGTGAAGAGGCGCTCGCAGCCGCGTTCGAGGGCGGCGGGAGAGAAGCCCGGTCCGTCGTCGGCCACCTCGATGACGAGGTGGCCGCTCTCGACGTCGCAGGAGACCGCCACGCGCGAGCGCGCGTGCTCGGCGGCGTTGGCCACGAGGTTCGCGGCGGCTCGCGCCAGGGCGGTTCGGTCGAGCGGGGCCTCGGGCGCGCCCGCGACAGCGGGGCCCGTGGTCGCGTCGAGCGTCACGCCTCGCGCCCGGGCGATCTGGGCGGCCTCGGCGAGGACCTGTTCGCAGAGCTCGGCCGGCCGCATGGGGGCCCTCTCCGCCCCGCCGGACCCGCGCGAGGCCTCGATGAGCAGGCGCACGTAGCCGTCGAGCCTTTCGACACTGCCGGCTATGTCGCGCGCGGCGGCCGCGAGGTCTGCGTCTTTCTCGTCTTCCAGCTCCTCCGCCACGAAGTCGGCGTTGGCGCGCAGCACGGTGAGCGGCGTCTTGAGGTCGTGGGCGAGCGACGCCACCTGCTCGCGCTGCCCCCGCTCCGCGGCCCAGCGGGCCTCGAGCGACTCGGCGAGGGAGGTCCGCATGGCGTCCATCGCGGCGAGGACGTCGTTCACCTCGCGCACGTTGGTGCTGCCGACCGCGAAGTCGAGATCCCCCGCGCCGACGCGCCCCGCCGCCTCCGCGAGCGGCGCCATCTTGCGCGAGATCACGCGGCTCGCGCGGCGCGCCACGAGCGCGAGCGCGAGCGCGCTTCCCGCAGCGCAGCCGACGAGCATGAGGTTCTGTGGGTTGGGGAGCAGGCCGGCGAGGTCGCGCGAGACCCACTGCGGCAGGTACTCGCTGACGAGTGCGCAGGCCCCGCCGCCCTTGAGCGGGAACGCGGCGTAGGTGAGG
>DXMG01000031.1 GCA_019414325.1 Collinsella sp. | reverse complement strand
ATCCAGGAGGCCGTCGACCATCTGCGCGACGTGGTCATCGTCGATACCGCCGGTCGCCTGCAGATCGACGAGCAGATGATGCAGGAGGCCGTGGACATCAAGAAGGCCGTCAAGCCCGATCAGGTGCTGATGGTCGTCGATGCCATGACCGGCCAGGATATCGTCAACGTCGTCTCGACGTTTGCCGAACGCACCGACTTTGACGGCGTGATCATCTCCAAGCTTGACGGCGACGCCCGTGGCGGCGGCGCGCTTTCGGTGCGCCAGGTGACCGGCAAGCCCATCAAGTTCGTGAGTATGGGCGAGAAACCCGATTCGCTGGAGCCGTTTTACCCGGACCGCATGGCCAAGCGCATTCTGGGTATGGGGGACGTTGTCGGCATTATCGAGAAGGCCCAGGAGGCCGCCGATGCCGAGCAGCTCGAGGCTGCCGAGCGCATGCTGCGCGAGGGCTTTACCATGAACGACATGCTCGACCAGATGAAAGCCGTCAAGAAGATGGGCGGCATGAAGGGCATCCTGGGCATGCTCCCCGGCGGCCAGCGTGCGCTCAACCAGATGGGTGGCAACCTGGACGAAGGCATCTTCGATAAGAACGAGGCCATCATCATGTCGATGACCAAGGAGGAGCGCCTGCGTCCTTCCATCATCAACGGCCAGCGCCGTGCCCGCATTGCCAAGGGCGCCGGCGTGACTCCCACCGAGGTCAATAGCCTTATGAAGCAGTGGGGCGAGATGAACAAGATGATGGGCCGCATGCGCACGATGGCCAATCAAGCACAGGCCGGCGGCAAGAAGGGCAAAAAGGGTAAGAAGGGCAAAAAGATGCGCATGCCCAATATTCCTGGCCTGGATGCCATGGGCCTGGGCGGCATGGGCGGCCTGGGAACGGGCGGTCCTAAGTCCGATATGGACCTGCTGCGCCAGATGGAAGCGCAGATGCGTAATAAGAAGTAACGACTAGTTGAGTCGTGTATGGCGAAGGCCGCCTGGATGGTATTCCAGGCGGCCTTCGCCGTTTGTTCGCTGGTTGTCGCACGCGTGGAAGCGCGTTCTCGACGAGATGCTTGCCGTTAGTGGCAGCTGCAGCCCTCGTGGCCCTCGTGCTCGTGATGGCCGTGGCAACCACAGGATTCGCCGCGCTCATGGGCGTGCTCGTGGTCATGGCCGTGGCAGCCGCACGTGGCCTCGCCGTTCTGTGCGAGCGTGCCGTCGATAAGGGCCTCGACGCAGGCGTCGCAGCTGCCCTGGGCACCTGCGTATACCGTGATGCCGGCTTGGGCAAGCGCGTTGATAGCGCCGCCGCCGATGCCGCCGCAGATGAGCGTGTCCACGCCGCCGTTGGCGAGCAGGCCCGCCAGGGCACCGTGGCCGGTGCCGCCGGTGCCCACGACCTGCTCGTTGAGCACCTTGCCGTCCTGAATGTCGTAGATTTTAAACTGCTCGCTGCGTCCAAAGTGCATAAAGATGTTGCCGTTGTCGTACGTGGTTGCCACCCTCATGGTGTCGACCTCCTTTGCTGGCCATACAGCCGTCGTTGTGGTGATGGGGGAGTACGCGATATTGCCGCCCTCGATGATGAGCGCTCGTCCGTTGACCAGCGCATTTGCTACCTTGCGATGCGCTCGACTGCAGATTGCCGCCACCGTGGCGCGCGCGATGCCCATCTGCTGTGCGACTGCCTCTTGGTTAAGGCCTTCCAGGTCGCACAGGCGCAGCACCTCGAGTTCGTCGACCGTCATGTCGATGGCTTCTCCGCTTGCTAGGCCGTCAGGGGTAAAGCCGCGGTATTCGGGGATGATCCCGACGCGGCGCAGTTTCTCGCGTCTTCCTGCCATGCGTACTCCTTATCTGACATATGTCAACAATAGAATAACGCGTGTGCGCCGCAGAGCAAGGCGTTTTTGGCATATGTCAGAAAATGAGCGCTTATGTTTGGGCTGTGGGGCCGCGTGCGCCTGGGCTACAATGAATCTCGCTTGTAGGCGACTGACAGGAGGGTCAATGAGCAAGGCTGATCAACAGTTTGTAACCATGTGCCGCGATATCTTGGACCATGGCACCACCACTGAGGGCCAAAAGGTCCGCCCGGTGTGGGAGGATGGCACCCCTGCCTATACCATTAAAAACTTTGGCGTCACGGCGCGCTACGACCTGCGCGAGGAGTTCCCCGCGCTTACGCTGCGTCGTACGGCGCTCAAGTCTGCCATGGACGAGATCCTGTGGATCTATCAAAAGAAGTCTAATAACGTACATGACCTCAACAGCCATATTTGGGACGAGTGGGCCGACGAGACCGGCTCTATCGGCAAGGCCTACGGGTACCAAATTGGCCAGAAAAGCCATTATGCCGAGGGCGATTTCGACCAGATGGACCGCGTGCTGTACGACCTTAAGCATACGCCGTACAGCCGCCGCATCATGACCAACACGTATGTGTTTAGTGACCTGTCCGAGATGCACCTGTATCCGTGCGCGTACAGCGTGACGTATAACGTCACGCAGCGCCCGCAGGACGATAAGCCCACGCTCAACATGATTCTCAACCAGCGCAGCCAGGATATTTTGGCCGCGAACAACTGGAACGTGTGCCAGTACGCCATTCTGCTCATGATGGTTGCGCAGTCGGTCGATATGATTCCCGGCGAGCTGCTGCATGTGATCGCCGACGCCCATATCTACGACCGTCATGTCGATATCGTCCGTGAGCTTATCGAGCGTCCGCAGTTTGCGGCTCCCAAGGTAACGCTTAACCCCGATGTGCATGATTTCTACGCGTTTACGACCGACGACCTGATCGTGGAGGGCTACGAGCACGGTCCGCAGGTTAAGAACATTCCCATTGCGGTGTAGGTGACGCGCATGACGTGTAAGCTTTCTGCCATTGTCGCCGTGTGCGATGACTGGGGCATTGGTTGCGAGGGCGACATGGTTGTCTTCAATCGCGCCGATATGCGCCATTTTGTGGCGTGTACCAAGGGGTGCCCGGTTATTATGGGGCGCAAGACCCTGTTGAGTTTTCCCGGTGGGCGTCCGCTCAAGAATCGTCGCAATATCGTGCTCACGCGCGACGAGGATTTTGCGCCCCAGGGCGTCGACGTGGTCCATAGCATCGACGAGGCGCTCGCCGCGGTTGCCGATGAGCCCGTTGCCTGGGTGATTGGTGGCGGCGATGTCTATCGGCAGTTTTTGCCGTATTGCGTCGAGGCCGAGGTCACGCATAACCACTGCGTCCATATCGTGGATACGTACTTTCCCGATTTGGAAGCCGATCCTGCGTGGGAGATTGCGCGGCGTAGCGGGGTCGCGACGATTGCCGCCGGTGAGGGTGACGAGGGCGTTGATTATGAGTTCGTGACGTATCGTCGCATCGAGGCGTAAAACCGATTATCCCTTCGGTATTATCGGGATGAAATGAATGACGGGGCGGCGCATGGCGTTGCCCCGATATTTGTATAGGTGCTGTAAAGAAAGGTGCGGGCTGGCTGCTATGACTGATGCCGTTGAGGTTCTGCGAATTGATTCGCTCGAGGACGAGCGGCTTGATGCCTATGTTCGACTGACCGAGCGCGAGCTGCGCTGCGTGTTGGAGCCGCAGAAGGGCATCTTTATCGCCGAGAGTGCCAAGGTTATTGAGCGCGCGGTGCGTGCCGGATACGAGCCGGTGAGCTTTCTTTTGGGCGAACGCTGGCTCGACCAGATGATGCCGCTGTTTGAGCGCCTGGTTGTGCGCGAGGGCGCAGGTCCGGTTCCTGTGTTCGTGGCTTCCATGGAACTCATGGAGCAGCTGACGGGCTTTAACGTGACGCGCGGTGCGCTCGCGGCGTTTCGTCGCCCGCGGCAGATTCCGGTTGATGAGTTCTTGGGTGGCGTCGTCGAGGCGGCGGGGGAGCGCCCGGTGCGCGTGTGCGTGCTCGAGGGTATTGTCGACCACACGAACGTGGGTGCGATTTTCCGCTCGGCCGCCGCGCTCAATGTCGACGGTATTTTGGTCAGTCCGACGTGCTGCGACCCTCTGTACCGTCGCTCGGCCCGCGTGAGCATGGGCACGGTGTTTCAGGTGCCGTGGACGCGTATTGGCAGCGAGGCTCGTGTGTGGCCGCACGATGGCCTGGCGGCACTGCACGAAGCCGGTTTTTCGTGCGCTGCGATGGCGCTGACGGACGACTCCGTTTCGCTGGACGATCCTGCGCTGCAGGAGGTTGATCGCCTGGCGATCTTTATGGGCACCGAGGGTGCCGGCCTGGGCGCCAAGACTATCGCGGGCTGCGACCGAGCCGTGCGCATTCCGATGGCGCACGGGGTCGATTCGCTCAACGTGGCCGCGGCGAGTGCCGTCGCATTTTGGCAGCTGTGCCCGCACGTGAGCAACGAGTATCACTACCAGCCGGGGCTGTATCACTAGGCAGATAGTTTGCACCGGGCTCTGACTCGGGGTGTTTCGGTCGACGTCGGTCGGTGCTAAGCTGCTATTAGCTTAGGTCTTTAATTACTGTTTTGTCGGTTGACGTACGCTTTTGGGGAGGGCGTGTGGCTAAGAAATCTACGGCTATCGATGTAACGCAGGGTGTTATTTGGCAGCAGCTGCTTTCGCTGTGCGTTCCCATCTTTTTTAGTTCGTTTTTTCAGCAGGCCTACACGCTTATCGGTACCTATATCGTCGGTCAGTTTGGCGGCAAGCTCGCGCTAGGTGGCATTCAAGCTACGATGGTGCTCACCGAGCTCTGCATTGGCTTTTGCGTTGGCGTCGGCGCCGGCTGCGCGGTCATTACCGGTCAGTATTTTGGTCAGCACGATGATGAGCGACTGAGCCGTTCGGTCCATACGGCCATGACGCTCGCGCTGGTGGGCGGTATCGTTTTCTCGATTCTTGGCATAGTGTTCGTTGAGCCCATGCTGGTACTTATGAACACTCCGCATGAACTTTTGGCCGAGGGCGTGGCCTATGCTCGTTGCTATTTTGCCGCCATGGTTGCGGCGCTGCTGCTCAATATGGGAACGGCACTGCTGCGCGCCGTGGGCGACACGCGCGGGCCTGCTGTGATCATCGCTTCCGGCTGCCTTGTTAATGCGGTGCTGGATGTCATCTTTGTTGCCGTGCTTCATATGGAGGCGCTGGGCTGCGGCATCGCGGTGGCGCTGACCATTTGCTCCAACGCCACGATGATCGTGATTCGCATGATGCACGCACCGGGTGCGTGGCGGCTTTCGCTGTCCAAACTCGGCATTGATCCTGGCATTTGTAAGAGCATGATCTCGTGTGGTCTGCCGCTTGGCTTTCAGTCTGCTGCGTATTCGATTTCCAACGTTTTGATTCAGGTGTCGGTCAACTCGTTTGGTGCCGATGTCACCACGGCGTGGGGTCTTTCGGGCCGCTTAGATGGCATTGTCTGGATGGTTACCGAGGCGCTCGGCGTGTCGATCACCACGTTCTCGGCACAGAACTTTGGCGCGCGCAACTATGAGCGCATGCGCAAGGGCTACCATACGTCGCTCGTGCTGTCGTTTATGCTCATTGGTGGACTGTCTGCCGTGCTGCTGGTGTTCTCGGGTCCGTTGTCGCGTCTGTTTGTCGACGATGTTTCGATTTCGGCGTATACCACGACGATTCTTCATTTCATCGCGCCGTTCTACGCGATCTTCTCGATTATCGAAAACGCGTCGGGCTCCATTCGCGGTGCCGGCGTGAGTCTGCAGCCTATGATGCTCACCATCTTTGGCACCGTTGTCTTGAGGGTGATCTGGGTGTTTGCGATCATGCCCTTCGATCCGTCGCTCGAGCATCTACTGCTGGTCTACCCCGTAACCTGGCTCATTACGGCCACGATGTTCACCATCTACCACCACAGCGGCAACTGGCTAGGCCGCGCCACCGCCTAGCCATTCGGGACGTCCCCAATGGCTAGTATTCGATGCCTTGGCGGGCTAGGAGGCCTTCGTCGAAGTAGTGTTTGACGGGGCGCATTTCGGTGACTAAGTCCGCGAGGTCGGCCAACGGCAGCAGCCCGCGGCCGGTCAGTACGAGCTCTGTGGTGTCGGGTTTCATCGCGATCAGCGCTTCCATATCCTCGCGTGTCACAAAACCTCGGCGCATGGCTTCTCCGAGTTCATCCAAAATCAGAACGTCGACCTGTGATATCTGCTCGCGTGCGAGCTCCAGAATCTGTGCGGCGCAGGCCTCGGGCGTGTCGCGGTCGGCTTGTACGATGCGCAGACCCAAACGGGGCGCCGCATCATGCTCGGCGCAGTGCAGTTTCTTGGCAAACTGCAGCATAAACACGTCGAGTCCGTAGCCCGTCGCGCGCAAGGCGAGCCCCAAAGCAGCCGTCGTCTTGCCCTTGCCGTCGCCCGTATAGATTTGAACCTTGCCGACTTCCAGTGATGCCATCTCTGTCCTTTCGTGCCCAGCGTCGGTTTATCGCCGTTCGGGTTGGGTATTCTAGAAAGCATTATCAACCCCAGTAGATGGAGTTCAAACAGATGGAGATGGATGACAACAAACGTAGACGGAATATGATCCTCTACGTGCTCATCGCCTTCGTCGTCTACCTCGTGCTCTCGACCGTTCTGTTCCCCAACATCGGTCACACGCAGCAGATTACGAAGACCGATTATTCGACGTTTGTCAAAGCGCTCGATAAGAAGAGCGTCGACAAGGTCGAGTACAACACGGACGATTACACGATTTATTACACCAAGAAGGGTGAGGACGAGAACATCGCCTATAAGACGACCGGTGTGCCGAACGATGCAGGCTTTACCGATCGCGTGCTTGAGTCTGGCGCTTCGCTGGAGTCGGTCGTTCCCGATAAAAACTCGGGTTTGATGACCTACTACCTGCTTACGCTCATCCTTCCCATGGCGATTTTCTTCCTGATCGGTTGGTGGCTCAACCGTCGCATGAAGAAGGCCATGGGTGATGACGGTCCGTCGATGAACTTTGGCGGCGGTGGCTTTGGCGGCGGCGGACTGGGCAAGTCCGGCGCGCGCGTTATCGCCTCTAAGGATGTGGGCGTGACCTTTAAGGATGTTGCTGGCCAGGAAGAGGCCAAGGAATCCCTCAAGGAGGTCGTCGATTTTCTGGAGAAGCCGCAGCGCTACGAGGAAATTGGCGCCAAGCTGCCGCGCGGTGCTCTTCTTGTGGGCCCTCCGGGTACCGGTAAGACCCTGCTTGCCAAGGCTGTTGCCGGCGAGGCGGGTGTGCCGTTCTTTAGCATTTCGGGTTCTGAGTTCGTCGAGATGTTTGTTGGCCGCGGTGCTGCTAAGGTGCGTGACCTGTTTAAGCAGGCCAAGGAAAAGGCCCCGTGTATCGTCTTTATCGATGAGATCGATACCATCGGTAAGAAGCGCGATGGCGGCGGCTTTAGCGGCAACGACGAGCGCGAGCAGACGCTCAATCAGTTGCTGACCGAGATGGATGGCTTCGATAACCACAAGGGTATCGTTGTCCTTGCCGCAACCAACCGCCCCGACAGTCTCGATCCCGCTCTACTGCGCCCCGGTCGTTTTGACCGCCGCATCCCCGTCGAGTTGCCCGATCTGACCGGCCGTAAGAACATCCTCGAGCTCCACGCCAAGAGTGTGAAGACCGAGCCGCCGATCGATCTGACCGCGATTGCCCGCGCCACGCCCGGTGCCTCGGGCGCCGACCTGGCCAATATCATCAACGAGGGCGCCCTGCGCGCCGTTCGTGAGGGTCGCAAGCGTGCAACCCAGGACGACTTCGAGGAGTCGGTGGAGGTCGTCATTGCCGGCCAACAGCGTAAGTCCACGGTGCTGTCCGACCACGAGAAGCAGGTTGTTTCTTATCACGAGATCGGCCATGCCATCGTTGCCGCTCGCCAGAAGGGCTCTGCGCCGGTCACGAAGATCACCATCGTGCCGCGCACGAGCGGTGCTCTTGGTTATACCATGCAGGTCGAGGAGGACGAGCGCTTCCTGACGACGCGCCAGGAGGTCTTGGACAAGCTCGCTGTCTATTGCGGTGGCCGCGCAGCCGAGGAGCTCATCTTTGGAGAGATGACGACCGGCGCCGCCAACGATATCGAGCAGGCCACCAAGCTCGCCCGTAATATGGTGACGCGCTTTGGTATGTCCGACGAGTTTGGCATGATGGCGCTCGGTACCGTGCAGAACGCGTATCTCAATCAGGACACGTCGCTCACCTGCGCCCCCGGTACGGCCGAACGCGTGGACGCGATTGTCGCCAAGCTGATCGAGGACGCGCACGATCGCGCCCTGCAGATCCTCAAGGAGAACAAGTTCAAGCTCCATGAGCTGGCTCGTTATCTGTACAAGAAGGAGACCATCACGGGCGAGGAGTTCATGAACCTCCTCACGCGCGAGAATCCGCTGATGCCTAAGCAGCAGTAAGGCTCGTTGCGTAGTGTCAATCGCCCCATTTGAGTGTCTATCTCAAATGGGGCGATTTGCGTGGGAGGGATATGTATGAAGATCGTGGTGAGTGCCTGCTTGATGGGCGAGAGCTGCAAGTATAACGGGCTCGACAACTACCACCGCGCGTTGGTCGAGGCTTGCGAGCGCACGGGGACCGAGGTCCTCCTCGTGTGTCCTGAGGTCTTTGGCGGCCTGCCCACGCCGCGTAAACCGTCCGAGATTGTGGACGGCGAGGTCCGTACCTGCGAGGGCGTCTCGGTCGATCGCGAGTTTCGCCTGGGCGCTCAACGTGCGCTCGATATGTGTGAGCAGGCAGGTGGTCCGTCCGAGATTGCCGCGTGCATTTTGCAGGATCGCAGTCCGTCGTGTGGTGTGGGCCATATCTACGACGGATCCTTCAGCGGCACGCTCACAACGGGTAACGGTGTCTTCGTTGACCTGCTCCTGCGCCACGGCTACCGTGTGATCCCGGCAAGCGAATTCGACTCGAGCATGTTACGGCAATAAAAACCGCCACAAAGGTGCCTGTCCCCTTTGTGGCGGTTTTGGTCGGTTAGGCCAGGAGAGAGTGGCCGTAGGCGTTGGCGGCCTTGATGGCGGCGGCGAACTTTTCGTCGGTGAAGGGCTCGGGGTTTCCCTGCTTCCACTCGTTGGTGGCGTGCGCGTATTCGCACAGGGCAGGGATATCGGCCTCGGAAAGCCCGACCTGCTCAAGCGTCACGGGCAGGCCCATCTGCTTGTTAAAGGCGGCGTAGCGCTCAAGGTTCTCGGTATCGCCCGTATAGGCAAACAGCACGAGCACGCCCAGGCTCACGACCTCGCCGTGCAGATAGGTTCCCTCGCGAGGAATGCTGCACGTCGCATTGTAGAACGCGTGCGCCACGCTCGAGTTGTAGTAATAAACGTTCTGGTTGGTCAGGTTCGAGACATAGCCCGTGTTGACAACGATGTCGAGCGCGATCTGCTTGACGGCCTCGCTCGACAGATTCTGGCGCACATCCTCAAGACCCTGCACACCATAGGTAAACAGCGGCTCGGAGCAGGTGTGGGCGAGTGCCAGGCCAAGACCGGCGGTGTGCTCCAAATTACCGGCGCTCGTGGCGTACTCGACCTCGGGCTGCTTGGACAGGGCATCGCCTACACCGGCCCAGAAGTACTCTGCTGGCGCCTCGGCGATGATCTTGGGGTTGATGAAGATGTGCGCGGGGCGGTTGGGGTACGAATAGCCCTCGAGCGAGCCGTCGTCGTTGTAGACAACGGCAATGGCGGTCGCGGCGGAGCAGTTGGAGCAGATCGTCGGCACGGTAAAGACGATCTTCTTGAGCTCGATGGCCGCCGTCTTGACGGTATCGAGCGCCTTGCCGCCGCCGCAAGCAATGAGCACGTCGGCTTCCTGGCAGGCGGGGGAGTTTACGACCTTGGCGATATTGGCACGCGTACTGTTGGTACCGTAGACGCGCGTCTCCAGGACCTCGACATCGGTATCTTCAAGTGCCGCCTCGATTCCCGGCAGCGCCGCAGCCAGGGCTCGCTTGCCGCCAATGATGGCGACCTTGGTCGCTCCGTACTCGGCCAGTGCGGCGGGCAGCTCGGTAAAGCAATCCTCGCCAACGGTATAATCACTCATTCCAATCGTGCGCATGGCAACCTTCTTTCTTTCGATAAAGTGCTTTCAGGTATTTTGCTCCTAGAGAAGGTCCACAGCCGCGAGAAATTTCGAACGTATAAAACCAGTGTTGAGGGTTTTTCGCCGGCGCGGAACGTGCTAGCATACTCCGCATAAGCGTTGATGGGGACGAGTAATCGGCCGTCCGCATGTTACAGAGAGCGGGGAGCGCTGAGAACCCGTGCATGCGACCGATGAAAATCACCCCGGAGCTGCGGTCCCAACGGACGTGCCGCGAGGTTCGTCTTAGTAGACATCGCCGAGATGGTCGTCGATATAGGCCAGCCGAGTAACGGATGCGAGCGCGCGAATACGCGGGCGAGGGCATCTAAGCTGGGTGGTTAAGCGAAGAGCTTTTGCGGGCGTACAGTCCGTTTCGTGGCGCTTCGTCCCAGCTTGTAGGGACGGGCGCTTTTTTGGTGCCCAACGGGCGTGCGCGCCCACGATATGAAAGGGGTACCGTGGCAAACGAGTACAAGCAGACGATGAATCTGCCCAAAACCGGTTTTCCCATGCGTGCCGGTCTTTCCAAGTCCGAGCCCAAGCGACTCAAGGACTGGCAGGACAACAAGGTCTACGAGCAGGTTCTGAAGAAGAACGAGGGTCATAAGAAGTTCGTGCTGCACGACGGTCCTCCGTACGCCAACGGCCCGATCCACATCGGCCACGCCATGAACAAGATCTCCAAGGACATGATCAACCGCTACTGGATGATGCAGGGTTATGAGGTTCCCTATGTCCCCGGTTGGGACTGCCACGGCCAGCCGATAGAGCACAAGGTCGAGGAGAAGCTCGGCACCGAGAAGTTCAACCAGACCCCCACGGCCAAGATTCGTGAGCTCTGCAACGAGTTCGCTGTCGAGAACATCGAGCTCCAGAAGGCCGGCTTCCGTCGTCTGGGCGTGCTCGGCGACTGGGACAACCCCTATCTGACGCTCTATCACCAGCATGATGCTGCCGATATCGAGGTCTTTAAGGCCATGTTCGATAAGGGCATGATCTATCGCGGCCACAAGCCGGTTCACTGGTGCAAGCACTGCCACACCGCGCTGGCCGAGGCCGAGATCGAGTACTCCGACGAGACGAGCCCGTCCATCTTCGTGCGCTTTGAGATGACCTCCAAGCCCGCCGGCCTCGAGAACTTCGATGGCCCGGTCGACTTTATCATCTGGACGACCACGCCGTGGACCATCCCCTCCGACCAGGCCGTTTCCCTTAAGCCCGGCGCCGCCTATGTCGCCGTTGAGCACGAGGGTCGTGCCGAGGTCATGCTTGAGGACCTGGCTCCCAAGTGCTGCGAGGAGTTTGGCTGGGAGTACACCCCGGTTATGGTCGACGGAAAGCCCTACGTGGTTCCCGCCGAGACCTTCCACCACATCCACTACAAGCAGCCGATCTTTGACGGCGTTGAGGGCGTGGCGCTGCTGGCCGATTACGTCGGTGTCGATGACGGTACCGGTATCGTCCACAACTCGCCCGGTCACGGCGTCGATGACTACTTCGCGTGCCTCAAGGAGGGCATCACCGACATCTGCATGCCGGTCGATGACGACGGCAAGTTCTACACCGGTGAGGAGTTTGGCACCGGTGGCCCCTTCAGCGGCATGGATACCGACGAGGCCAACCCGCACATCATCGAGTTCCTGCGCGAGCGCGGCACCCTGGTCCTCGAGAAGAAGATTACGCATAGCTATCCGCACTGCTGGCGCTGCAAGCACCCGGTGCTCTTCCGTGCTACCGACCAGTGGTTTGTCTCGATGGACAAGACCGGCTTGCGCGAGCAGGCTGGTAAAGAGGTCCGCGAGAACGTCAAGTGGTATCCGGCCCATGCCGCCAACCGCATTGGCGCCATGGTCGAGCAGCGTCCCGACTGGTGCATCAGCCGTCAGCGCAACTGGGGCGTGCCTATCCCCAGCTACACCTGCGCCGACTGCGGCGAGAAGGTCATGAACGACGCCACGCTCGACGCCGTCATCAAGCTCTTCCACGAGAAGGGCTCCGACGCCTGGTTCACCGACGCTCCCGAGAGCTACCTGGGCGAGGCCTGCGTCTGCCCCAAGTGCGGTGGCCATCACCTCAAGGCCGATAAGGACATCCTCGACGTGTGGTGGGATTCCGGCGTGTCCTGGAAGGCCGTCTGCGAGTATCGCCCCGAGCTTGAGTACCCGGCGGACGTGTATCTCGAGGGCTCCGACCAGCATCGCGGTTGGTTCCAGAGCTCGCTGCTCACTTCGGTGGGCGCCAACGGCCATGCTCCCTACAAGGCGGTCGTCTCGCAGGGCTTTACGCTCGACGGCCAGGGCCGCAAGATGTCCAAGTCGCTCGGCAACGTCATCGACCCCAACAAGGTCTGCGACGAGATGGGTGCCGACATCATCCGCCTGTGGGTTGCCTCCGTCGACACCAGCTCCGACGTTTCCATCGACCACGAGATTCTCGCTCGTACGTCCGATGCCTACCGTCGTTTCCGCAACACGCTGCGCTTCCTGCTCTCCGAGCTCGAGGGCCAGTTTGAGCCCGAGACCGACGGCGTCGCCTTTGCCGATCTGCTGCCGCTCGACAAGCTCATGGTTGCCCGTCTGACCCAGGTCCAGGCCGAGGTCGACGACGCCTACGCCAGCTACGAGTTCCCGCGCGCCTACCGTGCGCTCTACGACTTCGTGGTTACCGAGCTTTCCAACGTGTACCTCGACGCCCTGAAGGATCGTCTGTACTGCGAGAAGCCCGGCTCGCTTGAGCGCCGCAGCGCCCAGACCGTGCTTGCCGAGCTCTTCTCGATGCTCATGCGCGACCTGCAGCCGATCCTGTCCTACACCGTCGACGAGGCCATGGCCTATGCGCCCGCCGGTTGCGTCGATCACCAGAAGTACGCCGCGCTGCTCGATTGGTACAAGTCGCCCATCACGGTCGACGAGGCCAATGAGTTTGAGGGCGTGCTCGAGGCTTCGCTCGAGCTCCGTAGCGCCGTGACCAAGGCCCTTGAGGATGCCCGCTCCGCCGGTACCTTCACCAAGAGCCAGCAGGTCCGCGTCAAGGCGGTCGTTCCCGCCGAGATGTACGCGCTGCTGACCGGCGACAAGGCCGTCGACCTGGCCGAGTTCTACATCGTCTCCGATGTTGAGCTGACCCAGGGCGAGGAGCTTTCCGTTGCCATCGAGGCTGCCGAGGGCGAGTGCTGCGACCGTTGCTGGAACTACCGCACCACCGTCGGCGAGTACAACGGCCACGCGCATATTTGCAAGCGCTGCGCTGACGCGCTGTAGGTTACGGCGTTCGTAGAACGCCGTAACCTACCGACGCTGCAAACGCCCCTAAGCGGCAATCTGACGTTCAATCGTCGGTCGCGTACCGAAGTACGCTTCCCTCCTCTTTCACGTCACCTTGCTCGCTTAGGGACGTTTTCGCTGTTGGTGACGATAACGCGGCGTTTCCATTTCTGGAGCTAGAGGCTTTCTTTCGACTTGCGCTTTTAGTCGAAAGCTATTAAGCGGCATTCTGTTTTTCGGAATGCCGCTTTCGTTTTTAGCTGGTTATTTATCTGGCGTTAGCGAATATGTCGTGCGCTCTGCGTGTGGCAATATAAGATGGTTAATTGCGTTAAACGAAATTCGATTTTTCTTAGGGCAGGGGATTGATTTGGGTCGTGCTGGGGATATGACGCCGCCTTTGCGTTGGCGGTTGGGTGTTGCTGGTGGGGTGGCGCTGGTTGTGCTGCTTGTTGACCAGCTGACCAAGCTTGCGGTTCGTGCCGTGGGCGATGCACTGCATGTGACCGTCATCCCCGGTGTGATCGACTTCCTGTTTGTCCGCAATATCGGCGCTGCCTTTAGCATGGGCGAGGGGCATGGCATCGCGTTTGCCGTGCTGGCGCTGGCGGTCATTATCGCCATTATCGTGTACCTCGTTCGCGCACCTCAACTCGCTCGCCTTGAGGTTGTGGGCATGGCGATGGTTGCGGGCGGTGCTATCGGCAACGCTATCGATCGTTTGGCCTTTGGCTTCGTGACCGATTTTATTGCTACCACCTTCATCGACTTTCCCGTCTTCAATGTGGCCGATATCGGCATTACCGTGGGCGTTGTGCTCGCCCTCTTCGGCTACATGTTCTTGAGTCCCGCAGCCCGTGAAGTCGATGCGACTGCTGAGCTCAATGCCCGTGATGAGGCCCGCGCTAAGCGCAAAGCCAAGCAGCGTGGGGAGCGTGCCCGCAAGATTCGCGAAAGGAATGAGCGTTAATGGCCGACATCCATATTCTTGTTGCCGACGATTCCGCTGGTCAGCGTCTCGACGCCTATTTGGGCGCCAACGATGGCTGTCCCACGCGCTCTGCCTGCGCGCATCTGATCGAGGGCGGCGCCGTAATCGTGAACGGCGAGACCTGTCTGTCAAAAAAGTATGCCGTACGCGCCGGTGACCGCATCTCGGTTGACCTGCCCGAGCCTCACGATCCGACTGACGTGATTCCTGAGGCCATTCCCCTCGATATCCGCTATGAGGACGACTACCTCATCGTGCTCTCCAAGCAGCGGGGCCTGGTGTGCCATCCCGCCCATGGCCACGAGAGCGGCACCCTTGCGAACGCCCTGGTCTACCACTGCGGCATCGACCATCTGGGTACCGTGCAGGGTGAGGACCGCCCCGGCATCGTGCATCGCCTGGATCGCGATACCTCGGGCCTTATGCTCGCGGCAAAAGACGACGACACCCAGCGCGCGCTTCAAAATCTCATCCGCACGCGCACGCTCGACCGTCGCTATATCACGCTCGTTCACGGTCACATCGCCATGGACGAGGGCACTATCAACACTGGTATTGCCCGATCGACGCGCGACCGCGTGAAGATGGCGGTTTCCGATGACCCCTTTGCGCGCCAGGCCATCACGACTTTCAAGGTGCTCGAGCGCTTTGATTCCACGCGCTTTGACGACGGCTACACGCTTGTCGAGTGTCACCTGTTTACCGGCCGCACGCATCAGATTCGCGTGCATATGCGTCATATCAGCCACGCCTGCGTGGGCGATCCACTTTACGGCAAGTGCGATGCGCGCGCCGACCGGGGCCTGACCAGGCAGTTTCTGCATTCCTGGCGCGTGGCGTTCGAACATCCCGTGACGGGGGAGCGCATTGAGTGCCGTGATGAGCTGCCTTGGGACCTTGCCGCGGTTCTGGATGATCTGGCCCCGCGTTCGCTCGGCCGCACTGCCGCCGGTGACGAAATCGTCCCGCAGCTTGGTCTTCTCGAAGCCTAGCCAGTATTAGGTGGTTTCTTGAACTCGGTAAGCCTGCGGTAAGATATACGGTTGTTTACGTAACGCGTTGCTGGGAGCCTGCATGCTCGCCTTTTTACAAACCAACACACCCATCGTGATCTTCAACCAGATTGTCGTCACGCTGCTCACGGTCTGTTTTCTGTACCAGGTGGTCTTCTTTGTCATTGGCGCTCTTCGTGGTGAGGTCGCGCCCCCTAAGGCCAAAAAGCTGCATCGTTATGCCTTCTTTATCGCGGCGCATAACGAGGAGGCCGTGATCGCCAACCTTGTTCGCTCCATCAAGGATCAGGATTATCCGTCCGAGCTTATCGAGGTCTTCGTGGTCGCCGATGCCTGCACCGACAACACGGCGCAGCTCGCGCGCGAGGCGGGCGCCATCGTTTATGAGCGCAATGATCTTGCCCGCAAGGGTAAGAGCTGGGTCATGGACTTTGGTTTTGATCGCATTCTTAACGAGTATCCCGACACGTTCGAGGGCTACTTTATCTTCGATGCCGATAACGTTATCTCCCGCGATTACGTGTCCAAGATGAACGATGCCTTTGACCAGGGCTTCCATGTGGTCACGAGCTATCGCAACTCTAAGAACTTCGGCAGCTCGTGGATCTCTGCGGCCAACGCCACGTGGTATCTGCGCGAGGCGCGCTTTCTCAACAACGCGCGTAATATCTGCAAGACGTCCTGCGCTGTCTCGGGTTCGGGTTATCTTATCTCGGCGAGCGTGATCGAGGGCATGCACGGTTGGCAGTTCCATACGCTGACCGAGGATATTCAGTTCACCACGTTCTGCGCCATTCACGGCATTCGCATCGGTTATGCGCCGGCAGAGTTCTTTGACGAGCAACCCGTGACGTTCAAAGCATCTTGGAAACAGCGCATGCGCTGGACCAAGGGCTTCTACCAGGTCTTTTTTACCTATGGCAAGCATCTGGTCAAATCGACGTTCCGCTATCATCGCTTTGCCGCCTACGACATGTTCATGACGATCGCCCCGGGTATGCTGCTGTCGCTCATCTCGATGCTCGCCAATGCGACGTTCCTGATCGTGGGTGGACTCTCGCACGGCTTTTTGGCTACCGAAGTCGAGATGCAGGCCTGTGCCGCGTCGCTCATTATGACCTTCGCCATGATGTACCAGACCTTCTTTATCCTGGCGCTGCTCACGACTATCTTTGAGTACAAGCACATTCACTGCGCGCAAAAGTGGCGTCTGGTGACTAACCTGTTTACCTTCCCGATCTTTATGTTCAGCTATATCCCTATCACGGTGGCCGCGCTGTTCCTGAAGGTCGACTGGGTTCCTACCCAGCATGCCGTAAACGTCACCCTCGACGAGGTCATGCAAGGCGCCAAATAACCACCACCAAAACCACCGCAAAGGGGACAGGCACCTTTGTGGTGGTTTTTGCTTTTGCGATGCAGCTCGAGGAGGTACTCGATGTTTTATATCCCGTTTTGGATTTGCATCTTTGCCGGCGCGGCGATTGATGCCCGTCAGCGACGTTTTCCCAATGGGCTTGCCGGCGCATGTGCCGTGGCGGCGTTGGCGGGTGTTTGGCTCGACCTCGGTTTGAACACAGCGCTTGACCACGCGGGTCTTGCCGTCATTGTTTATCTTGCTCTCGTGCTGACTGAGTCCCTCTGGCGTCGTCTTCGCCAAATCCCGGGCATCGGTATGGGGGATGCCAAGGCACTCTTCGCGCTTTGCACGCTCGACCCTATGGGTGGCATCGTGGCATTTGCCGTCGCACTCCTGGCTCTGGCCCTTTCCTGCCTCTTCACAAAATCGCGCTCCCTGCCATTGCTCCCGTTTTTAGTGCCGATTTTTGCCATAATCGAGGTCGTGGGCTGCACTTTGTAACCGATTACGCATCCTTCTTAAGGAGCATGCCATGGAATCTAATCAAGAAACGGCCGTCATTAAGGCGCGCATGGACCGTATTCCCTCAGCGTTGTCGCCCGAGCTTGTCGAGCGCATTGCCGCCGATCGTGCTTCGGGCTATGTCAACCCGTATCGTTGCAACGATGATCAGGTCATTCGTCGTATTGATCGCACTACCGACAAAGGCACGCTTATGCGTCCGGCGTTTATGCGCGATACTGAAAAGATACTTCATCTTCCGGCTTACACCCGGTATGCGGGCAAAACGCAGGTCTTTAGCTTCCGTAGCAATGACGATCTGTCACGCCGCGGTTTGCACGTGCAGCTTGTCTCGCGCATTGCGCGCGATATCGGTCGCGCCCTGGGGCTCAATTGCGATCTGATCGAGGCGATTGGCCTGGGCCACGACTTGGGACACACGCCTTTCGGCCATTCCGGCGAGCGCTTCCTCAACGATATCTATCACGAGCGTACGGGGCGTTATTTTTTCCATAACGTGCAGTCGGTCCGCGTGCTCGACGCGTTGTATGGCCGCAACGTGTCGCTCCAGACGCTCGACGGCGTGCTATGCCATAACGGCGAGTACGAGCAGCGTGTGTTTGAGCTCTCGGACATGGGCTCCTTTGACCAGTTTGACCAGACGGTTGAGGATTGCATTGCCACGGGCTATAGCGCAATTGAGCATCTGCGTCCCATGACGCTCGAGGGCTGCGTCGTTCGCATCTCGGATATTCTTGCCTACGTCGGTCGTGACCGTCAGGATGCGATCGCGGCGGGCCTGCTTTCGCCCGACGCTTTTGATGATGGCCGGGGCGGTGCCTACAACAGTTGGATCCTCACGCATGCCTCCATCGATATCGTTGAGCACAGCTATGGTAAGCCGCGCATCGAGATGAGCGAGGACCTGTTTGAGGAAATTCGCCGGGCCAAGCGGGAGAACTACGAGAAGATCTACAGTAAGGGCGGTATCGAGGGCGATTCCGAGGCGGAGCTGCGCGAGGCTTTCGAAATGCTCTACGACCGTTGCCTGCTGGATATAAACGAAGGTGACGAGTCCTCGTACATCTTCAAGCACCATATTTCGCGCATTGAGCAGCAGCTTTCCTACTACAATCGCACCTATGCCTGGCAGGACGACAAGGACCAAGCCGTGGTGGATTATATCGCGAGCATGACGGACGGTTATTTCTGCGAGCTCACGAGCAAGCTGTTTCCGGGATTGAAGTTTCCGCACCGTACCTATATTAACGAACGGTAGTTCGTATCTATTAGGTATACTGTTAGTGGATAATGTTTTTGATTGATGCACGGGATGGCTATGGACGACCTTTTTTCTGCTTCGACGCGCGAGCGTTCCTTTCAGAATGCGCCGCTTGCGGTGCGCATGCGCCCCAATTCGCTCGACGAGTATGTGGGCCAGCAAAAGGCCGTCGGTAAGGGCTCGTGGTTGCGTGCCGCGATCGAGCACGATGTGCTTTCGAGCGTGATACTGTACGGACCGGCCGGTACGGGCAAGACGACGCTGGCCCACATTATCGCCAACCATACCAAGAGTGAGTTTGTCGAGGTCAGCGCCGTGACGGGCACCGTGAAGGACTTGCGTCGCGTGATTGACGAGGCCAAGACGCGCCTGAATACGTACGACCGCCGCACCATCCTGTTTATCGACGAGATTCACCGCTTCTCCAAGTCTCAGCAGGATGCCCTGCTGCATGCAGTTGAGAACCGTACCGTCATTATGATTGGCGCTACGACAGAGAACCCGTACTTTGAGGTCAACTCGGCACTGTTGTCGCGCGGGCGCGTGGTGGAGCTTGAACATCTGAAGGATGAGGATATCGCCACGCTTATTGAGCGTGCGCTCGAGGCACCACAGGGCTTGAACGGAAAGTTCTCGGCCGATGAGGATACGGTCAAGACCATTTGCACGCTGGCAGCGGGTGACGCTCGCTCGGCGCTCACGACGCTCGAGCTTGCGAGCGAGATTGCCGTCACGCGTCCCGATACCGAGGGAACGCCAGCGCCTGCGGCGGGGGAGCGCTATCCCATCACCGTGGATGACGTGAAGATTGCCAACCCGCGTCGCGGCTTTACGTATGACAAAAACGGCGACATGCACTACGACATCATCAGTGCGTTCATCAAGTCCATGCGCGGTAGCGACCCCGATGCCACGGTCTACTGGCTTGCGCGCATGATCGATGCAGGGGAGGATCCTAAGTTTATCGCCCGTCGCATTATGATTCATGCCTCTGAGGACGTTGGCAACGCCGACCCGCAGGCGCTTTTGGTGGCGCATGCTGCGTTTAAATCTGCCGAGGTTATTGGCTATCCCGAGTGCCGTATTAACCTCGCGCAGGCTGCGCTCTATGTTTGTTTGGCGCCTAAGTCCAATGCGTGTGAGGCTTCGATCGATGCAGCGCTGGCCGATATCCATTCTAGTGGGCTTCGCGAGGTGCCGAGTTATCTGCGCGATCGTCATCGCCCGGGCAGCGATGAATACGGTGTGTATAAGTATCCCCATGATTATCCCGAAGGCTGGGTCGATCAGCGCTATTTGCCCGAGGGACTGGAGCGCGGCGCGTTCTGGCAGCCTGCCGGTCGCGGTTGGGAAGAATGGCGCGTAGAGCAAAGCGAACGCGACCGCAGCGGGAATGCACCGAAGTAGCTGCTGATAATTTTGTCCCACGTTGCTGCTCTTGGCATGTTCGGTCTCCTTTGGGGTACCATGGAAGGCGTCTGTATTTCGATTCTTCCGGGAGGCTTGTATGAGTCCCATTCAAATCGCCCTGCTGCTGCTCGCCGTTGCCGGCGTGTGGGCCATCGTTGAGCTCGCGCTTACCCTGCGCAAGACCCGCACCGTTGTCGACTCGCTCGATAAGACCGTGAACAGCCTCAACAACACCATCGCCGAGGCTCAGCCTGTGGTGGCAAAGCTCGATGGCGCTGTCGATGAGCTTACGCCGGCGCTTGCCCAGATGGAGCCGCTGCTTAAGTCGAGCAAGACGGCAGTTGATGCTCTTACCTCCAATCTCGTAGAGGTCGAAGCCGTGGTTCGCGACATTTCCGAGGTTACGGGCAGTATGGCCGAGGCCAGCAATGCTGTGTCGAGCGTGACCGACTCTGCCGCCGGTGCTGTGCAGAAGCTCTTCAATAAGGTGAAGGCTCCTGCAGCTGAAGCCGAGCGCAAGCTTTCCGCTGCCGCCGAAGAAGCCGAGCAGCCGACCGAGCGCGTCTTGATTGGCAAGGCGGAGGACGAGGCCGCCGCGGGCGACGATGATGGTCAGAAGTCTGTATCCAAGCCGGCTCAGTATTACACCTATACGCCCGCCGAGACCTCTGAGGAGTCCTGCGATGAGTAGCGAAGCAACCTGCCCTATCACGCTGACCGTTGCCGGTGACCCGCGTCTCGCTCGCCTTGTGCGCATGACGGCAGCCAACGTTGGTGCCCTGTGCTCTATGTCTGTCGATCGCATCGAGGACATCCGCATGGCTGCCGAGGAGGCTTTCATCTTTGGTTGCACCGCGGTCGACTGCGATGACATCACCATCAAATTCGATGTCGATGAGACCCACGTTGGCATGACTATTACCTTTGGCGACCAGGCTACGGTCGATGAAGACGACCAGGCTGCGGTGTATGCCGAGCTCATCCTCGCGAGCGTGTGCGACTCCTACGAAAAGACTGCGGCGCCCCTGACGCTTTCCCTCGACCTCAAGGCGGATATCTAATATGACCGAACGTTCCCGGAGCGGCAAGACCGCTTGGGACAAGGAGAAAACCCGCGAGCTGTTTCGTCGTTACAAGGAGACCGGTGATCCGGACGCCCGTGAGCAGCTCGTCATGTCCCATATGAACCTGGTAAGGTTTCTTGCCAACAAATTTAAGAATCGCGGCGAGCCGCTCGACGACCTCATGCAGGTCGGCTATCTGGGCTTGCTCAAGGCTATCGACCGTTTTGATCCCGAGCGCGGACTCGAGTTCACGACGTTTGCGACACCCACTATCCTGGGCGAGATCAAACGCCATTTTCGCGACAAGGGTTGGAGCGTGCGCGTACCGCGTCGTCTGCAGGAGCTCTCGGCCAAGGTCAACCAGGCTACTGACAAACTTACCAACGAGCTGCAGCGTTCGCCCAAGGTTGAGGAGATCGCGGAGTATCTAGATGTGACTGTCGATGAGGTCCTCGAGGCCATGGAATCGTCTTCGGCCTATACCTCGGTGCCCATCGAGGCTCCTGGTGCGTCCGATTCCGACGATGCCCCCTCGATTCTCGACCGTTACGCCGACGACGACAACGAGCTCGACTTTACCGATGACCGCCTAGTGATTGAGGAAGCCATCCGCGATTTCTCGCCGCGCGAGCGCGAGGTGATCGAGCTGCGCTTTGTGAAGGGCATGACCCAGATCGAGATCGCTAAGAAGCTGGGTATTTCTCAGGTGCAGGTTTCGCGTCTGCTGCGCCGCACGCTTAAGAAGATTCAGGACAAGATCGACCCCGACGGAGTGATGATTCGTTCATGAGTGAGCACCCCCAACAAACCGATCGCGTGCTGCGCGACACCCGCATTCTGACGCTTCGCATTTGGGCTGTTGTCGGCTGCATTGTCATCGCCGCTGTCATCTTTAACCTTATGGGCATCCTGGCGCCGGTTATCGAGTTTCTCGCCGTTGGTTCCATCATTGCCTTTGTGATGTCCCCGATTACCAATTGGCTCGAGCATCATGGCGTCGGCCGTGGCATCGGTTCGCTTATCGCGCTTATTGTTGTTGTTGCCGTGCTCGTCGGTGTCGTTTGCATCTTGTCGCCGATTCTCTTTGGTCAGATCATGGAAGTCCTGAGCCGCCTGCCCGAGCAGCTTCGTGTTGCGGGTGGCGATCTCAACGAGATGATCTCGCATGCCAAGACGCTCAACAACACGCCGCTCAAGGAGTATTTGGACGACAACCTGTCGTCGCTGGTTGCCGTGGCATCGAAGTATGTGTCTCAGATCGCTGCCGAGCTTGGCCGCGGTGTGTTCCCGCTCATCACCAATACGGCCTCGCAGTTGTTCGTGATCTTCCTTGGTCTGGTGCTTGCCTACTGGATGGCCTGCGACTACCCTCGCATGCATCACGAGATTTGCACCATCATCGGTCAGGAGAAGGAGACCTCGTACCGCTTTATGGTCGCCATCCTTTCTCGCTCTGTCGGCGGCTACATGCGCGGTATGGTCGTGACGTCCATCTGCGGTGGTTTCCTCGCCTTTATCGGTTTTATGATCATCGGCCATCCGTATGCGGCGCTCATGGCTATCTTTACCGGCATCATGCATTTGGTTCCGGTCGTCGGTCCTTGGGTGAGCGCAGCAATCGCCACAGTGCTTGGTTTCATGTTCAGCCCCATGTTGGCGTTATGGACGCTCATCGTGACAATGATCGCGCAAAACGTCACCGATAACGTGATTTCGCCTAAGGTTATGCAGAGCTCGGTGCAGGTGCATCCCATCATGAGCCTCACGGCGCTCGTTATTGGCTCGGCACTCATGGGCCCCATCGGCATGATTATTGCCATCCCGCTTTGTGCGGCCCTCAAAGGTATCTTCGTGTACTACTTCGAGAATGAGACCGGCCGCCAGCTTGTGGCCTATGACGGCGCCGTGTTTAAGGGCACGCCGTACCGCGATGCCGATGGCAACCCGGTCGCCGCCTACGACGCGCTCGGCGACGACACCTTCATCTACGAGTCCGAGCTCATCGGCAACGAGACTGCGCCCGAGGCCAAGGCCATGCCCAAGCCCGAGCTCGATAATCCCTGGATTAAGCTCTCTGGTCTGCAGCCCGATGCCACGGGCTTCTTCAAGAACCCCTTTGCCAAGGACGATGACTCCAACTCGGACGACGATACCAAAACCGGCATCGACGGCTCCATGGACGATGATGACAACTAGTGGGGTAATTTGAGTCAACATTCATACGTGCTAACATGCAATTTCGCTGAAGGGCCGGCATTGTGCCGGCCCTCTTTTTTGCACTTGCGCGGTGGGATGGTAATATCGTTACGTTTGAACTGTTTCGATATGAAACCGAGGAGATTCCCTCTATGAGTGCTGACTACCCGTCAATGACTACGGCCGAGATTCGCTCTAAGTTCCTCAACTTCTTTGAGGAGCGCGGTCTTAAGCTCTATCCTTCTTCGTCCCTCGTCCCCGACGATCCTTCGCTGCTGCTTGCCAACGCCGGCATGAACCAGTTTAAGGAGTACTACCAGGGCAAGAAGACCATGAAGGAGATCGGCGCGATCTCCTGCCAGAAGTGCGTCCGCACCAACGACATCGACTGCATCGGCGAGGACGGCCGTCACCTGTCCTTCTTTGAGATGCTCGGCGACTTCTCCTTTGGCGGCGTCTCCAAGCAGCAGGCCTGCGCTTGGGCCTTTGAGCTCATCACCAAGGAGTTCAAGCTGCCGCTCGACCGCCTGTACTTCACCGTCTTTACCGAGGACGACGAGACCCACGACGTGTGGCGCTCCCTGGGCGTTGCCGAGGATCATATCTCGCGTCTGGGCGAGGACGACAACTTCTGGGCCGCTGGCCCCACCGGCCCCTGCGGTCCGTGCTCCGAGATCTACTTTGACATGGGCGAGGAGGTCGGTTGCGGCAGCCCCGACTGCAAGCCCGGTTGCGACTGCGACCGCTTCCTTGAGTTCTGGAACCTCGTGTTTACCCAGTACGACCGCCAGGAGGACGGCTCCATGCCGGAGCTGCCGCACCGCAACCTCGATACGGGCATGGGTCTGGAGCGCATGGCCGCTATCATGCAGCACAAGACCGCCAACTACGACGGCGATCTGATGCAGCACCTCATCAAGCTCGGTGAGGAGATCAGCGGCAAGACCTATGACGCCGACGATTACTCCGGCGCCAGCCGCTCCCTGCGCATCATCGCCGACCACTCCCGTGCCGTTGACTTTATGATCTCGGACGGCATCCTGCCCGGTAACGAGGGCCGTGAGTACGTCCTTCGCCGCCTGCTCCGCCGTGCCGTGTTCCACGGTCGCCTGCTGGGCATCGAGGGCGCCTTCCTGACCAAGTTCATCGACGAGGTCAACGCTCAGATGGGCGAGGCCTATCCCGAGCTGCTCAAGAACGTCGCGCTCGTCAAGGGCATCGTCGCCTCCGAGGAGGAGCGTTTCTCCACGACGCTCGACAACGGCCGCGTTTACTTAGACGAGGCCCTGGCCGCGCTCGCCGACGGCGCCGTCCTTCCGGGCGACGTTGCCTTTAAGCTGCACGACACCTTTGGTTTCCCCATCGACCTGACCGTCGAGATCGCCGGCGCTGCTGGCCACCCCGTCGACATGGACGGCTTCACCGCCTGTATGGAGGACCAGAAGGCCCGCGCCCGCGCCAACGCCAAGGGCGACGCCTGGGGTAGCTTCAACGACGTGTGGGTTGAGCTTTCGGACAAGGTTGCCGCGACCGAGTTCGACGGTTATGACAACGACGTCATCGAGGGCGCCAAGGTTGTTGCCATCGTTCGCAACGGCGAGTCCGTCGAGTCCGCTGCCGCGGGCGAGGACGTCGAGGTCGTGCTCGACCGCACCCCGTTCTACGCCGAGATGGGTGGCCAGCAGGGCGATGCCGGCGAGCTTTTTGCCGAGGGCGTTGCGCTGACCGTTTCCGATACCAAGAACCACAACGGCCTCTATGCTCACGTCGCCCACGTTGCCGAGGGCACGCTGGCCGTCGGTGCTACCGTGACCGCCGCGCTCGACGCCGAGCGCCGTGGTTTCCTGCGCCGCAACCACACCGCCACGCACCTGCTCGACGCTGCCCTTAAACAGGTCCTGGGCGAGCATGTCTCCCAGGCCGGCTCGCTGGTGACGCCCGAGCACCTGCGCTTTGACTTCACGCACTTCGAGGCTCTGTCCTCCGACCAGCTCAAGGCTGTCGAGGACCTGGTCAACCAGCAGATCTTCGCTTCCAAGCCGGTCGTGACCCGCGTCATGGGCATCGACGAGGCCAAGGCCGCCGGCGCTGTCGCACTGTTTGGCGAGAAGTACGGCGATGTCGTCCGTGTCGTCTCCGTGGGCGCCGAGGACCAGCCGTTCGCCCGCGAGCTCTGCGGTGGCACCCATGCCGCCAATACCGCCGAGATTGGCCTGTTCAAGATCATTTCCGAGTCCTCCACGGGCTCGAATGTCCGCCGCATCGAGGCTGTGACCTCTAAGGGTGCCCTCGACTACATGGCCGACCGCCTGGCGCTCGTTGACGCCGCCGCCGCTGCGCTCAAGTGCCGCGTCGACGAGGTTCCCGCCCGCGTGGAGAACCTGCAGGCCGAGCTGCGCGAGACTTCCAGCAAGCTCAAGAAGGCTCTCACCGGTGGCTCCTCCGATGCGATCTCCAGCGCCATCGACGGCGCTGTCGAGCTGAATGGCTACAAGCTCGTTGTCGCTGAGCTTCAGGGTCTCGAGGCTGCCGACCTGCGCAACGTTTGGGATACCGTGCAC
>DXMG01000030.1 GCA_019414325.1 Collinsella sp. | reverse complement strand
GAGATTGGTCAATCTCGGCCGACTATATTTGGCTAAATTATTCCGACGCTAACAGGTGGCTAAATTATGCCTATCAATCTTTACGTCCAAAAAGGTTATCGGCTTCATCGTCAGGCATATATTCCAGTACATCGCCCGGTTGGCAGTCGAGTGCCCGACATATCGCGTCAAGAGTTGAAAAACGTATGGCAGAAACCTTGCCCGTCTTAATGCGTGACATATTGACCTGGGAGATGCCCACGCGTTCCGCAAGCTCTTTGGATGAGATCTTGCGTTCGGCGAGCATGCGGTCAAGCCGCAGAATAATCATGGATTCCTCCTAGAGCAACTCGTCATCTTGTTTTTGCAGGATATACCCGTAGCGGAAGATGCTGGCAATCAGGCAAATAATCAGGCCTGCAAAGAGCATGGAGGGCTCGAATAACTGGCCGGCGAACGCATCCGTAAAGCTGCCGCCAAATCCTAAGAGTATCATTCCCGTGATTACGGCACCAAGAAGCCTCACGGCAACGCCGCCGATAAGGAATAAATGTCCTACTCGACGAAGTGTCTGGTTACATTCAAGGTCAAAGGGCCTGCCTTCCTTTTCAATGTTGAAGAAAAGCCTGCGCACGCTTATCGCGATGGTAAGCGCGAGGCATGTTATCAAGAGGCTCCCTATGGCAGTGTGGCCATCGTGTGCGACGAGCATAAGTGGGGCCTGCGCATCGGTACCGACAATAGCCAGGCACGGCCCTTCGCCGGCTTGAAGTTCTACGGATTGGAGGCACGACCCTTGGGAGAGGCCGGGCAATATAAGTAGAAGGTCAATCGCAATGACTGCGAGGAGTCCCAGAGCGAGCGCTGTGGTAATGCAGATTGTGGCCCATTTGCAGATGCGAGCGAGCTTCCTCAGTTTGGCTATCGTCTGTTCGCGGCTGATGGTTTCATTCGATATAGATGCGTTTCGGTGGACCATAACCTCTCCAATCGGCGTTTTGGATGATACTTGTATCATATCAAAATTAACGATAAACGATAAATAATTACGTATACTGAGTAAGTAATGATTGAAAACGATTAGCGTGAGCTATTAGCTCATTTTGGATGCCGGAGTTTGGCGTTCGGGGGATGAGGACAAATGCCAAAAACTTCCCGTGATCGCGCAAGCGCTCCATCGCGCTTCCCTAATTCATCTGGGAAAACAACTGCAAACGATTGCAAGTAACCGGTGAACGGTCGAAAACTACCGTTCACCGATAATCTCAAAACTGGTTCTAACTGGTATTAAGTCAAAAAGACCAATTCACATATCTTCACAATGACCTGCAATTTTTCTTCACGCTATTTTTAGCCGCCCTGCGTTGTTTAGACACAGGAAAAGATCCGATCTTTTGCCAAAGCATTTCGAAACGGTTTCAAAACCGCAGGTAGAAGTGTTAACGACCGGTAAACGGTCGATTTATCACCGTGAGCGGTGCAAAAACGTTTTACCGTATGAATCAAGGAAAGCGACCTCTTCTGGGGTGATATAGTGACAACAACACGTCACGTGGTTACTACCAGTTTAGAAACCACTGGTCTTCAAAGAACGCTTTCCAAGAAGCTTTAAGGGCGAGCGCCCGCTGGCTTCCGAAAATCATCGGACTCAGATTGTACACACCTTCGGAAGGGAAATTTGAATGGTTGGCTTTATTCTTACCGGTCATGGACAGTTCGCACCCGGCCTTGCAAGCGCTATCGCGATGGTTGCCGGCGACCAGCCTGCTTTTACCGTCGTTCCTTTTGAGGGCGACCAGGCCGCATCCTACGGTGAGGATCTCCGCGCCGCTATTACCGCCATGCGCGAGGAGTGCGATGGCGTGCTCGTCTTTACCGACCTGCTTGGCGGCACCCCGTTCAACCAGTCGATGATGATTGCCCAGGATGTCGACAACGTCGAGGTTCTGACTGGCACCAACCTTCCCATGGTTATTGAGCTTCTGTTCCTCCGAGGCAATGCCACGCTCGCCGAGCTTGGCGAGCAGGCCGTGACCGTTGGACAGACGGGCGTCACCGCCCAGACGGTCGCATCCGTTGCCGGCTCCGAGGAAGAGGATATCTTCGGCGACGAGGACGGCATCTAATGGCCGATTTCGGAGCCAACGTCCTGAGCTCCTCGGTCGCCCTTTTAGGCCTGCTTGTCATCATGGGCTTGATTTACACCATCTGGTCGCAAATCAACATGAAGAAGAAGCAGAAGTACTTCAAGGAGCTGCACACCGAGCTCAAGCCGGGTCAAGAGGTTCTTTTCGCCGGCGGTATCTACGGAACCGTCAAAGGCATCGAAGGCGAGAAGGTCCAGATCAAAGTCCGATCCGGAGCCGTCGTAGATGTTTCGCGTTACGCGATTCAGGAGATCAAGTAACTGTCGTCAGCAAATAACGAAAGGAAGCTGATCAACATGGCAGAACCCAACATTCTTCTTACCCGCATCGATAACCGACTGGTTCATGGTCAGGTTGCCACCCAGTGGAACTCCACCCTGGGCTCCAACCTCATCCTCGTCGCCAACGACGACGTGGCGTCCAACACCATGCGCCAGAACCTCATGAAGATGGCCGCTCCCGCCGGCGTCGCTACGCGTTTCTTCTCTCTGCAGAAGACCATCGACGTCATTGGCAAGGCGAGCCCGCGCCAGAAGATCTTCATCGTGGCCGAAACACCGGAAGACGTGCTTACGCTCGTCAAGGGCGGTGTGCCTATAAAGAAGGTAAACATCGGCAACATGCACATGTCGGAAGGAAAGCGCCAAGTCGCCACCTCCGTCGCAGTTAACGACGAGGATGTCGCTGCGTTTAAAGAGCTGCAGGAATTGGGGGTGGAGTTGGAGATCAGGCGCGTTCCGAGCACGCCTGTTGAGGACACGAGCAAGCTCTTCTCGTAATCCTCGTGATCCACGTTGTCAGGAGTGAAACCCTGACGTTCTGTACGTGAAATCCAAAGTGCGTACATACATTTTGAAAGGAGGAGCAAGATGGAATACTCGATCATCCAGATCGCTCTGGTCTTCGTCGTCACGTTCATCGCGGCAATCGACCAGTTTGACTTCCTCGAGTCTCTCTATCAGCCCATCGTCACCGGCGCCGTCATCGGTCTTATCCTTGGCGACCTTAACACCGGTCTTCTCGTGGGTGGTACCTATCAGCTCATGACGATCGGCAACATGCCGATCGGAGGCGCTCAGCCGCCTAACGCCGTCATCGGCGGCATCATGGCAGCCATTCTCGCTATCGCCACGGGCCTCGAGCCCAACGCGGCAGTCGGCCTCGCCATTCCGTTCGCTCTGCTTGGCCAGCTTGGCGTTACCCTGGTCTTCACGCTTATGTCCCCGCTTATGTCCACGGCCGATAACATGGCTCACAACGCGGACACCAAGGGCATCGAGCGCCTGAACTACTTCGCCATGGCTCTGCTCGGCCTGATCTTCGCTGTCGTCGTCACCCTGTTCTTCATCGCTGGCGCTACCATCGGTCAGACCATCGCTTCTGCCATCCCGACTTGGCTGCAGACCGGTCTCTCCGCTGCAGGCGGCATGATGCGCTTCGTCGGCTTCGCCGTCCTGCTCAAGGTTATGATGAACCGCGATATGTGGGGCTTCTTCCTCATGGGCTTTGGCCTCGCGCTCATCACCGTTGCCAACGATTCGCTGGCAACCCCTGCTCTGCTCATCCTCGCTCTCATCGGCTTCGGCATCGCTTTCTGGGACTTCCAGCAGCAGACCGAGCTGAAGGGTGCAGCTGTTTCTGACGGAGGTGACTTCGAAGATGGCATCTAATGAGTATGTGATCCCGGAGCACTACGAGGATCTCACTCCTGCTCCGCAGCTCGACCAGAAGACCCTCAACAAGATGGCTTGGCGCTCCTGCTTCCTGCAGGCATCGTTCAACTACGAGCGCATGCAGGCCGCTGGCTGGCTTTACTCCATCATCCCCGGTCTGGAGAAGATCCACACCAACAAGAACGACCTCGCGGCTTCCATGAGCCACAACCTGGAGTTCTTCAACACCCACCCGTTCCTTGTCACCTTTGTTATGGGCATCGTGCTTTCGCTCGAGCAGAACAAGGTTGACATCCCCACGATCCGCGCCGTCCGCGTCGCCGCAATGGGCCCGCTCGGTGGTATCGGTGACGCCCTGTTCTGGCTGACGCTCGTGCCTATCACGGCCGGCATCACCTCCAACATGGCCATCAACGGCAACGCCGCTGCACCGATCATCTTCCTGGTGATCTTCAACGTCGTCCAGTTCGCTCTGCGCTTCTGGCTCATGAACTGGTCCTACAAGCTTGGCACCAGCGCTATTGACGCTCTGACCGCCAACATGCAGGCCTTCACGCGTGCCGCTTCCATCATGGGCGTCTTCGTCGTCGGTTGCCTGGTCGTCACCATGGGTGGCACCCAGATCAACCTCCAGATCCCCAACGGCACCACCCGTGGTCTCTCCGCTACTACCGTGATCGTCTCCGAGAAGGAGGCCGAGAACTTCACCGGTATGGAGGGCATCGATACCGAGACCGCTGAGGCCGGTACCATCGCCATGACCGATAAGGACGGCAACGCCCTTACCGCTTCCGATGCCGACGGCAACGCTGTCGAGTGCGGCGTCACCGATCTGGGTAACGGCATGGAGTCCGTGACCTACGGCACCGTTACCGAGGATCCGGTCAACTTCTCTGTTGCCGACACCCTCAACACCATCGTCCCGAAGCTCGTCCCGCTTATGCTTACGCTGCTGCTTTACTACATGTTCGCTAAGCACAGCTGGACCCCGACCAAGGGCATTCTCCTGCTCTTCGTCCTTGGCATCCTGGGCGCTGGCCCGCTTGGTCTCTGGCCGAGCATCTGGTAAGGCTCTAGCTTGAGGGGTGTGTCCCTACGCGGCTCACACCCCGACCCCTTAAGCCATGTGTATGTTAAAAGCCGCGTGCTCGAAAGAGCGCGCGGCTTTTGTTTTCTTAATGATTCGGGTGTGGCAGACAGATAATGCATAACACCCTAGGTAGTTAGCCGAATTCGAGCAAAAGGGAGGATAGGATGGCGATCGGAGCGCGTAAGCAACCGCTGTACGATCAGCTGGTCGATATTCTGACCGAAAAGATTGACCATGAATATCGCGCCGGTGACATGATTCCTTCCGAGCGCGAACTTTCGGAGCGCTATGGTCTCTCGCGCACTACGGTACGCCTGGCTCTGCAGGAACTGGAGCGTTTAGGACTGGTGGTTCGGCAGCACGGTCGCGGTACCTTTGTGACCGACCGTTCGGCAAAAGCAACCAATCTTATGCAGTCCTACAGCTTTACCGAGCAGATGCGCGCGATGGGTCGAGAACCCGAGACCACGATTCTCGAGTTTTGCGAGATGGAGGCCGATAAGAATCTGGCCGAGCATATGGGATTGCGCATCGGTGATCGCATTTTTAAGCTCAAGCGTCTTCGCTCTGCCGACAACATGCCCATGATGGTCGAACGCAGCTATCTACCGGTTCGTCAATTTCTGTCCCTAAAGCGACCGCTGCTGGAGCGTAAGCCGCTTTACGATGTGATTGAGCAGGACTTTCAGCAAAAGATTCGCGTGGCCGAAGAGGAGTTCTATGCGAGCATAGCCCGTCCCACCGATGCCCACCTTTTGGGAATTGTCGAGGGCTCGCCTGTGCTCGATTTGGTCAGGACTACGTATAACGAGTCAAACGAGGTAGTGGAGTACACACTTTCGGTTGCTCGTGCCGATCAGTTTAAATACAAGGTTTACCACCAGCGCAGTAACTAGTGCTCGCATCGTTTCCATATGGTGATTCTTTGCATTTAACTGGTTACTACCAGATAACCAACCGAAATGTATAATTGCACGTCAGAGGATTACTTCTAGAGAGAGGTATTAGAAATGTTCGAGAAGAGTGTCGAGGAGCTCACCGAGCTCGGCGCCCAGATCACCACGGCCGAGATTGCTCAGCAGCCCGAGCTTTGGCGTGATACGCTCAACATCTATCGCGAGAACAAGGAGGCCATCGAGGCCTTCCTGGCCGAGGCTCGCGCTATGGGCGAGGGTCGTCTGTCCGTTGTCTTCACCGGTGCCGGTACGTCCGACTACGTTGGCGATACCTGCGCCCCGTACCTGCGTCACGCTGGCAACACTGATCTCTACGACTTTAAGCCCATCGCCACGACCGACATCGTGAGCGCCCCGCGCGACTTCCTGCGCGCCGAGGATCCCACGCTCGTGGTTTCCTTTGCCCGCTCTGGCAACAGCCCCGAGAGCCTTGCCGCCGTTGCCGTTGCCAAGGAGCTCGTCCACAACGTCAAGTTCCTCAACATCACCTGCGCTCCCGAGGGCAAGCTTGCCGTCGAGTCTGCCGATGATCCCAATGCGCTGACGCTGCTCATTCCGCGCGCCAACGACAAGGGCTTCGCCATGACCGGTTCTTATTCCTGCATGACCCTGCTCTCCACCCTTATTTTCGACACTGCCTCTGACGAGCAGAAGGCCGAGTGGGTCGAGACGATTGCCAAGATGGGCGAGGAGGTCATCTCCCGTGAGCCCGAGATCGCCGATTACCTGGCTGGCGATTTCAACCGCGTGACCTACTTGGGTTCTGGCTCCTTCGGTGGCCTTGCTCAGGAGAGCCAGCTCAAGATCCTCGAGCTCGCTCACGGTCTGGTCGCTACTTCCTACGACACCTCCATGGGCTATCGTCACGGACCTAAGTCCTTCGTCGACGATAAGACGCTCGTCTTCGTGTTCGTCAACAACGACGCCTACACCCGTCAGTACGACATCGACATCCTCAACGAGATCGGTGGCGACGAGATCGCTCAGCACACCATCGCCGTTCAGCAGGAAGGTGCCACCGTCTATGAGGGTGAGTCCTTCACCTTTAAGGGCTACGAGGCACTTCCCGAGGGTTACCTTGCTCTGCCGTTCGTGATGTTTGCCCAGGCTATCAGCCTGCTCAACTCCGTCCGCGTGGGCAACACGCCCGATACGCCGAGCCCCACCGGCACGGTCAACCGCGTGGTTAAGGGCGTGACGATTCACCCCTTCACCGCTTAATCGCGTCCCCCTGTAAGGGCGCCCGTCCGCTCATAACGGCGGGCGGGCGCTTTTTGTTTTACGTGAGCTGGGTATAAGCATTACCACAGTCAACTGCTTTAGAAGCGAGGAGTGCATATGAGCACGTACGCAATTAAGGCTGACAAGTTCTTCTTGCCGGCAGGCCCGCAACTGGGCGGCTATCTTATGGTCGAGGATGGCGTTTTTGGCGCCTGGCAGGCCGACGAGCCCTCTTGCGAGATTAAGGACTACACGGGATCGTGGATCGCACCGGGTATGGTCGATACTCACATCCATGGCTTCTACAACCACTCAACTACCGATAACGATCCCGAGGGCATCGATATCAGCTCAACCGAGCTCGCCCGTCGCGGTACCACCAGCTGGCTGCCCACGACGTTCACCGATGGCGTCGAACAGATCAAGGACGCCTGCGCTGCTATCGCCAAGGCGGACGAGGGCCGCGGCCCCGACTTCTGCGGTGCCCGCATTCAGGGCATCTACCTGGAGGGCCCCTTCTTTACCATGAAGCACGTGGGCGCGCAGAACCCCGCTTACCTGATTGACCCCTCCGAGGAGGTTTTCGACCAGTGGCAGGAGGCTGCGGGCGGTCGCATCGTTAAGAGCGCCATGGCCGCCGAGCGCGACGGTGCCGCTGCTTATGCGGCTGCTCTGAACGCCAAGGGCGTGGTGACCAGCATCGGTCACTCCGACGCTACCTACGATGAGTGCATCGCCGCTATCAATGCCGGTGCCAGCTGCTTTACGCATACCTATAACGGCCAGCGCGGTCTGCATCACCGTGAGCCCGGTGTCGTGGGTGCTGCCATGTCCACGCCCGAGACCTACGCCGAGATCATCTGTGACGGCAAGCACGTAAACCCTGCCGCCATCAAGGCACTGCTGCAGGCAAAGGGCTGGCAGCACACGGTGCTCATCACCGACTGCCTGGGCTGCGGCGGCATGCCCGAGGGCAGCTACACCAGTGGTGGCATGGACGTCATCATGAAGGACAACCTGTGCTGGCTCGCCGACGGCAAAAGCATTGCCGGCTCGGTGCTCACGCTTGCCCAGGGCGTCAAGAACATTGTCGATTGGGGCATCGCCAGCGCTGATATCGCCATTCGCATGGCAACCGAGGTGCCGGCTCGCTCTGCGCACATCGAGGATAAGTGCGGCAGCATCATGCCGGGTCGCGACGCCGACTTTGTCGTGTTCGACCATGAGCTCACCCTCGTCGAGACGTATGTTGGCGGCCAGAGCGTCGGCAACGCCTTTACCGATTAACGATAGAAAAAGACGGCGGGCCCGAATCTGCTCGGACCCGCCGTATGGGTTAAACGCTCAAAAGCACCTTAACAGTTACAGCTTGTTAACGATCTTCTTTGCCGTGCGCTTGACGCCGGCCACAAGACCCCCCGCGGGATGCTCCTTTTCGTATGCTAGACGCTTCTCGCGCTTGGCGTACTCTTCGACGATGATGTCGCCATACTCGTCTTCGATCTTGTCGAAGAAGTCGACGGCGCCCTTAATTTCCTCAGCGGTCGGGTGTCCCTTCTGGACGCCGCCGGTGAGTTTGAACGGCCCCCACGTATCAAAGCCGGGACAGCCGTAGACGCCCATAAAGATGGCCTGCCTCATGCGGCAGATGCCATCGATATCCTTGCCGTACCACTTGTTTTTGCCACCGTAGGTCATAAGGCCAAACACCTTGTCCTGCGGCTGCAGCACGTTCGTGAGCACGCGTGCCATGTCCTTGTCGATCTCGGAGTAATAGATGCCCGTGGCGACACCGATCAGATGGTATTCGTGCAGGTCGGGGTACTCGTTTTTACCGAGTGACTTCACGTCGAGGGTATCGATCTCGGGGTGCGCCTCGACGATGGCGTCCACGAGCTTTTTCGTATTGCCGTGGTGGTGTGAGGCATAAAGGATGATGGTTCGCATAAGAAGGCCTTTCAGCTGTAATTGCATCAATGTCTGTATGGTACCCCGTTGCATGGCTGGGAAACCGGACGCATCGATGAACGTGCGGGTTTGTCCTTTGGTCAGGGCCGAGACGGGTTCTTGCGAGCAAAAAGCAGTTGTTCGAAAGGATGGACAATGGAATACGCTCTCTCCAACGATTCGATTTCTATCAAGGTCTCCACGGCCGGTGGTTCGTTTACCTCGATTGAGGCTGGAGGTCGCGAGTACTTGTGGCAGGGCGATCCCGCCGTGTGGTCCGGCCAGGCACCGATTTGCTTCCCGATTTGCGGAGGTTTGCGCGATAACAGCGCCATGACGTTTGCCGGACATCATGTGAAGCTCGCCCGCCATGGGTTTGCGCGCAAACAGGAGTGGAAGCTGCTGAGCCAGAGCGAGAACGAGCTGGCGATGTGCCTGGCTTCGGAGGATAACGCCGCGCTGCTGAGCGATTATCCGTATCCGTTTAAGCTTGTCGCCCGCTATACGCTCGAGGACGCCGCCGTGCGCGTCTCCTATGAGGTTACCAACGAGGGCACCGAGGACATGCCTTTCTTTATCGGTGGACACCCCGGCTTTAGGTGCCCGCTCGATGAGGGCGAGGCCTATACGGACTACGAGTTGCGTTTTGAGAAAGACGAGGCTGCTGAGCTTTGCGCTGCCGTCCCCTCGACTGGCTTGATTGACGTGACCAACCGCTCCAAGAACCCCATGGTGGGAAAGACGCTGCCTCTGTCACATGAGCTCTTCGATTTTGCGGAGACCATCTTTGACGTGCTCGAGAGCCGTCAGGTCACGCTTTCCAAAAAGGGCGAGGACAAGGGTGTTCGCCTGAGCTTTGAGGGCTTCCCGTACCTCATTGTGTGGAGCAAGCCCGAGGGTGATTTTGTGGCAGTTGAGCCCTGGGGCGGTCTTTCGACCTGCTCCGATGAGGACGACGTGCTTGAGCACAAGCGCGGCTGCCTTATCGCCAAGCCCAAAGAAACCATCGTGCGCTCGTTCACAATCGAGATTCTGTAGTCGCATGTAGCCAATTCGTTTTGCAAGGCATAAGGAGCCTGCGAGATAAGGAGCTAGAAATGATCCTCACCGTTACGATGAACCCGTCCGTCGATACGCGCTATCAGCTCGATGAGCTCATTATCGACGACGTCAACCGCGTGACGCCCGAAAAGACCGCCGGCGGTAAGGGCCTCAACGTGGCCCGCGTCCTGGGCCAGCTGGGCGACGATGTCGTGGCAACCGGCTTGCTTGGTGGTCATATGGGCGCCTATATGGCCGAGCTCATGGATGCTAACGGCATTAAGAATGATTTTGTGCCCATCAAGGGCGAGACTCGCATTTGTCTCAACATCCTCCACGCCGGCAACCAGACCGAGCTGCTCGAGAGCGGCCCGACGATTGCCCCCGAGGAGCTCGATGCCTTTACCGCCAAGTTCGCCGAGCTTGCGAGCAAGGCCGATGTCGTTACCATCTCGGGTTCGCTGCCCCGCGGCGTCGAGGCGGACTACTACGCTAAGATCACGGGCATTGCAGAGAACGCCGGCGCCAAGGTGCTGCTCGATACCTCGGGCGCCTCGCTCGAGGCTGCGCTCAAGTCCGAGGTCAAGCCTGAGCTGGTTAAGCCTAACCTGACCGAAATTAACGGCCTTCTGGGCACGAGCTTTACCACCGACGATGTGGACGAGCTCCGTTCCGCGCTCGCCTCTGACGCCCGCTTCTCCGATATCCCCTGGGTCGTCGTATCTATGGGCGCTGCCGGCTCCGTTGGTTTCCATAACGGCCGTGCGTTCCGCGCCAAGACCCCCGATATCCCCGCCGTTAACGCTACGGGCTCTGGCGATTCGACCATTGCCGGCTTCGCACATGCGATTGCTGCCGGAGCCGACGACGAGACGGTGCTGCGTACCGCCAACACCTGCGGCAAACTCAATGCCATGGATCCCATGACTGGCCACTTGGTTATGGATCGTTGGGACGAGGTTTACAACGGCGTTGTCGTGACCGAGCTGTAGGAGCTTGTGCTGCGGCCCCGGCATCGGTTGCCAGCTCATGTCGACGACAAGTGCAGTAGCATTATGCCGGGGCGCGACGCCGACACTGTCGTGTTCAATCCCGACCTTACCCTGGTCGAGACGCATGTGGGTGGCAACAGCGTCGGTAATGCGTTTGCCGAGTAGCCGCCAAAGAAACGATCCGAGAGGGGATTTAGATGATTTACGGTGCATTGGGCGATATCGAGGAGTACCGTGGAATGCTCAAGGGCCTCGACGTGCTGATCGACTGGCTCGAGGAGAACGATCCGGCGAAGCTCGAGGTCGGCAGCCATCCGATTCTGGGCGACAAGGTCTTTGCGAACGTCATGGCTCCCACGACGCGTCCCGAAGCCGAGGCTCACTATGAGACGCATCAGCGCTATCACGACCTGCAGATCGACGTCGAGGGTCGCGAGGCCTTTAAGGTTGCCACGGGCAGCCTGACGCTGGTTCAGGAGTTTGACGAGAAGGACGACTACGATCTGGTCGATTCCGACGCCTCGATCGCCGGCGATCTTGCTGACGACAAGTTTGCGCTGTTTGTTGCCGGCGAGCCTCACATGCCCACGCTCGAGTTCCAGGGCGATGGCGCGCAGCCGGTCAAGAAGATTTGCTTTAAGCTGCTTGCAGATGCTTACTGGGAGGAGTAGCGCGCTGCTCGGCTGAGCTGTTCGTGTTGCGAGCGTTATCCCTTGGGGGAGCTCGCTTGGGCCCCGCTGAACGCGGTTCCTTTGGGGATTGCGGTTGGCGGGGCTTTTGTTGAGTAGGAGAGTTTCCGGCGGCGTTGTGCTTGGATTGGCGGAAGCGCGCCCGAAATCAGCAACAAAAAAGCCGCCCGAAGGCGGCTATCTTGTGCAATGGAGCCAGCGACCGGGCTCGAACCGGTGACCCCCGCTTTACGAGTACGTGAATTCGGCATTTGACGAGATGAGGCCAATTTCACTGAATTAAAAGGAAGCGCAGGTAGAAATAGGTAATTAACAATTATTGAGCTAGCTATTAGAATCATATTTCCCACTATTTTCACACTTAGAGAGACTTGAAAGTGTGAAAAGTTTCGATTAGGCTTGCTGGCAAAGCTTTAAAGGCTTTGCCAGCAAGCCTAATCGAAAATCTAACGAGGGATATGATTGCAGGGATTGATAAAAAAGACCGCTCGCGGCACATCGGAATGCATCGATAAGAGCAAAGGCGTCTATCGGATTTATTTTTCCCTGGGAAAAGATCCGGAGACAGGACGGTACCGCCGTAGTCCGTCACGCAGGGTTCACTGCAGAAGCAAGAACCCGAAAAACTGGCCGAGTGAAGTCGCCAAGGCGCTGGAGGCCTATAGAGCTGAACTTGAGGGCGCTTCCAACCGTGGCAATGGTCCTCTGGGCCTATCAGATTATGCGGACAGGTTTCACGCGAACAGGGAGTCGACCATGGGATCACCTCTTGCTTATGAGCGTGAAGGTTTGGACATTCGTCACATACGCGAGCTGTTCGGCAATCCCGATCTCACTCGGCTTAAATCGGATGACGTTCGCACTGCTTATGCCAAGGCTAGAAAAGAAGGCCGATTCAGCGAAAGTGAAATTCGCCGCATCCACATCAAGCTCAAACAGGTAATGGAGGATGCCGTCGATAACGACCTCGTGGGCAAAAACCCTTGTAGGGGAGTGAAACTGCCCAAGCAGAATGTCGAGGCTCGTAAGGCGCTGAGCGCCGATGAGGCGGCAAGGCTTCTTGCGGTCCTTTTGGAGGAGAAGCCATCTTCCTTTATCACATGCACAATGCTTCTACTTCTCTGCGGTTTGAGGAAGGGGGAGGCCCTTGGTCTCTCATGGGAGGATTATGACCCCGACGCCAAGACTCTGAGGATAGTAAAGCAATATACGAACGACAGGACATTGAGGCCGCCTAAATCAAAGATGAGCAGGCGTAAGATTTCGGTTGGAAATGAACTTGCCGACTATCTGGACAGGTGGAAAGCCATTCAGCGGAGTGAGTTCGATTCCTTTGCAGTGGGGCAGACTGGAGAAACGCCCATTGTCCATTCCATTGGGATCGTTGACGCCGCCAACGGCAAACGGGCTCTTGTGACCCGGATGGATGGACATAACTATTCAAGGGCGTTTAGGCTGTTTGCGGCGAAAAACGGCTTCGGTACTTTTAAGGAGAGCAGGGAAGTCATTGGGAGTGACGGCGTCAAACGTACCCGCTATACGGGTTATAGCGGGCTGAAGCCTCATGAGCTTAGACATACGCAAGCGACTTTGCTCGTTGGTGCCAATGCGGACATTAAGACGATCCAGGCGCGTTTGGGCCATGCTAGCCCATCGACGACGCTGTCTATCTATAGCCACTTTATCGAGGCAAATGACCAGAAGGCAGCATCAGTGCTGGATGATCTGCTGAAGGGCTAAAAAGGGCTAAAAAAGAGGCCCCAAAGGGGCCTCTTTTTTAAGCGACATTGTTTCGGTAGATCATTGCGCCATATGGCGGCTCCAGCTCCATAGACTGATAGTAGCTGGCATCTAGAAGGTTGAAATAACAAATGATGGGGGCGGCTAGGTGCTCGTCCATATTTAGGTAATGTCCCTCATCATCTGTGACCAGTTTGACCTCGTCGCGCATCACGTCGGTCATGCGGGGCCAGAGTTTGGTTGCGCGCTGCAATTTGTCCTTTTGACTGTACTCTCCGTTATGGAAGAAGGCAAAATGAGGCGCATCGTATTTTGCGCCGCCGCGAATTTCGATAATTCCGACCTGGCTGCAAGACTTCGCGCATTCCTCTGTTTCCAATAAAGTCCAAGAGGAGGGGAGGACAGCGTAATCGCCGCCGAGGAGATCGACCCGTCTCATTCCCTGGGGCCTCTCCTCTTTCTCGCAATATAAAGAGAAATGGTCGTGGAGCCTCTGGAATTGCTCTCGATAAAGTTCCAATTGACTAAAACTCATTTCTTCTGATCCGTCAACGGGAAGGGCCTTCATTTCATTGGTGATTTGCCGAGCTTCCCTGAGGCACGCCTCATCGAGGGCCCTGGCGACCCTCGGCTGCAACCCCGTGAGCAGGTTGCATAGATAGTCGATAGCCTCGCCGGTGCTTCTGACTGATTCGGGGTTCTTGAGGCGTAGCTCTTCGATTTTCTCCGGGGTCGTCGCCTGAACAGTTGTTCCGAACTTAATTTTCCGCATCTTACTTCCGGATAATGGTAAACGTCCCATAACCACTCCAATCATCGTTGTATATATATTAAATCAGTCAGACAATAAAGTCTATGCAGTCAGAAAGTGAATTAGAAATTAGAACTGTAACTAGATATGATTGTGCAACAGACAGTGTTACAATATAAACAGTAAGCGCCTGACCAGCTTGTTTGAAAGGAGTTATTTTATTTTCGGTCATTGATTAAAAAGCCGCCCGCCCTTCCCTATCTAAGTTTGGCGACGAAGGGGGAGGGGCGAGCTAGCCTGAAAGGATTCTACCATGATTGTAGAGCCTGAACCGTACGCTGCCGTACAAGCATCAACTGCGGTTTCTTCTGATTCCAACTTGGGCCACGAGCGCCTTCTTGGCATCGCTGAAGTGTGCAAGATAACCGGCTTGAGTCCGGTTACGGCCTCGAAGATGATGAAGGAGAGCGGGCGCGCGATTGCGTTGCACCGCCGCATTTACATCCTTGAATCGAGCTTCTTTGCATACCTCCATGAATTGGAGGCGAGCGAACCGTGCCGGCTTTAAATCCCATGAGCGTCGGCCTCGACGAGACCGCCTTGCGTATCTTAAAGAATAGGCCGCTTGGGCATATCGAACACGGTGCGCTGGATACTATCCTCGGAGGTCTTCGTCAATACCTGTGCATCGTCCCCGGCGGACCCGGTACGGGTAAAACAACGTTTATGCAGCAAATCGCCGACGGATGGGCCATTGCTGGCCATCCGGTGGTCATCTTTGAGGGCGAGCTCGGGCGAGACAGCATGCTCGCGAAGAGCCTCACCCGCATCTCGGGCGGCGAGCTCACGCACGATGATATGAACGGCGATGGCATGTCTGAGGACAAACGCGGGCTCTTCGAGAAGGTTCTCGACATTTACGCCCGCAGCATCGCCGAGCGAATGTATATCATTCCTGGTGAAATTAAATATGCCGGGATGCGAAAGGCAATCGAAGAGGTTGCCGATAAACATGGCGAACCGCCACTGGTTATTGTTGATTACGCGCAAATCGTCTCTTTGCCGCAGGAACTGCGCATTGCCGACGAGCGTATCGGTCTCAAGCTCGTCGCTTCCGAGCTCCGCCGAATCGTGGATGAGGCCCATTGTCCACTCTTCGCTATCTCATCAATTAACCGCGTTAATTACGACAAGCAGACCACCGGGCTTCAGGCGATAGGCGGGTGCAACATGTTCGAGTATTCGGCAGATCTCGTTATGTCGCTTTCTATTAAGGGCGATAAGCCCGAAGAGCGTAATGCCAATATGTTGCTTAAAAAACGGCCCGTCATTGCTTCAATCACAAAGAACCGTTACGGTTCCTGCGGTATTGTCGAGTTTGAGTTCAACGCACCAGCAGCGATGTTTACCGAAATCGGCTAATTATGGAGCCCGGACCCTACATTGGTGGATACCGGGCTCCCAATCCATGCTTGTCGTCCGATGAGCTCGCGCGCGCCGAGAACAGGGATCTTCCTCTGCTCTCGGCCGATGAGCTCATTTGGGAATGGAAGCGCCTGCTCGATGCTCTCGATATCTATAGAGAACAATGGCGACCATACCGTATATATCTCGGCAGCTTGCCGGGAGTCCCCTTCGATGTCTGGGCGAGGGTGAGGATTGGGCGCATCGGTCAGATGCTCCAAACAATTTCAACTTAATAAAAGGGGCGGGGCCGATGCGTCGGCCCCGCTCGGATTGGATGGTTATGACTTCCATGAATACGCATATCAACGTACGGATGAGTGAGTCGCAGCGTAAGGCTATCGAGGAGAAGGCGGCGGCCATGAACATGCCGGCGTCCTCCTTCATGCGCGATGCCGCCCTGCTCTGCGGCGAGAAGCCGGTCAGGGTCGCCGACGCGGGGGAACTTGCCGGTATCAGGACTGAGTTGAAGAAGATCGGCACGAACCTCAACCAGGCGGTCCGCGCCCTCAACACCTACGGGTCCGATCCGGTCGTCCTCAATAATCTCAACCGGGCGACATCAATCGTCTCGACGGCGGTGGGCTGGGTCAACGACCTACTCGCCCGTGCGAGAGAGTAGGTGGTTCTCGTGAAGGAGAAGGTGGTCATGGCGCTGGTTTTCGCAGCGCTGCTTACCGCGGGGTTTGCGCCACTTATCGCCATTCCCCTCGATTGCATGATCCTCGGATTTCCAATCGAGCTGAGCTCGATCGGATTCACCCTGAGCGTGGATAACACCATTTGGTGGTGGATTAACGTGGGGCCTCATTGCGTCCCTGGCTGTCTCGCCTCGTTCGCGCTGTTCCTGTCGGTATTCGTGCTCATGCAGCTATCGGCTTCCTCGAAGGAGCGAGCCGCCGACGGAGGTGTACTTGGGGAGGCGCGGGTGAAAACGGGGCCGGAGACCATCCGGGGCTCGGAGATTTGGGACGGGCACGGACAGCCGAAAAGCAGAGGATTCGTGTACGGGTTTGAGAAGACGCTGTTCGGCTCCAAGTATCTGTTCGAACCGAGGCGGCACATGTTCCTCGACGGCTCAACGGGTGCCGGAAAATCAAGATCGCTGCTGATCCCGACAATTGATCTGCTGACGTATGGGGCGGATGACGGGGAATCGAGGCCGCAGACCATTATCGTGTCCGATGTGAAGAGTGAGCTCATCGAGTTGACGGGCGACGAGCTGGAGCGTCGCGGGTACCGGGTGCTTCTGCTGGACGCCCAGCATCCCGAGAAGAGCGACACGTTCAATCCACTGGAAATGGTCGACAGGCTCGCGAACGGGGGGAATCTGCCGGGGGCTGAGCAGGCCGCGGATGCCGTCGCCCGTACGCTCATCGCCGGGGAGGGCGATGCGAAGGCGAGCCACTGGACGGAATCCGCGCGGTCGCTGCTCGCCGCGACGATCCTTCTGGTCGTGCTGGACGAGGGCTGCCCGCGGGGCTGCAAGCACCTCGCGACGGTCTACCACATCATGTGCCTGGGGACGGAGGGGGCCGGCGAGGATCCGTGTGAGCCGCTGAAGGGCCTGTTCCGTTCCCTGCCGCAGGGGCATCCGGCCCGCTCGCGTGCCTCACAGTTCATCTCGAGCGGCGGCAACGAGCTGAGGAGCATCGTTTCCACGCTAAAGGTCAACCTGAGGATCTACGCTTCGGCGCCGATTGCGCGAATGGTCTCGGGCGATGATATCGATCCGAGTAGAATCCTGAGCGAGAAGACCGCGCTGTTCCTCCACGTGATGGACGAGGGCTCCCCCTACAACGCGATCGCGGCGGTCCTGTTCGAGCAGCTCTACGCTGCCGTGTATTCCATCGCGGACGCAGCTGGTGGAAAGCTGCCGCGGCCGGTGTCCATCCTCGGCGACGAATGGGGGAACCTGCCGAAGGTCGAGTGCCTGCCTAGCCTTCTCAGCCTTGGGCGCTCGTACGACCTGTTCTGGATGGGCGCAGTCCAGAACATCTCTCAGCTGAACAAGTACGGCGAGCGCGACGGACGGAAGAAGATCCTGGCAAACTGCGGCGTCAAGGTCGCCATGAAACTGGGCGAGGCCGAGGACCGCCAGTATTTCACCGAGCTAGTCGGGAAGACGACGCGGCACACCATGGGAACCAGCTCGAGCAGGGGGCCTTCGGGCGGTACGGGGTCGACATCCTACAGCGAGCACGCCGACGACCTGATTCATCCTTGGGAGTGGACGGAGATGTCCCCCGACAAGGACGGCGTCATCGTGGTGAAGACCGCGGAGAACGGCGTGGGCAGGGAACATGCGGGGTGCTTCCGGGCCCCTGTCTGCGATTGCACGCGGATGCCGACGAAGGAGCACTTCGATCTGGGGACGCGCGAGCACGAGGCGGCCAAGAGGATGGAATACCAGGCCAGGCTGATATCAAGGCAAATGGGTCGTGAGGACGGCGTCGATCTCTGGACTCCCGAATTCGAGGAAGAGGCCGCGGAGCCGCCTGTTGCCGACGGATGGTCCGGCCTCTTCGTCGACTGACGGCGGTTTTTGAAGGGAGTTGGAAAATGACCGCAATCAAGCAGGCGAGCGTCATGAGCGGGGAGCACCTCCAAAACCTCAAGCGGTATTTCGATTGGGACAGGGAGAAAGTCCTGGACCACGATACCCAGCACATCATCGATGAGGATCGATGGTTCGAGGAAATGGACGCCACCCGGGAGGCGGCCGGGCACAACCGGCCCGGGAAGCAGGGCGCAAGGTGCACGTACATGCAGCATCAGGTGATCGGCTTCAACCCGGACGAGTGCTCCTGCAACGGCGGGCCGATGACGCCCTCGCGTTGCATGGAGTACGCGAGGGACTACATCGCCAAGCGCTATCCCAACCAGGAGATCGTGATTGTGCTGCATGAGGAGAGGTGCAGGTCGGATGGATCGGCCCGATTCGCCGCTCACCTCGCCATCAATAGGACGGACCTCGAGACTGGGCGGCGTCTGAACGACGGGCCGGCGAGGGCGGCGGCGAAATCCCGCGTGAGAACGGTGAAGGAGCTCGATACGAAGTACGGCCTGAGCCAGCTCGAAAGGGGCCTCTCGAACTCGAAGGTGCACGCGCGCCAGCCCGGTCGCGAGGAGCGCGAGATGGCAAAGAAGGGGAGATCCGACAAATCCGAGAACGCAAGGGTCCGAGCGATTGTCGCCCAGAGGGCAGAGGAGGTCGGGAGGCTCAAGAGCTGCCCCGACCGCTTCGGAGAGTTTGCAAGGCGGTTGGAATCGGATGGGATCGAGATCGCCCGATCCAAGCGGGGGGCGCTGCAATACCGCTATCACTCGGAGTCCCTCGGCAAGACGAGGAAGATCAACGGCGCGAGGCTCGGCTACGCCGTCAACCGCTCGACCGGGCGGATTATGAGGTTCACGGCAAGGGGAATCGACCTTGCCATACGGGCCGCGTGGGAGCTGGCTCGCGAGGGTGTGGATGACGAAAGAGGCCGGGACTGACTTTCATATCTGAGGTCCGTGCAACAGCCGGTAAGCCTGTTGCACGGTTCTGCGGGAGCGACTTTGGAGCGGTTCGCACATCCCGGCTTCGGCCGGGCAAGATATTCCGTTGCACGGAATACATATCTTGCATGCCCCGAGAAGCGTAGGCCGAATCGACCGGAGTGCAACGGGACAGGTGAGCGGAGGCGCAGTGATGGCGACCCAGGGGAGCCATCGAACGGAGCCGGAGCGAGAGCCGGCGGGGCGATCGCGAGTTGAAGCCGAGTGATTGTCCCGCCGTTCACGGCCCGCCGCCGGCGGCCCGGGGTTCCAAGGGGACTCGTCCCTTTGGCGCGAAGGGGTCCGGGGATGGCGCGAGACATCCCCGTGAAACGCCGCGACGGGCACGCCCCTGTTAGCGTCAATCTAATTTTCACCAGTTTCACTAATCAAACGCGCCGTTCGCACAAAGGCGGCTTCACCGGTTGCGCTAACGTATTTTCACCGATTCCGGTCACGCCTTGACGGGTCCGTCCCTCGGCAGGTCCTTCAGCCTGTAGGACCTGCCCGTTATCTTGACCAGGTGGCAGTGGTGGCACACCCTGTCCGCGATCGCGCTCGCCGCCACATCGTCCCCGAACACCCTGCCCCAGCCGCTGATCCCCACGTCGGCGGTGATGATCGTCGAGCGCTGCTCGTAGCGCGTCAATATCAGCTGGAACAACAGGTCCGCGCCCACGCTGCCGACGTCGAGGTAGCCGAGCTCGTCGATGATCAGCAGCCTCGAGTGGGCGTAGTACTTGAGCCTCTTCTTGAGGATGCCGCGCGACGAGGCGTCCTCAAGGTCCTCGACGAGCCGGGCGCAGTCCACGAACCTGACCTCGCGCCCCGCCCTGACTGCCTCGATGCCCAGCGCGACGGCGAGATGCGTCTTGCCCACGCCGGGGCTTCCCACGAACAGGACGTTCTCGGCCCGCTCCACGAACCTGAGGGTCGCGAGCTCCTCGATCTCGGCGCGAGGGACCGACGGCTGGAAGTCCCAGTCGAAGTCCGCCAGCCCCTTGACGTAGGGGAACCCCGACGACCGAATGCGCTGGTTGGTGATCCTGACCTCCCGGGCGGCGACCTCGACGCGCGTCATCTCCTCGAAGGCGGAGGCGAAGCCCCGCTCGCCCGCGGCGACCATCCTCACGTAGTCGGGCAGGGACGCCGCCATCTCGTGCAGCCCGAGCGCGGAGAGGTCGACCTCGCCAGGTCCATCGCGCGCCACAGCCGCGGCCTTGGCGACCTGTCGTAGCATTCGCTGCCCTCCCGCAGACGGGGCACCGCAGCCCGAAACTCGTCCACGGCCTGACGCCGACGATTATCCTGCCGCCGTCGATGCTGGCGTACTCGATCACGGTGTGGACCAGCGCGAGCGCGCGGCTTAGTATCCTGTTCATGCGTCAGGGCCTTTCCGGTAGGTTGATGTAGCAAGCGAAATCCTACCCTGCCCGGCGCGGAAACGGCCCCCTCTCGGGGCCGTTTCCCTTATATGCGGAACTTTTTTGCATCCACCTGCGGAAAAATTGATGTCTCGCCCACAGAAACTACCGAAGAGCCTAAAATCGGCTCATATTCAAACAGACACAAGGAGGGATTAATTATGGAATGGAGCTTTGACGAAATAAGGGGATTTATCCCGAAATCGATTTCTCTCCCATACTCAAGAGAGGAAAAGAACGGGTACCGCTCTGTTCTAACCGGACGCGATGAGCTGAACTATATCATGTTGAACGGAAGCGGGAGCTACATCGTCTCTCTGTGCGATGGTAAAAACACCGTCGAAACAATCCTTAATCGGATGTGCGACAAGTTTCCAGACGCCAATCCGGACATGCTCAAATCTGACTTAGCCTCGGCAATGAGAGGTTTCAGCGTATCGAGACTAATAGGATGGGTCAAAACTCCGACCGAAAATGGCACACCCATTGCCGATGAGATTTGCGTGGACAATGGGACCCATATACGGCTTGCCCAAGAAAACGATATTCGCCTGATTTGCTCCCTGGCAAGCCAGGCGAGCTCATCAGAACCAGAAAGTCCCACAATTGTCTACGGTTGGCCTCTTTCCGTCGAGCAGTATGAACGACCGCTAGAGGTGCGAAACGGATTGTTCAATCTGAGCAAGGAATTTTTCATTGTATATGAGTCAGGGAGACCAACCGGTCTACTCGGCCTCGCCCCCTCCAGCAATCCCTTACTCAGATACGCAGACATCTGTCTTCTTTTGTGCCCCGCAAGCATCGCCGTTCAATGTATTGCCGCTGCGGCCAGCTTCTATCGTCAAGAATTTTGCGATGTTCCCAATTTTTTCCACCTGAACCTAACCAGCAAGGAAATTGCATCAAACGAAGGAATTCGAAATCTTATCAATGAGCCAGAATTCACTTGCGCTGGCACTTTTCCAGGTGAGTGCAGCGACGGCGACTGCATGAATGTATACTGTTTTTCAGAAGTCTGTTAAGAGGAACCATGGGACGAGTTTCGGAAAACAAGTACACCAACGTTCTCAGAGCGCCACATCACGTCGCCCTTGACATAACAAACAAGTGCAACTTGAGATGTCTGCACTGCTATAACAGCAGCGGCGAGAATGAGGTCATGCACGACGAGTTGACCTCAGATGAACTTTTTGTTTTCGCAAAGGAAATGGCAGACATGTCGCTTTACAGCATGTGTTTCTGTGGAGGAGAAACCTTGTTGCGCAGTAAAGATATCTTGCGCTGCCTTCCCATATTGCGAGATGGGAATGTTGCAGCGAGCCTGGTAACCAACGGGCTTCTCCTCACGGAATCCCTTCTCCGAGATTTAGAAGATTCCGGACTCAAAAGCATCCAATTTAGCCTAGACGGCATTGGGTCAGCTCACGATAGGCTGAGGGGACATGAGGGAGCCTTCGAAATCGTCGAAGAAGCAGTTGCCACCGTACTCAACCATTCCGATTTGCACCTTGCTATCGCATTTACGCCCACGTCGTTCAACACCGAACAGTTTCCCGATGTCATCTCACTATTAGATGAGATTTTCACCAAATCTAACAGGCCGAAGAGGACGCCGGGTGACTTTATCGAACTACGTGTCCAACCCCTCATGGTTTTGGGCCGTGCGCGAAAGAACACATTTATTAGACCGGACTATTCCCAATACCGTACGTTGATTCACGCCATTCAAGAGGACGACTTCCTTCGGAAGCACCCGAATGTCCGACCGCAATGGGGCGACCCCGTCGACCATCTAATTCGCTTCTCTGATAACCGATATCTATTAGATCAGGTTTCAGTGCACGCAAACGGCGACATCGTCGTTTCTCCGTATATCCCGTTAGTGGTTGGCAACATCAGAAACCACCCTCTTGAGGATTACTGGAACAACGGACTTAGCTCAATTTGGTCCACAAAACTGGTTCAAGACCTCTGTAACCACATGTGGACCATTGACGACATGGAGCGTATGTCCGACACAATTTGCGATATAGATATGGGAGGTGATCTACACGTTGACCTGATTGATGATACCGCGGATGAACTGTTGAACTCATCGTTGAAGGAGATGTTGGGTTAAATGTACGAGAAGCCCGTAGTAGACAACATGAATCCGACCAGAGCATCGACTCTTGGAACGGAAACTTGGTTCGACATGTATTACATCGTGTGGGGAGCAAATGTGGCGGTCGGAGTCACCGCAGTTGGAGCCTATGAACTGGTCCTCATCACTTTTGCCGCAGCACTTCCCCTCAGCGAGCAAGGTGGCCAAGACGAGCAATGAGTCCTGAAGCGCTAAGATCATCCATTGGCGGCATGGTAGGAGGAATCTGCTTTCTCGTTGTCGGGGTGTTAATGGTAAAGACCGGCAATCCCGGCCTGATTCACAGTTACCATATCGCTCATATTCCAAGCGAGAAGATTCCTCTTGTTGCCAGATTGGTCGGACTCGGAATAGCGTTGACGGGAGCCGGTCTCGTTCTCGCGGGCATCATTGCCTTTGCGTCCCAAATCCCATTATCGGCATCGGCGGCTTTCATTCTGCCGCTCATCATAATCTTTGCCGGTCTTGGCGTCTCCTTGCTAACGATCGTAGTGTTCACATTTCGACCATGGTCATAATGGATTTCCTATTGCATGAAACTTCAGGCGCATGCCCAACAAACAATGAAAAAATTTACAGCTTTAGTCGGACGGCTGTTTTATTTTTCAGCCGTCCGACTGCCGTGCGCGGCCTATTGATCGAACATAAAATTCCCGTTTCTATGAGGATCCAGCTCGCAAAGACTCTCTATGGAAGCGCTCGTGCCGATTAGTCGCCGCTTCGTTTCCACCGAACCGCGGTGTAAGGTGTCATCAGTTGGTATTTCATACCTGATAGATTGGGGCCATTCTTGATTCGGTACGTCTTATCGAAGTTTAGTAAAACAAAGGGTGCTTTCACGTTCATTGCCATCACGACGATTGGAATCGCCCTTTCCTATGCCGCACCATATGTGAACGGAAAGTTCTTAGATTTCCTTCTTGCCAATCGCAGCGAGAAGGATGCTGTGCTTTTTGCGCTCTTCGTAGCTTCAATAGGGGTCTTTTCTGCCTTATTTTCATATTTTGCAGGAACGTTATCTATCCGTATATCCACAAAGCTTTCTTTTGACCTACTCAGGGAAACCGTCTTGCGCTTTGAGCGAGTTAATTTTCTGACGAACCGAACAACCGACTCAGCCTATACGACGCAAAGGATTTTCACTGACTCAGGTGTTGTTTCTTCTTTCGTTCTAACAAACTTTATCAGCGCTCCCCTGTCTGTTGTCGCCATTCCTTTCGTGTTGCTCGTCATATGGTCGGTTGATCCACTCCTCGCACTATTCTCCATCCTCCTTCTTGTGGCATATCTCTTCGTTATTACCGGATTGCGAAAGCTTCTATATAAAGTCATGTACGAGAAGAAGGAGGCAGATAGCGCTTTCTATGCCGTAATAGCATCGCAGTTGAATCAGATTCTCAACATTCAGTTAACGTCTTCATACAATAAAAGCGAGCTAGCACTTGACACCGGATTTGAAAAGTATTTTCCAAAGGTCTTGCACTCGGGAAAGCTCTCATTCTCACTAACATCGATTGACAGCCTTTTTGCTGCCGTGTTTCAAGCGATAATACTCATCGTATCCGGAGTGCGAATCATCAATGGAACCATGACGATAGGCGAATACACCATCGTCGGTGCATATTTTGCCGTCCTATTTAAAACCTTGAAAAACACGATGAACCTGTTCAAGTCCTATCAGGATGCCAAGGCTTCGTGGGACAGGATGAGCGCCATGGGAAAGGTAGGACCGGAACCAGAGCAAGATCAGACAGGTTTAGTCAAGATTGACACAATAAATCGCATTTCTGTTTCCAAGTTGGATTTTACGGTACCCCTTCCAGACGGATCTCCCCGAAAGGTTCTTGACGGATTTTCCTTCGATTTCTCCGGCCCTGGAACATACTGCATAACCGGAGAAAATGGAAGAGGAAAAACGTCGCTCCTTTACCTGCTCCTTGGGCTGTATCCATCGGCAGGCAAAGTAACATACAACGACATGCCGATTGAAAAATGCAATTTGGATTACATACGTTCAGACACGATATCGTGCTGCCCCCAACCGTGCTTCGCTCCAGATGAGACGGTTCGGGACCTGTTGGATTATTTCAACACCCCATTTTTTACAAAGCACCAGCATATGAATGAGCTACCGTCGTTGACAACCAGCATAGAGGGCTTGCTTGAGAAACGTTGTCCTGAACTTTCGGGTGGTGAGCTGCGCCGTGTATACTTGTGGTCGGCAATTTCCCGTAATCCATCAGTCTTGGTGCTCGATGAGCCTACAACTGGATTGGATGAAACAAGCCGAGCCGAACTCGCTTCGTATGTCAGAAACAACAAATTGAAACAGCTCATTATCATTGTTTCACATGATAATGAGCTGGCAAATGCAGCGGAAACGATCGTCAGTCTAGATAACGCGTCACACCGTTGCGCAAATCGATAGGACCGCATCGAGTCGCAGCAATTGCAGAAGGCTAAGCTATAATGATTGCCCTTTACCCATGCGTATCTCAAGGCCTTCGATGATGATCCTTGATACCGTGGTGTTGTGTTCCGCCGCGTAGGTGCTCATCTCTTGCTTCTGCTCTTCCGTAACCCAAAAGGTGATGCACTCCCCTTTCTTGCGACTTGTCGAATCCCCTTTGTTTCGTGTGTCTTGATTACCCATGAGGGTCATGCTCGCCTCTCCAACGGGCATGACGCGGCGAGTTGGCTTCTTAATTGCCACCGTAAATCTCCTTATCCTCCTCGATGCCCTCCTTCACCTGTTTGAGTAATTGTCCTCTTTGACACCGGCGATATTGCGCTTACACACCGTCCGCTCACATCCCGAATATTGCCGTTCGGCACCGCCGATATTCCCGTCGGCACCGTCCCCCTGGTACGTTCCGGCTGTGGTACCGTCAAGATTCTTTCGCAAATTGATCGAGGCGGCCTCGGCCCCGCCTTGC
>DXMG01000003.1:27335-108182 GCA_019414325.1 Collinsella sp. | reverse complement strand
GGTAGAGACGATTTAGCCCGCTAGATGTTACAGATCGAGACAGAAGATTCTAGTCGCAGGTGATGCCGAGGTTTTGTCGACGAGGCCTACGTAACCGCCTTCGCTCAGCAATTCATTTGACTGAATAGGAAAGAAAGGAAAAAATAGGAAAAAAAGGAAAGGAGACTTATGACTGAAACCATCTTCTCCCCCTCATTTGGAAATCGCCCGTCCTATCTGGTGGGTCGCGAGAACGTGATTTCGACATTCATCTCCGGTCTTGAGCAGGAGCCGGGCAATCGAGACCGAGCCATGCTCATGCTCGGCCAGCGAGGCAGCGGCAAGACGGTTCTTCTGTGGGAACTTGCCGACCGCGCACGCAAGCTCGGTTTTGTTGTCGCCACACCCACCGTAGCCTCCGAAGATATGCTTGAGCGCATTGTTGAAAAAATCCAAGAAGCAGGCGAGCCTTATGTCAGCAAGCGTCATCTCCCCAAACTTTCTGGCGGTAGCTTGAGCGTCTTCGGCTTCTCAGCCGGTCTCGAGTTCACACGCGATGTGCAGGAGACCAAGAGTTTCCAGTTCAAACTCACGCAGCTGGCGCGCAAGCTGACCGAGCAGGGGCACGGCATCCTCATCCTTATCGATGAGCTCCAAGCTAATTCACCTGAGATTAGACAGCTCGTCACCGCCTATCAAGAGCTGGTCGGTGAGGGACTCAACGTCGCGCTTGTTATGGCAGGTCTCCCGGGAGCCGTCTGTGCAACGCTCAATGACCGCGTGCTGACATTTCTCAACCGCGCTCGCAAGGTCACGCTCGAACCGCTTTCAGTCGGAGATGTCGATGCCTATTATCAGCGGGCTTTCGAAGAGCTCGACCTTGATATTCCAGGCGATCTTCGCCTCCGTGCCGCTCGCGCAACCCAAGGCTCGCCCTATATGCTGCAGCTCATCGGCTATAACATCGGCAATCGCTGCAAGACAGGAGAACACGTAACGCCAGAGCAAGTCGACGGAGCTATCGAAGCGTCAAAAGCCGATTTCGAAAACGATGTTTGTGAAACGACGCTCGCCGCGCTATCGGACCAAGACGTCGCGTTTCTCGACGCAATGACTGATGACGAAGACGCCGTTTCGCGCATTTCCGATGTAGCGAAACGTATGTCAGTCACACCCGACTATGCGCAAAAGTATCGCCGGCGCCTCATCGACGCCGGCGTAATCGAACAGGCGCGCCGCGGTTACGTGCGTTTCGCCGTTCCATATATGGCTGACTATCTGCGCAGCCAACTCTAGGCAGCCACCGCAATGGGGACAGGCACCTTTGTGGTGGTTTGGGCCCGTTTGTCTCGATCTGTAACAGGTAGGCCGTCAAAACCGGGCCTGGTGTTACAGATCGAGATTGTTCGGTCTGTCCCCTGCAGTTTGTCTAAATCTGTAACAGGTAGAGACGATTTAGCCCGCTAGATGTTACAGATCGAGACAGAAGATTCTAGTCCACGGTGATGTCGAGGTTCTTGCCGATGAGGCCTACGTAGCCGCCCTCGGCAGCCTTGGGGCTGTCAGCATGGCAGAGAACCCACTTGTCGGCCTTCCAGTAGCAGTAGCTGTCACCGGTGGCAGGCATGTCGGCTGCGGCCTCGGGGCGCGGGCCGTTGGTGCCCGCCGGCAGCGCCACCATCACCTGGAAGCCGCCTTCGTCGACCATGCACGGCGTGTAGTGGAGCGTGGTGTTGAAGACCTCGACAACCGTACCCGCCGGCACGCGGAACGCCTTGACGCACGCGGTGTCGAGCTTGCCGTCCTCGATCTCCCAGCGATGCGCCACGAGCAGGATAAAATCGCGGGCACCCAGGTTAAACTCGCTGGCGCGGTGATACTCCAGGCAGTTGAGCTGCGTGTTGTGTCCGTTGCACCAGCCCAGTTGGAAGGGACGGCCACCAAACATGAGAAAGCCCAGTTTATCGGCATCCTTGACGCCCTCGAGCTCCGGCGCACTTGCAACGTACTTGCTGCCCTCGGGGATAGGCGTGGCAGAGAGCGCCTCGAGCACGGGCGACGTGAGCTCAGACGGAACGTCATCCCAAACGTTGCCATAGGATTTGAACTCGGGATCGTTGACAGAGTAGATATGCATGTTCACTCCTGTTCGTAAATGTGACTATACGAACATTCTAGAACAAACATGAGCGATTTTGAACGCTCGTCCCGACCAATCAACAAAAAGGCGCCCCCGCATAAGCGAAGGCGCCCAATGCGCGCGTTTTGGGCGATAAAGCCCTTACGCCTGCTGATAGTGCAGGTGCTTCTCGTCGATATCGGCCAGGTCGCGGTCGAGGTAGCGGCGCGCAAGCCAGTTGGCCATGGGGAGGTTCTGGTCCAGGTAGTTACCGCATTCCTCGGGAGCGGCACCGGGGACATCGCCCTCAAAGTCGGCGACAAACTCAAACAGCTCGCGGACGAGCGGCAAGATCTTCTCGCTCGTCAGCTCGCCAAAGACAACCAGGTAAAAGCCCGTGCGGCAGCCCATGGGGCCAAAGTAGACAATGCGGCTCGACCACTCGGCATGATTGCGAAGGAACGTCGCGCCCAGGTGCTCGATGGTGTGGCACTCGGCCGTGTTCATGACCGGCTCCTTGTTGGGCGTGGTCAGGCGCAGGTCAAACGTGGTGACGGCGGCGCCGGTCGCCGGATCGCGGTCGATGCGGCTCACATACACGCCGGGCTCAAGCAGCAGATGGTCAACGGAAAAGCTCGCGATGCGCTCCATGGCAGATCCTCTCGATAGTCAAATTGGGACGGGGCTCTTTTAGCTGGTTCGAATGGTCGCACCAATCATACCAGTCAAAAAAGCCCCGTCCCAAAAAGACAACTTAGCCCAGGACGCGGGCCATGCGCGCCTTGAACTCGGACAGGAAGCGCGGGGCGTCGACGGTCAGCGCCACGAGTGCGCTCTTGTCGGGGTCGGACAGACGGCGCTCATCGCAGATGGTGCGACCGCGGTACTCGCCCAGCAGATCAACACGCAGGTTGCAGCCGAGCGCGCCCACGAGCGTGGGATCAATCGCCACGGCAACCGCCAGCGGATCGTGCAGCGCGCAGCCACCCAGGTAGGGGGCGTTCATCTCGTACGAGCCAATGTAGTGCTCCACCATACTCGCAAACGCGCAACCGGCCATGGTGCCCGAGCCCGTCCAACCGGCAATGTCGCGACGCGTGAGCACCACGCGATGCGTCACATCCAGACCCACCATAGTGAGCTTGCGGCCCGAGCGCAGCACCGCGTCGGCTGCCTCGGGGTCGCTCGCCATATTGGCCTCGGCGCCCGCGCTCACGTTACCGGGCACGGTAAGGGCGCCGCCCATCACGACCACGCGGCCGATGGACATCATCGCCGCCGCATCGCGCTCCAGGGCGAGCGCCAGGTTGGAGAGCGGGCCAGTCGCTACGTAGACCAGATCGGGACCATAGGTGCGCGCGGCATCGATCAGATAATCGACCGCAGCGTTGCCGTCGGCCGAGGTCGCCCCCACCGGCTCGTAGGGCGACGCGGGCACGCTCGCGCCGCCGATGCCGTTCTTGCCGTGAATGAGCGCGGTGGACGCCGGCGGCGTATAAGGCTCAGTCGCCTGCAGAGGACGGTCGGCGCCCAGGTACACCGGCACCTCGGGACGACCCAGCAGATCGAGCACCGCCAGGCAATTGTGCGCCGATTGCTCGACGCGCACGTTGCCAAAGCACGTGGTGATGCCCACGAGCTCCACCTCGGGGCTCGCGATGGCATAGGCCAGCGCCATCGCATCGTCCACACCCATATCCAGATCAAGGATCAGCTTCTTGATTGCCATTGTTCTACTCCGCTTCTCCGTCTTTATCGTTTAACCAAACCAATGTTCAACTTCGGCGCGCGTGGGAATCGATTGCTGAGCGCCCAGGCGCGACACCGTCACTGCCGAGGCGCGAGCGCCCGCGGCCATGCACTCAAAGAGCGGCAAGCCCTCTAGGCGAGCCGCCGCCAACGCGCCGATAAACGTATCGCCGGCGGCCGTGGTATCGACTACCGTGCTCGAAAGTGCCGGCATGCGCAGCAGCTCACCGCCATCGCCGAGCGTAACCGAGCCGGCACCGCCCAGCGTGATGACCGCGGCGCCGGCGCCCTTGTCGAGCAGCGCATTGAGCACGGCGACGCAACTCACATCATCCGTGGGCAGAATGCCCGTCAGCACCTGGCACTCGGTCTCGTTGGGACAGACCAGGTCGACCGCAGGCCAGACCTCCGCAGGCAGCTCGCAGGCGGGCGCTGGATTAAAGACCGTATAGAACCCCAGCTCGTGAGCGCAAACAAGCGCCTCGGCCGTCGCCGCAAGGTCGCATTCGCCCTGGGCGATAAAGACGCTTCCGGCAGCCGGGGCAATCTCGCTGGCGTCGCCGTCGAGCTCATGGGCCACCAGACGCCTCAGCGCGCAGGCAACGTCCGCGCCCGCAAGCGCATGGTTGGCGCCCGGTGACAGTATGATGCGGTTGTCGCCCTCGCAGCGAATGATGGTCGCCGTTCCCGTCTCCACGTCATCGCGATGCACTACAAAGTCACAGTCCACGCCGGCGTCTTGGAGCCCCGCCACGAGCGACGCGCCGAACGCGTCGCGACCGACCGCGCCGATCATGTGCGTGCACGCGCCCATACGCGCGGCAGCTACGGCCTGATTGGCGCCCTTGCCGCCGGCGTTGGTGATAAACCCGCTGCCACCGACGGTCTCGCCCGCACGCGGTATGCGCTCGCACGCCACCGAAAGGTCCATGTTCATGCTGCCGAACACCACAACGATGCCGCGATCTGCCATGGAAACCTCCTCATCTGCGGGCCTTATGCCCACCGTCGGCCGTCGATCGTGCACTCTCGCACCCCCTATAACTTTAGTTCACTTTGATGTGGACGCGCGCTTGAGCTTGCGCCAGCAGCAAGCATTCACAGGAGCAGGCAGCTACAATGAAGGCGTGCTGATTATTCTCGTCATTGGATGATGTTTTATGGAACAACTCTCGCAATCGGGCTCGCGCGGTCGACGCCGCACGGGCAACGAGCCGGCGCCGCACGAACGCGTGAAGAGCGAACGCCGTGCCAACGAGCCGCGACGCACCGCGAGCCCCCATCGCGCTTCTGCCAACAACGCGGGCCGCGCCAACACTCCCGCCGCGGAGCAGATGCCTGCTCGCCCTAAGTCCCGCTACATCCCTGCCCTTGACGGCCTGCGCACGCTTGCCGTCGTCGCGGTGGTGCTCTATCACCTCAACCTCACGTGGGCGCAGGGCGGTCTGCTCGGCGTCACGATCTTCTTTGTGCTTTCGGGCTATCTGATCACACGCCTGCTACTCAACGAAGTCGCTAAGACCGGCCATATCGACCTCAAGAGCTTCTGGATTCGCCGCATCCGTCGCCTGGTCCCCGCCGTGGTAACGGTAGTGTTTGTAACCTGCGCGCTGTGCACTATCTTTAACCACGTGATGCTCACCAAGATGCGCCCCGACATCCTGCCGTCGCTGCTGTTCTTCAACAACTGGTGGCAGATTGCCCAAAACGTCTCGTACTTCAATGCTCTGGGCGACCCCTCGCCGCTCACGCACTTTTGGTCGCTTGCAATCGAGGAACAGTTCTACCTGATTTGGCCGCCACTGCTGTTTGCCATGGTATCCATGCATGTGAGCAAACCCAACACGCGCCGCGTGGTTCTGGGCCTTGCCGCGGTATCTGCCCTCGCCATGATGATGCTTTACAACCCTGCCGCCGACCCCAGCCGCGTGTACTACGGCACCGACACCCGCGTGTTCTCGCTGCTGCTGGGCGCCTGGATGGCCTTTATCCCCGATCGCGACCTGGCGCCGGTGCGTCTCGCTCGTCGTTTGGGGCTCAACCGCCTGGCTGGCGCCGGCAAGCACGGCAAGAACGCCGAGGGCAAGCCTGGCGAGAAGGCCGACGAATCAGCCGAGACCGCCCCGGCACAGCCGAGCGCCCTCGTGCGCTTTTGGTCCTCGCCCGCATCCATCGATGTATTGGGCGTCGTGGGTCTGGTTGGCCTTGCCGCCATGGTCGCGCTCACCAACGGCTACACCGCCTTCCAGTATCGCGGAGGCACGCTGCTGTGCTCGATCCTCACGCTCATGGTCATCGCGGCCTGCGTGCAGCCCCAGGGAATGGTTGCCCGCGCGCTGTCCGCCGAGCCACTCGTGTGGGTTGGCAAGCGCTCCTACAGCATCTACCTGTGGCACTATCCGCTGCTGCTCCTCATGAACCCGGTCGCCAACATCAACGATACGCCGTGGTGGCAGTACATTTTGCAGGTGTTGTTGGTGGTCGCCGTGGCAGAGTGCTGCTATCGCTTTATCGAGACTCCGTTTAGGAAGGGCGCCTTTGGGCGCACCGTCGCCGAATTCCGCGATGGCACCACCACGCCCGCCAACTGGGCACGCGCGCACGTCCCTGTCTGCGCAGCCTGCGCTGTCGTGTTGGTCGTTGCACTGGGCGGCCTGATCTTTGTGCCCGAGACGTCTGCGCTGAGCGGCGAGGGCGCCGAAGTTCTGAACAAGGAAGCCAAGAACACCGCGCCCACCGACCAGCAGGCGGCCGACGACACCGACAAGGACAACGACGGCTTCCCCGATGGCTCCTACGATCTGCTTATGATCGGCGACTCCGTGTCGCTGCGTGCCGTGGACACTTTTGACGGCGTTTTCCCGCACAGCCATATCGATGCCGAAAAGGGCCGCCAGTTTGATGCGGGCCGCGCGACATTTGAGGGCTATATCCAGCAGAACCTTGCCGGCAAGATCGTGGTCTTTGCGCTGGGCACCAACGGCTTGGTAACCGACGACCAGATCGACGCTATCATGGCCGATGCAGGAGATAAGCGTATTGTGGTGTTTGTGAACACGCGCAGCCCGCAGCCGTGGGTTGGCTCTACCAACCAGGCCATCGCCAACGCCGCTACGCGCTACAAGAACGTACGCGTTATCGACTGGTATGGATACAGTGCCAACCGCAACGACCTGTTCGATGGCGATGGCACGCACCTTTCGAACACGGGTGTGACCGAGTACCTCAACCTCATCCACGATGCCGTCAAGAAGGACCTACCCGTACACCCCGAGGATCACGTCAACGATCCGCAGCCGGCAGCCGTCAAGTCTGCCACCGACGCACTCGTCAATGCGCTCGCTCTCAAGCCACACAAGCTGGGCACCGACAAGTAACGCGCAGCCAAATCTGCTTACACCAGCAGGGGGTGTCTGCCACGGCAGACACCCCCTGCGGCAGTTAGGGACGTTCCTTATGTGCCGGTACCTAGGGACACTCCTGGCGCAGCCAATGAAGACCTCTACGGATGAATTCCAGGCCGCTCCGTCGCTCCAGACATCGTTTCCGCGCCTCGCGCCTGCCCCAAACAATCAAAACAAGCCCTTTTCGCCGCACCCTCAAAGGTCTGTGGGCAAAAAGGGCAAATATGAGTACTGTTACCATTTTAGTAGCAGGCAAAACCACCCAAAATGACGTCCGAGCGAACCCTACAACCCCCTAAGACAGCCAACCTGACTGGTTTAAGGCGTATTGGAGCCAATTTTAATGAACATACTATAGGTTATGTTTATTATCTTCTTGAATGTAAATGCTATTCACTTAGCAACAGTACTCATATTTGGCATTTATTGCCCACTGCCATATAACTAACACCCTATAGCAGACAAAAACAGGCCGTAGCCCATCGCTGCGGCCTGTTTGGAGTCCAAAAGAGGCGCTAAGCGCTGTAACCCATCGCCTGCAGAACAAACATGACGACCGTGAGCACCGTAATCACACCGATAGTCGCCCAAGTGAGCACATTCCACACGCGGCCGTTGCGGTTAGTGCCCATAATGTGACGGTCAGCGGCAATAACCACCTGGAACACCAGAACCACGGGCAGTAGCACGCCATTGATGACCTGCGAGGTCATCATAATCTGGAACAGATCGACGCCGGGCATAAGCACCAGCACGGCAGAGATACCGATGATGGCCGTAATGATGCCGCGATAGACCGGGGCCTCGTCCCAGCTGCGGTCGGCACCGCGCTCCCAGCCAAATGCCTCGCAGATAGCGCTCGACGTAACGCCCGGCAGCACGCAGGCAGCCAAGAAGCTCGCCGCGACCAGGCCCGAGGCAAACAGTACCGTGGACCACTGACCCGCAATAGGCTCCAACGCGCGGGCGGCATCGGCAGCATCGCTAATCTGAATACCCGCCGGGAACAACACCGTACCGGTCGTGATGATAATAAAGCCGGCAATGACATCGGCGGCAAGCGAGCCGCTCACGGTATCGATGCGCTGCAGCACGATATCGTCCTCGCCCGCGTTCTTATCGACCACGTTGTTCTGCGCCAAGAAAATCATCCACGGCGCGATGGTGGTACCGATCGTTGCGACCACGAGCGACACGTAGCTGGGGTCATTTTGAATGTTAGGCACGACCAGGTCGACCGCGACCTCACCCCAGTTGGGGCCAGCCATAAACGCGGCGACAATATAGGTCACGAACACGCAGCTCACCAGCAGCAGAATCTTCTCGATGCGCTGGAAGCTGCCCGACATGGTAAGCATCCACACCAGCAGCGCCACCAGCGGCACCGAAATGCTCGCCGGCACGCCAAAGAGGGCAAGGCCGCTGGCGATGCCCGCAAACTCCGAAATGGTCACAGCCGTGTTGGCGATCAACAGCGCCGCCATAGCAAGTACACTCTTGCGCACGCCAAAGCGCTCGCGAATGAGCGATGCCAGGCCCTTGCCCGTGACGCAGCCGCAGCGCGCCGCGGTCTCCTGCGTCACGATGAGCAGCACAGTCATGACGGGAAGCATCCAGAGCATCTTGTAGCCATAGCTGGCACCCGCGCTGGAATACGTTGCAATGCCGCCGGCGTCATTGCCCGAAAGCGCCGCCAGCAGACCGGGACCCATAGCGCCAAAGATGGCCGCGATGGTCAACTTTTGCTTGGTGCCCGACTTTTGCTTGGTATTTTGCACGCGACCACCTAACCCATGACCGACATGGTGAGCAGCACCGCAGCGGCGCAGTACGCTACGCACGAGATCATGACGGCAATAACGTTCATGGCGGTGCCCGACGTGTTGAGGTCATGCTCGTCACGCCAGAACAGCACCATCAGGTAAATCACGGCGCTCATGTTGCCAACCAGGCAAATGATGGCAGCGATATTAAAGCACCCGGTAAAGAGTTGCTCCTCAAACATGGGCGCATCGGGGAACGCAGCGGTGCGCACCAGCTGGGCGCACAGATAGGTCACGAGTGACAGAATCAGGCCCATGCCCGTGCTCTGGAAGAAGAACCCCAGATACGGCTTGGGCTCGTCGTCGTGACCGTCATACTCCAGGAAGTAGTTCTTGACGAACGACACCATACGCGAGGCAGCCAGCAACACGAGCGGCATGGCGCACATGGGGAACACCACCAGATGCGCGGAGCCGAGCGCCGTCCCCAGCACCGTTGCCATGATGCACGAGGCAATGCCCCACACGACAACCCAGTACTGGCGATGCACAAACCAGCTGAGCACGTTCGTCGAGTCGTCCGACGCGCTATCGCCCGAGCCGACACCGGCGATCTGCAGGTCCTCCTGGTGCTCCTCGGCGATAACGTCCATGGCGTCGTCGAAGGTTACGATACCCAGGATATGACGGTTCTCGTCGCAGACAGGGATGGCAACCAGGTCGTACTTGGTCATCTCGTCCGTCACGTCTTCCTGGTCCTCGTCGGGCGACACATAGACCAGGTCGCGATAGGCCAGCTGACCCAGCGTGGCGTCGCGGTCGGCTACGATAAGCGTGCGCAGCGAAAGCACGCCGGTCAGCATGCCGCTCGGATCCTCGGTATAGACGTAGTAGACGCTCTCGAAGTCCTCGTCGAGCTCGCGAATCGCCTCGATGGCGTCACCGACCGTTGCCGTGGCGGGCAGGGAGACAAACTCCGAGGTCATGATGCGGCCGGCGGTGTTGTCCTCGTAGCCCAGCAGATTACGAATCGCCTTCTCCTCCTTGACGCCCATCAGGCGCAGGAGCTTCTCGGCCTTCTCGTAATCGAGCTCGTCGATCAGGTCGGCAGCGTCGTCCGGGTCCATCATGGCCAGCATCGACGATGCGTCGGTATCGGACAGGCCCTCGAGCATCTCGGTCATAAGCTCGTCGTCATCGAACTCCGAGATGGCCTCGGCGGCCTGTGCCGTATCGAGCTGCGCGAACACCTGCGCGCGCAGGCGCGGATCGAGCTGCTCGATGATGTCGGCGATGTCGGCAGGATGCAGCTCGCCAAGCGTCTTGTGCGACACCGAGAGCTGGATGTTCTTAGTCGAGCGATCGAGCAGGTCCATGTAAGACCAGGCGATAATGTCCTCGCTGAGCGGCTTGCCCAAGTGCTTCATAAAGCCTTCGACGATATGCTCGAGCGCGGGGCTGATGGCGCGTAGCAGACCGCGGGCACCGACCTCGGCGCCCAACAGGCGCAGCTGGTTTTCGCCCGACATGGAAAACTTGATGTCGTTTACGCGCACGACCTTCATGCCCTGCGTGTCGACAATCTGCTTGTTGAGCACGTCGCGGGCAAGCAGGAGTTCGGTCGGCTGCAGGTACGAAAAACGGATTTCGGTGGCCGACGTCTTAAGGTGCACGCCCGTCTCGTCGATACGGTCGACCCATTTGCGCCAGCTGATCATAAACGGCGTCTTGCCGGGTCCGCGGAACGCGAGCGACGTCACGTGCGGAAAAACTTCGCCGGTAGCAATACCAAAATCGTTGACCACGCCGAGCTTTTCGCCGTCGACGTCCAAGACCGGCAATTTGAGCATCTCACTCAGATAATTCAATGGTGCTCCCCATCATTATTCCTCCGGACGCGGCCGCGCGTGCGGCGTCCGGGGGCTTCTGGATATGTATACGCATGCGCGGGCGGCACGCCGCTCGACGCTTACACCCCGTGCATGCGCAAAAAGCACCTGCATGGGGTCATCGACTGTATGGTCGAGGTTTGGATTTCACCTGTAACCTTTCTCTTGACCCTCATTAACCGCAGTAACTATAGCATCAGCATCGCCCTGCGGCATCGAATTTATGCGCTGCACATTGCAGGCATACCAAACGCTGACGCATCCGTGACATAGTCATTGGGGACGTTCTTAAATGACTACCCAATAACTACTCTGTGGTGTCGTTGTCCTCGGCAAGTTGGGGGAACACGGCGTCCTTGGGCATGGTGGCCTTCGTCAGCGAAGTGAGCTTTTTGCTCAGCGACGTGTCCGTCTTGACCAGGTCGCTGAGCGTCACGATCTTGTAGCCGTCGGCAATGAGGCCGTCGATAATCTGCGGCAGCGCCTCGAGCGTCTGCTCGGCGCATTCGTCTCTATCGGTGAGCAGCACGATATTGCCCGGCGTCACCGAATCGAGCACCGTCGAGACCTGCTCGTCGGCACCGTTGAGCAGCCAGTCGCCCGAGTCAATATTCCACGAGACCACGGCGGAGACCAGGTCCATCGCATCAATCCAGTTTTGCTCGTCAAAGGCAGCGTAGGGAGCACGCAGCAGCATCGTCTTCACGCCGGTCGCCGACTTAATCGCATCGGTGCCTTTCGCGATCTGCTCGCGTACCGCCTCACGGTCCTGGCCCTTGAGCGAATCGTCGCTGTAGCTGTTGGATCCGATCTCGCACCCGGCATCGACAATCGCCTTGGCCGTGGCAGGCGAGGCCTCGGCCGCATCGCCCGAAAGGAAGAACGTCGCGGTGACGCCCTTTTCCTTGAGCACCTGCAAGATCTGCTTGGTAGCGCCGCTCGGGCCCTCGTCAAACGTCAGCGCCACGTACTTTTTGTTGCCCTTGGGCGCCACGCCGGCGCACGCAACAACGCAATCGGTGGCGGGCACAACCTCGCCGCGGTCTTGCGTCTTGCCCGACTGCTCACCAACCCACACCTCGGATCGGCCCTGGACACCCCATGTCTGCACATACTCGATAGCGCCCGTGCCCTCGACCTTGAGCTTGGGCTCGATAACCGTAGCCTGAATCTCGTGCTTCTCGTAGGTGTTACGGCCATCCTTGACCGTCACCTTCTCGCCGCCCTCAAGTTCGCGGCTATCCCATTTACCCTGTTTCACGCGCTTGCCGTCGACCTTCACCGACAGCTTTTCGCCCCCATGGCGCTTGAGCACGCTGTCATCGACGGCCAGCAGGTCGCCTGCGTCGTAGGTGTCAGTCAACTCCTGGTCGTCGATGAGATTCTGCAGCGTAGAGCCCACGCGCACCGCGGTCTTCTGGCCGTTGAGCTCCACGTCCACGCTGCGGTTGACGTAGCCCACGACGGCAGCGATAAACAGCACGAGCGCACAGCCCACGGCAATGAGCGCGTATGGCAAGCGAGACGAACGACGGGGCGTACGGCTGTTGCCGATGCGAGCGCTGCGGTCGCTAAAGCCGCGGCTATGGTTGAGATACATCGCGCCGGGCTTACGGTGACGCTTGCGCTGACCGCTGGGCAGCTGCCCCAGATCGCGGCGCGCCGTCGGACGCGCACCCGAACGCCCGTTTAAGTTGGATCCGTTTTGGCGCATGTGCCCTCCCCCATAAACACAGCAAGCCGGAGCAACAGGTCTCCGGCTTGCCTCCCATCATTTGGTACGTCGCTATTTTGTAGCTTTTGACGAGCCTCCGCTCGCCTTTTGGTATTCGTCCTTAAAGGCCTTGAACATGCCGCGCGTCTTGCCGAGCTGCTTGCCCAGTGCGCGACTGCCCTTGTCCACGGCAACCGATCCCTTGTCGTCGAGCACCTTGGCGCCCTTTTTGACCTTGTCGCCCACCACGACGCTGGCCTCGGCGGCCTTGGCAGCCGCACCGCCCGAATACCCGAGCGACTTGACCTCGTCCGAGACGACCATCGCGCCGTTCTCGTAGCCGCGCAGCATCGTCGGCGGCACCTGCGTGTCACCAACCAAAACACTCGAAGCAGCACCGGCGGTCACATAGAATGCCTGCACGATGCCCGAGCGCGGCTTGAACTCAACGTCCGAGCAATAGCCCACGACGTCGCCCGATTCCGTGCGCACGTCCATACCGACCCAGATGATGCAATCGTCCAGGTTGATGTCGAGGCGCTTGGCCGCAGCGGTATCGTAGGTGCCCTTGACGTCGTCAACCGCGATGGCGCCCTCGTAGACACCAATGGCGTCGAGCGCTACGAATCGGTCGGGACGCTCGATCATACCCGCGATATCGGACTGGCGGACCATAAAGCCGACCACGCGCGTACCGCCCGGGGTAAAGACCGGAAAGTGAATCTTTCCGAGCTTTTTAGGGCTGCGCGGTGTGCCGTCCTTTTTGGTACGCTTGTCCTCAGTAGGCTTGCGATAGATCTTGGCGCCGACAAAATCCCCGGCGCGCATTATGCCTCGGTCGAGGGCTCCGCAGCCTCGGTATCAGCCTCGACGGCGTTCTCGACCACGACGTCGGCGGCAGGCGTCACGTTGCCGCCCGAAATGGCGTCGTTGAGCTGCTCGCGCAGCTGGTCCATGCGCTCGCGGGCCAGGTCGACCTTGGCGCGCAGGTCGTCGGTCTTGGCGTCGACCATCGGGCCAAAGTCATTCACCGCAGCACGGGCCTCCTCGGCGCTGTGCTCGTAGGTGTCGCGCATATTGTCCCAGGCGTCGTTGGCGATATCGGCAGCCATGGCGCGGGTCTCGGCGCCCGAGCGCGGGGCCAGAGCAACGCCGACAATAGCGCCGGCAGCGGCACCAAAAAGTGCGCCGGAGACAAAGCTGAAAGTCTTACCCATGATCATTCCTCTCCTGCGGGCACGTCGGTGCCCACCGTTTGAATGCTGTCCATTATACCCGCAGCGCATCACTTGCCGCTCCGCTCATCTGCGTACGGCAAAGGCGCAGGTACGTGATGGTGATAAACGCGTAGGCCTACTCCTGGGGCATAGCCGGCATGGCCACCGTGGCGCCCGGGTCCTCGCCGGCGCCGTCCACGAGCGGCAGGCCGCCCTCATGCGCAGGTCCTGCCGGAACCGTCGCAGCACCGCCAAAGACGGCAGCGGAGGCCTCGTGGTTCTCGGCAACCGCGCCCTCGGTATCAATCGCCACCTGGGGCTCGTCGTCAAAGTTGGGGACGCCCTGGGGCTCGGCGGGAACGGGCTCGGCGGTCGCATCGGCAACGAGCTCGGCGTCGACCGGCACATCGCCCTCGTCAGCGCCCTCGTCCTCGGCAGCATCTTCGCCGTTCGCAGCAGCGACGGCCTCGTGAGGATCCTTGCCCTCGGCCTCGGCGCGCATGCCCAGCACCAGGTTGCGCAGGCCCGCGACCGTGCCTTCCACGTCGGGGGCAGGCTGGTCGGCGTGCAGGTACGCCCAGTCCATCATAAAGGTGGCCGACGACAGCGCACCGATGGCCAGTGCGTCGTCGGGACACGAAAGCTCGACCTCAAAGACACGCTCGTCATGCTCGCTTACGCGCGTGCGGCCGCACGAGATGCTACCGGCAAGACCGGTCTCGTTCATGAGCTCGACCGTCACGTGCTCCAGCAGGTGGCAGAGCTCGGTCTGACCCATGCAGTCCTGGAACTCGCGGCCGGAATCGCCCAGGCACAGGTGCTTGGCAATCGCCGGTACCAGGTAGTACACGCGCGCCGTGGCCTCGATGTCCTCCGAGGTCATGAGCGGCATGCCGGGGTTCACCAGCACATGCGCACAGATCTTGTCCTCGCTGACGGTGACCTTAAGGATGTTGAACAGGCCTGCCATAACTCTCCCCTACTCTTCCTTGTCCTACTCGTCGCCATCGTGCGGATCCACAGAGCCCGCACCCGACGCCGCCGGCTTCTCTGCCGAAGACTCGGAATCCTTCTTATCGGTTTCGGCCGGAGCGATCACGCGAATGAGCGAGATGCGCTGGCCACGCATCGACTGCACTTTAAACTTGTACCCCGCGACCTCAAACACCTCTCCGATGTCGGGCACCGAGTCGCAAAGCTCCAAAATCCAGCCGGCGATGGTCTCATAATCATCGCTTTCCTCGAGCGGCCAACCAAGCTCAATCGCGTCATCGCACGAAAAACGCCCATCGACGAGCCACTCGCGGCGCGAAAGGCGCGTGAGGTACTTGTTGTCGGGGTCGAACTCGTCCTCGATCTCGCCCACGATCTCCTCGACGATGTCCTCGATGGTGATGATGCCGGCCGTGCCGCCGTACTCATCCACGACGACCACGATCTGGTCGTGCGAGGTCTGCATCTCGGACAGCAGCGGCAGGATGTCCTTGGTGTCGGGCACAAAGGTGGCGTCGCGCAAAAAGCCGGCGATGGGCTGGTCGCCCTTGCCATCGAGCGCGGGCTGGATCAGGTCCTTGATGTGCGCGATGCCCGCGACGTTGTCGGGGTCCTCGTGATAGACGGGGATGCGGCTGAAGCCGGTCTGGCGCATGGTGGACAACACGTCGGCGACCGTCTCGTCGTCCTCGCACATGGTGGTGTCCACGCGCGGCACCATGACCTCGCGGGCAACGGTGTCGCCCAGGTCGAAGATCTCGTGGATCATGCGCTTTTCCTCGTCGAGCAGGTCGTCCTGCTCCGAGACCATGTACTTGATCTCTTCCTCCGAGACGTTCTGACGGTCGTCGGCACTCTTGATACGCAAGATGCGGGCCAGGCCATCGGAGCAAGCGCCAGTCAGCCACACGAGCGGACGGGCGATCTTTTGGAATACGGAGAGCGGTCCCACGACCTGCTTGGATACGCCCTCGGCGTTAGCAAGGCCGATGCGCTTGGGCACGAGCTCGCCGATCACGATGGACACAAAGGCGACGGCGACGGTGATGATGACCGGCGCCAGGCCGCGCGCGATGGCGGAGAGCGGCGCGATGCCAAAGCTCATGAGCCACGTGGCGAGCGGGTCGGACAGGCTCGTCGAGGCGACGGCGGACGAGGCGAAGCCCACGAGCGTGATGGCGACCTGGATGGTGGCGAGCAGCTGGTCGGAGTCGGCAGCCAGCTTAATGGCACGCTCGGCGCGCTTGTCGCCTTCCTCGGCCTCATGCTCCAGCACGGCGCGCTTGGCCGTGGTGAGCGCCATCTCGGACATAGAGAAGTAGCCGTTGATGAGGGTCAAAACGAGGGTAGTGATAAGGGAGATGGTTATGTCCATCGGGAGTTTCTCGAACCTCCAAGATTCGGGACGTCAGGTCAAAACGTTGATGACGGATACGGCAATTGCACCGGCGCCCAAACGAGGACGCGGGCGCGCAGGCGTGGTCGCTAAATTACGAAGAGAATCACCGCCATGAACTGGAAGATGCTGCCGGCGAGCACCCACAGGTGAAACACACTATGCAGATAGCGCACGTTTTTGGCGATGTAGAACGGCACGCCCACGGTATAGCACACGCCGCCGACAGCGAGCAGGGCAAGTGCCACGGGGTTGAGCAGCGACACGAGCTCGGGCAGCTTAAAGACAACGAGCCAGCCCATCAGCAGGTAGACCAGGCCGCTTACCCAGTGCGGCTGGCGCTCGCGCATAAAGCACTCGAGGGCGATGCCGATAATGGCGATGGCCCATACGGCGAAGAACAGCGCAGCGCCGCCGTCGTTTGCGAGCGTGATGAGGCAAAACGGCGTATAGCTGCCGGCTATGAGCAGGTAGATGCAGCTGTGGTCGATGATGCGAAACACGCGCTTGGCGCGCGCGGGTTGAATCGCATGGTAGAGCGTGGAGGCTAGGTATTCGAGGATGATGCTGACGCCATAGACAATTGCCGCGGCCATGTGGGCCGGGCCACCGCCGCGCAGGGCAGCGAATACGATCAGGAGCACCAGGCCCGCGATACCCAGCAGACAGCCGACACCATGGGTGACGGAGTTCATGATCTCCTCGCCCACCGTGTAGTGCGGAACGGCCGCGGCCTTGGGTCGCGGCTTGGAACTGTCGCTCGAATCGGACATGCCGGTTACATCCTCCAACGTAAAGAGTTCTCAACACTATATCAAAGCGTCTGGGTGCGTGCGAAATTTGCACCATACGTGACCCTTTGTTTACCCATTCTTTGCCTGTTGACGCATCAACGGCGAACGTCCATAATGCGCTTGCATTAAATGTTGATGCATTAACATCTTATAGGAGAATACCGCATGGCTCAAAACGCACATTCCCATCGAAAGCTCAAGATAGCCGGCATCGTTGCACTGGTGGTTGTCATTGCGCTGCTCGGATTTGCCGGCAACTTTCTGTTTGACTTCGCGCTGAATCCCCGCGCGCCATACACCATGAAGATGATGCAGGACGGCAAGGACGCCGAAAAGGGCGAGCAGATGGATGCCGAGGAAACCGAGGCGCGGGCGTGGTTTAAAGAGAACCGCGAGAGCAGCAGCCTCACCGCGGACGACGGGACCGAGCTTGCCGCCTGGTATTTTGCTGCGTCGGAGAGCACGCACGACTACGCCGTCTGCCTGCATGGATATACCAACGAGCCCATCGGTATGGCCCGATACGTCAAGCGATTCCACGACCGCGGCATGAACGTACTCGCACCCGCCGCCCGCGCCCACGAGCGCTCCGGCGGCGACTATATCGGCATGGGCTGGCCCGAGCGCCTTGACATCGTCGCATGGATTGAGCGAATCGTTCAGGCTGACCCCGAGGCACGCATCCTGGTCTTTGGCGAGTCGATGGGTGCGGCAACCGCCATGAACGTCGCGGGGGAGTCTCTGCCCGCAAACGTGAAATGCATTATCGAGGACTGCGGTTATACGAGTCTTTGGGACGAGTTTTCTCTGCAGCTCAAGGACGTGTTCGGCCTGCCCAGCTTTCCCTTGCTCGATGTAGCAAACTTGGTGTGCAACGTGCGCGCGGGCTACGACTTTCATAAGGCGAGCAGTGTGGAGCAACTCAAACACGCGACGGTTCCCATGCTGTTTATCCACGGCGACCAAGACACCTTTGTGCCGTACGACATGCTCGACCAAAACTACGACGCATGCGCCAGCAAGGTCAAGCAAAAGCTCACTATCCATGGCGCCACCCACGCCAAGAGTGCGCAAGTTGACCCCGAGCTCTACTGGAATACGGTCGATGACTTCCTCGACAAGAATTTTTAGGCAAAAAGCAACGTCTGGGGTTTTGTTGCCAAAAATCGGTTTGCGGTCGGCGGTATTCGTTTTTTCACCGCACTTCCGAAAAGCCGCCCGCGAGCGTTGTGCTCGTGGGCGGCTTTTGCTCAACTTACGCTACAAAGGCTCTTATTTTGTCCAATAGTTAGACGCTACTTGACCTCGATGAGCTCGTACTCGCTCGTGCCCAGGCCGATCTTTTCGGCGTGCGCGATGCACGCGCGCCAGTCGGTGTCGGGATGCGTGATGCAGAAGGGATCACGCGCCTGCTCGCCCTCCAGATGCTCGTGATTGTGCTCCATCTTGGCCGCGCTGTCGGTGAGCTCGGTGTTGGGCAGCGGCTCGGATGCCATGACGGCATCGGCGCAGGCCTGGTCGATGGCGACCGGGTCGAAGCTCGCGAACATGCCGATATCGTTGACGATAGGCGTGTCGTTTTCGGGATGGCAATCGCAGTTGGGGCTGATATCCATGGCGAGCGAGATGTGGAAGCTCGGGCGGCCGTCGACGACGGCCTTGGTGTACTCGGCGATCTTGCAGTTGAGCACGTCTGCCGCGGCCTCATAGCCGGGCTTGATGCAGTCCTGGTTGCATGCCGCAATGCAGCGTCCGCAGCCCACGCAGCGATCGTGGTCGATGGCAGCCACGTGCACCGTGCGAGTAGCGCCGTTGGCAAGCTCGCGCTCGCGGGTGTCGGTGAACGAGACAGCGTTGTGCGCGCAGATCTTTTCGCAGGCACGGCAGCCAACGCAGTGCTCGGTCGAGACGTTCGGCTTGCCGGCGGCATGCTGCTCCATCTTGCCGGCACGGCTGCCGCCTCCCATACCCAGGTTCTTCATGGCGCCGCCAAAGCCGGCTTGCTCATGGCCCTTAAAGTGGGTGAGGCTAATCACGATATCGGCATCCATGAGCGCCTGACCGATCTTGGCCTCGTGCACGTACTCGCCGCCCTCGACCGGGACGAGCGCTTCGTCGGTGCCCTTGAGGCCGTCGGCGATGATGATCTGGCAACCCGTGGCATACGGGGTAAAGCCGTTCTGGTAGGCGGTGTCGATGTGCTCGAGCGCGTTTTTGCGGCTACCCACATAGAGCGTATTGCAGTCGGTGAGGAAGGGCTTGCCGCCCAGCTCCTTCACGACATCCGCGACGGCGCGGGCGTAGTTGGGGCGCAAAAAGCTCAGGTTGCCCAGCTCGCCAAAGTGAATCTTGATGGCGACGAACTTGTTCTCAAAGTCGATCTGCTCAATTCCGGCGCGGCGGATGAGGCGCTTGAGCTTGTCGAGCTGGCTCTCGCGAGCATGCGTGCGCAGGTTGGTGAAGTACACCTTGGCGGGTGCTGCGGGTGCAGTTGCGGTCATAAATCTATCCCCTCGGTCTATATGGCGTTACAGACATAGAGGATGGTACCAGTTAAAGCAGAGTTAAAGTCAAGTACGGCACCTAGTCATTGGGGACGTTCTTAAATGAGTAGTCGCAAGGGACACTCTTTCGCCGCCCGGCAGTTAGGGACAGTCCTTGCCAGCCGGCCGGCGAGCCGACGAATGGCAAGGACTGTCCCCGATGGCTACTCCTGCACTTTGAGGGCTTCGGCCAAGCTGACGCGCTTGATGGAGCGCGTGTGCAGCAGTGCCACGACCAGGTAGGTCGCAAAGCCGATTCCTGTGCACGCCGCCATGGACCAAGCGGGCACGTAGATCTCGATATTGCCGTTGTAGGCGAGCAACATCGAGCGGAAGATGGCCGTGAGCGAGCCAATAATGACCGGCAGGCTCAGCACGAGCGACGCCACCACGCACAGCGTGATCGAGCGGATGTACAGATGCGAGATCTCGCCATCGCGATAGCCAAAGACCTTCATGTAGCTAATCGAACGGGCGCTGTGGTCGATCACAGCCTTGGTCAGCAGGTACATAAACAGCAGGAAGATAAACACCGCGAGCCCGACCATCATGCCGATCATTTTGCTCATCATGCCGATGAACTGGTCGCCCACGGCGCGCATGTCGTCGGGCGTGGTGTCGCCGGCAAAGTAGCGCGCGTCGAGGTCGAGCTTCTCGTCGCTCACATAGCCGTTAAAGTAGGCGGCGTCGTTGTCGAACAGCTCGTTAAAGTCTTCGATACTCATATAGATATTCATGTCCGACTTGGAGCCCCAGGCACAGTCCTTGCCCACGTACTCAAAGGAATAATTCTTGCCCTCGTACTTGTCGCGAAGCTTAACCTTCTGACCCTCGCTCCAGCCAAACTTGTCGAGCAAGCCACCGCCAAAGACGACGCGTCCGTTGCCGACGTCCAGCCCTTTCCAGTAGCGCGAATCGGGCGAGATGCCGTAGACGGAAATCGTCTCCTCGCCATTTCCATCGCCGCGGTCGTATTGCAGCTGGTAGACGGCGTATTTCTCGGCTTGCGCAATTGCGCCTGCACCATTGTCGATCGTATTGACCGGGTGGATATCGTCGTTGTCGGTGTCAATCTTAGAGGCCTTATCGATCAGGTCGATGGCCTCATCGCGATCGCAGCCGAGGGCATCGGCAAGATCGTCAAGGCGCGCGTAGAGCGCATTCTTCTTGTCCTGGACCTTGGCGAGCGCGTCCTGCGCCGCGGCCAGGCTCTCGGCAGACGGAGATGCGGTCGCGGCATCGGCTGCCGCCCGCGCCGCATCGGCCGCGTCGTCAAGCTCGTCATCGGCATCCTGAGTGGCGGAAAGCAGCGCGCCGTCAACCGACTGCAAGCGCTCGAGTGCCGACCACTGCTCGCGCTCCTCGGCAGTGCCCTCGAGCTCCAACGGCGCCTTGAGCGTGTACTGGTGCTCGGCGACCAGGCTTGTCTCGAGGTTGTCCGCATAGTGCGTCATCGTGGGCAGAATCGCCAGGCCAAAGAGCAGCAGTAGCGACGCAAATGCAATGCCCACGAAGAGTGTGGCGAAGTTGCCCAGATTGCGCAGGAAGATACGCAAGCGGAAGCGCGAGACAAAGCCCATGCGCTCCGGCAGCCGCAGGCCGCGCTTGGTGCCCGATTTGCCGCTCGACTCGTGACGAAGGAACTGCAACGGCGTCTTGCCCATCTTGCGAAGCAGACCCACCAGCGTGATGAGGACGAGCGCGGCGGCGGGAACCACGGCGCACTTCACAAAGATCTCCCAGCTCCAGTACACCTGGAAGGGCGGCAGGCTGTACGAGCCGTAATAGAGGCTGCGCATGGGCTCGGTAAAGAACACGACGCCGAGCGCAGTGCCCAAAAGCGCCGCGACCACGCCCACGATGGCGGGAAGCGCAAGGTAGTGCAGCACGATCTCGCGTCGACGATAGCCGCTGGCGAGCAGCGTGCCGATGATGGCGCTCTCCTCCTCGATGGTGGCGTCGGTAAGGACCACAAAGACGAACGCCATGATCACGATGATGATGTCGAGCAGCGTCATCCACATCATGGAGTCGCCGTCTACGTCGTCGCGCGCGTAGCCAATGCCCTGGTTGGAATCGGCGTCGGTCAGATCGTCCACGCGCGCATCGGCGTCGGTCAGTGCCTCGACCATATCTTGCTCGGCGTCGATGCGGTCCGCGGTGGGGAGGTCGCGATCGGTAAAGGTGAAGGAGTAGGTGTAGGCGGGTGCGCCGCCGGCATCTTCGAGCGCGGCAAAGCCGCCATCGGTGACCTCGGCCACGCCGTACGTGATGGTGTTCACCGTAAAGTCCGAATTGTTGAGGAACAGCGCCTGACTATCGGGCTGGGTCATGATGCCGCAAATGGTGTAGGTGCGACCCTCGAGCTCGACTTTATCACCCACGGACAGGTTGTTATTGGTGGCAAAGACACGGTCGATGGCCACCTCGTCATCCGCCTTGGGTTCCTTGCCCTCACAGTAGGACGCGATATCGACCTTGGTGCGGTGCGCATAGGTGCGTAGTGTGCGCTTGGTGCCGTCGTCGCCGAACGCCTTTTTGATGATGGCGTCGATGGAGAAATTCTTGTAGAGCGTGACGCCGCCGACGTCGTCGGCCGCGTCCTCGGCGGCCTTGAGCTGCTCGTCGGTAGCCTCGAAGGAGGTGGTCACGCGGCCGTCCTCAATCGTGTAGTCGTCGCGCATGTCGTCGATAAGGCAACCGATGGAATGCGCCGCGAGCAAAAAGCCCGAGGTAAGGGCGATGCTTCCGCACATAAGCAAAAAGATGCCCAGGTACTTGCCGATATTGCGGCGCAGCTCGCGCGGGAGACGTTTTGCGAGAGGTGTCATGGCGCCGCCTACCAATCGAGCTCGGCGGCCGCAACGGGCGACTCGTTGAGCTCATCCTCGACGATGCGCCCGTCGCGCAGGCGCAGCACGCGATTGGCCATGCGCGCGATGGCGGCATTGTGGGTGACAATGATGATGGTGCAGCCGTAGGTGCGGTTGACATCCTCCATGAGCTGCAAGATTTCCTTGGACGTCTTATAGTCAAGCGCGCCCGTGGGCTCGTCGCACAGCAGCAGGCCCGGGTTTTTGACGAGCGCACGGCCGATGGCGCAGCGCTGCTGTTGGCCGCCCGAGACCTGGCGCGGGAACTTGTTGCGGTGCTCGTAAAGGCCCAGCGAACGCAGCAGGTTGTCGACATTGAGCGGGTTTTTGGACAGGTGCGCCGTGACCTCGATGTTCTCCTTGATGGTGAGGTCGGGCACCAGGTTGTAGAACTGGAAGACAAAGCCCAGCTCACGGCGGCGATACTCGCCCAGGTCGGCAGGCTTGAGCACCGTGAGGTCGCAGCCGTCCACCATGATGGAGCCGCCGTCGGCATCCTCCAGGCCGCCGATCAGGTTGAGAAAGGTCGACTTGCCCGAGCCCGAGGGCCCCAGCATGACGCAGATCTCGCCCCGGTTGATGGACGTGTCGATGCCATCGAGTACCGTCAGGCGCGCATCACCGTCGCCGTAGTGCTTTTTGAGATCCTTAACCTGGACGTAGGCTTCCTGCGTTGCCATGGTATCCCCCATTGTTAGCCTCGTACTACTTTATGAACGTAATAGTAAACCTTGGCGAACTATTTTGGGGCGAGGCCTAGGATTTATTTCAGACTAGGCGCGGGATTTGGCGCGTGAGAGGGCCAGGCCTACGGCGGCAATGGCGGCGGCGAAGAGCACGGTGACGCCCAGGTCGCAGGCGATGTCGCCCAGCACGGTGGGCGTCAGGTCCGCGGCGAGCGCCTTGCCGATCGCGTCGTTCACCCAATATGTCGGCACAAAGTGCGCCACGGTCTGCACGGCCGGACCCATGAGCGACAGCGGCATCCAGGCGCCGCCCAAAAACGTCATGAGCATGCCGAGTAAGTTGCCCACGCCATTGAGCAGCTCCTCGCGCGCACCCAGGCTCGAAAGGGCAAAGCCAACGGCCAGCGGCGTGCACGCCAGGGCAAACGTCGCCGCCAGTGCCAGGCACACACGGCCCACGCCGACCTCGGCAACCGCGCTGGCAAAGCCCACGACGCCCATCATGCTCGACACGAGCCAGATGCAGACGGTGAGCACCGCGGCAGCCGCGAACACGGCAAGTGAACGCTGGCACTCGGAGACCGGGCCGGCCTCCATGCGGCGCACGCGCTCGGGCTCGTTCATGCCCGAGAACACCAATCCCACCGACACGATGACCGACGAGATAATCGCGTACGCGCCAAAGTTGAAGTACTACTCGAGCGTGGCAGCAGCAGTCGAGTCGACCTTGACCTGCTCGATCTGGACCTCCGCGCGCTTTGCAGCGGCATGCTCGGCGGCCTTGGCGACGCTGCCGTTAGAGGCGGCGGGCTCAAGCGCCGCCGCAGCGCCCGCGAGCGAGATCCAGCGCGAGGCTTCGGCAGACGAAAGCGCCGCCGCCATGGTGCCGGCGCCGTAGGTCACATCGAGCTTGGGCAGGGACTCCCCCGCGCGGGCAGCCGCGACCAGGTCGTCCTCGAACCCCTCCGGGATAAAGAACCCGCAGTCGGCGCTGCCCTTGGCGCTGTTGCTCTTGGAGAGCGCGTCCGCAAGGTCGTACGTATCGTCGCCGATGCCCGTGACCAGCTCAAAACGCGAACCCAGATGCTTGGTAAGCGCACGCGAAAGGTCGCTGTCGTCGCGGTCGACCACGATCACGTTGGCATCGTAGGGCTTGTACTCGGTGAGCTGCGACGAGTCCCAGCTCACCGATGCCGCGATGAATACGCCCATGAGCGAGATGAACACCGTATAGATGAGCAGGTAGAACGGGTGCGCCAGCGCCATGCGAAGCGCGGTCTTAAAGGTGCTCATAGCGGCTCCTTCCAAAGATCAGCGTAGCGGCGGCGACAAACACCAGGGCCATCAGGACGAGCGCGCCCGCGCGAACAGCGAAGGGCCCCAGGTCCTCAAAGAAATACAGGCGATTGAACATGTCGCAGATGAGCTTGACGGGGTTGAACCAGCACTCGGCCGGGCAGGCGCGGGCGACGTCGTCGGCAAGCGCCATCGCCGGCTCGCCGTAGAGGCCGGCGAACAGGGCGCACGTGGTAGCAAAGCCCGTGAGGATGCCGGACTTGGACGCCTTGCCGCCCTTAACGGGAAGTGTGCCCACAAAGAGTCCCAGGCCCGTGGCGGCAAGCGCGGAAGCGGCGCCGCCCACCAGACACAGCCCCTCGCGCCCGCCAAAGTCGACGCCCACGACCAGGCACACGTAGCCGATTGCGATCGCCATCGAGGCGAAGGAAACCAGCCACGAGCCGACAAAGATGCCGGCCAGCGACGCCGTCTTGGAAAGGCCGCCCACGCAGCGACGCGCGCCAAGGCCCGACAGATTGGGCTGCAGATCGACGACGCTCAAGGCGGCAAACTCGGCAGACATCATCGCGACCAGGCCAAAGAGCGCGTAATAGTAGATGACCGTGCCATCGGGTGTGGTGCGTGTCAGGCTTACGCGGCGGGTACTGCCCTCGAGCGACAGGGCGCGCGCAACCGCCTCCGGGTCGGCGAGCGCCGCCGGGTTGTCCTGGGCAATCTGGGACATGAGCTCGGCATTTTGTGTATACGAGCTTGCCACCGTCTCCAAAATGCTGCGGTCGGTGAGCACCGACGACGCACGCGAGCTGTCGTAGCTCGACAGCAACGTGAGCTTGGGTGCGCCCGCGTCGTCGACCGTATAGATGCCCGCGACCTCGCCGGCCTTAAGCGCACGGTTCGCATCGGCTGCGTCGTCGCACTCGTGGATCTCGAGCAGCTGATCGTCGCTCTCCTTGGCAAGCGACGTCGCCACGTCCTTAAAGGTCGAGGCGTCCCAGGCCTCGTCCGCTATGACGGCAACCGGCACCGGGTCGACCGTGCCGTCGGAGCTCAGATTCGCAAACATAAACATGAACATCGTGGAAAGCGCGATGGGAAAGAGAGCGCCCCAGACCCACGTACTCGGTCGGCGCAGCAGCGTCTTGACCGTAATGATAATGGTGTTGAACATGGCTGCCCCCTAGTCGCGCAGCTCGCGGCCGGTGATCTCGAGGAACACGTCGTTGAGGGTCGGCGGCTCGGAATAAATGCGGCCAAGCGCCACGTCATGCGAGCGCAGCGCATCGAGAATGTCCGTCAGGTTATGCGGGCTCGCCTCGCACGAAAACGTGAGCTGGCCCGCTGTCGCCGACAGGTCCAGGACATGCGGCAGGCTCGCGACGGCACCGAGCGCCGCGCTCGGCACCTCGCCGACCTCGATCACGATCTTCTCGCCCATCTGAATCATGCGCTTGAGTTCGCCGTTGGTGCCCTGCGCCAGCACGCGCCCGCCGTCCATGATCATGATGCGGCTGCAGATCTGCTCGACTTCCTCCATATAATGGCTGGTATACACCACCGTGGCGCCCTCGTCGCGCAAGCGGCAGATGCCCTCCAGGATGGCGTTGCGACTCTGCGGGTCGACTGCCACCGTGGGCTCGTCAAAGAAGATGAGCTCGGGCTTGTGCGCAATGCCGCAGGCAATGTTGAGGCGACGTGCCAGGCCGCCCGAGAGCTTGCCGGGGCGGAACTTGGCAAAGTCGCTCAGCCCGACAAAGTCGATCGCCTCGTCCACCAGCGCACGGCGGCGCTTACGGTCGCTAACGTAAAGGCTGCAGAAATAGTCGATATTCTCGCGCACGGTGAGCTCGTCGAACACCGCCACCTGCTGCGGCACCACACCGATGCGGCGCTTGAGGTCGTAGCGAGCGGGCGTCATGGGCTCGCCGAACAGCTCGATGGTGCCCTTGTCGTAGGCGAGCAGCTGCAGGATGCAGTTGATGGACGTGGTCTTGCCCGAGCCGTTGGGGCCCAGCAGGCCAAAGATCTCGCCGGGGGCGATGCTGAGGTTAAAGTGGTCGAGCGCGATAAGGTCGTCGTAGCGCTTGACGAGGTTTTCGACGCGGACGATATCTGTCATGAGGCGGCCCTTCTGTTGATTGCGGCCCGGTACGATTGCATCATCGCAGGAGCCGCCGGCGCGTACCAGTGAGCTTTGTCACGAGTGCGGGGGGCGGAGGCGAAACCCCCGCTCGTGCGATCGATCGACGCCGATTTGCCGCGCGGGAGGAATGTCACGGTTGCGCAGGCGGCCCCTCCACCACGCGCAGCTTCGCGTACAATACCCGTATGAACAGGCTTTTCGACAAATCGATCGTGCTGGCGTGCTGTATTGCGGCTGCCACGGGTCTTGCTGTGGACGCTCGTCTGGTTGTGGCGTTTTGCCTTGGCGTTATTGCAACCTCACTGGCCGAGGTCGCACAGGGGGAACGCACGCGCCGCGCAAGCGAGACCGCAAGTTACGCTTACATCATCGCGGCCGTCTTCGTGCCGTCATTTATGCCGTTCGCACCCCTTGCCTTCTATGACATCACGCGACGCGTGCGCCGTGAACGCATCTGGCCCGCGCTGGCGATTGGCGCCGTGTTTGTCTGTGCGCTTGTCGCGGACCTTCGCGGCGGCGCGCTCACCACCCGAACGCTGCTGCTAACCGCCATCCTTTCGGTCGCCGCCACGTTGCTGTCGCTGCGCACCGCGCAGCTGGAGCGCGAACAGGAACGCATGCGTCGCACCCGCGACAAGCTGCAAGAACGCGCCCTGGCACTCGAGGCACGCAACCGCGACCTCGCCGACCGCCAGGACTACGAAGTCGAGCTCGCGACGCTCGCCGAACGCGCCCGCATCGCGCGCGAAATCCACGATAACGTGGGCCACCAGCTCACGCGCGCTTCGCTTCAAGCCGAGGCCTTGCGCGTGGTCCATGCCGATGAGCCCGGCGTCGCCGCCGATTTCGCCGACGTCAAACACACGGTTGACGAGGCGCTCCAGCTCGTGCGCGCCAGCGTCCACGCGCTCAACGACAATGCGACTGACCTCTCCGTGCAGCTCGAGCGCATCGTTGAAGGCGCACGCTCGGACAGCGGTCCGCAGATTGAGCTTGAGGTTTTGGCCGAGCATGCGCCCGCCAACGTCGCCAACTGCTTTGCGGCGGTGCTGCGCGAGGCGCTTTCCAACGCCATGCGCCACGCCCATGCCAAAACCATTACCGTGCGGTGCATGGAGCATCCGTCGTTTTACCAGCTCATCGTTACCGATGATGGCGCGGACGCGACCCCGGCGAGCAGCAGCAACGTCGTAGAAGGCATGGGGCTCGCCTCCATGCGCGAGCGCGTCGAGGCGCTTGGCGGAACCTTCACCGCCGGCCTGCGCGCCGGCGCCCCCGGCTGGCGCGTGTTTGCCACCGTCCCCAAACAGCAAGGAGATGAGGGCCGATGAGGCTCATCGTTGTCGACGACGACCGCTTGGTGGTCGATTCGCTCAAGATTATCCTGGGCGCCCAGCCGCAGATCGAAGTGGTGGGTACCGGCGCCAATGGCGACGAGGCGGTCGCGCTCTACAGCGAGCACGCGCCCGATATCGCGCTGCTCGACATTCAGATGCCGGGGCGCGACGGACTTTCGGCGGCACGCGAGATCCTTGAGCACGACCCTGCGGCACGCGTGGTGTTTCTGACGACATTCTCGGATGACGAGTACATTGTGTCGGCGCTCAAGCTGGGCGCCCGCGGCTACCTGATCAAGACCGATGTCGCCGCCATTCCGCCAGCACTGGCGCAGGTCATGGACGGTAAACGCGTGCTCGAGGGCAAGGCGATCGAGGATATCGACTTTGATGGGGCGGGGTCCGAGGCCGACACGCCTCGCCGGCCCGCCGCCTTTGCCAGCCTGACCGACCGCGAGTTCGAAGTCGCAGAGCTCATCGCCCGCGGCCTCGACAACAAGGAGATTGCTGCCACCGCCTATATGGGCGAAGGCACGGTACGCAACCACATCAGCTCGATCCTTGCCAAAATGGGCCTGCGCAACCGCACGCAGATCGCCATCGCCTACCTGCGAGGGTAGTTGCCCAAAGGCCAAGCGCCCCGGCATAGCAAAATAGCTGCTACCGCTTTAATGCCATTTCAAAACTATGCCGGTTTACTACGATGAATCGTCCACCTTCGACCACGGCAAATTGCGCGCTTGCAAAAGCGCAGGTAGAACGCTTGCAATATTTAGAAAAATGCAGTCATGGTCGGGAATGTCGAATTCATCGTAGTAAACCGGCATAGTTTTGTTCGGGCGGCCCTGCACGAGTGCCTCCGCCAGCCTAGCGGGACCAAAATGATCCGTTTCCCTCCGTCCCCAAGGGATCAGCCGGAACCGCTCGCCACGAAACTGGCCCATCTACTACGTTTGAGTCGACACCCCCGACCATACCCCGGTTTTGCAGAAAACCACAGGCGTTCTACCTGCGGTTTTGTTTTCGCGTTTTTGGCATGGTTGGGGGTAAGGGACCAAACGTAGTAGATGGGCCGGTTTCGTGGCGCCCCCGGCACACAAAAGTGCCGCCACGGAGGAGGGAGATACCTCCGTGGCGGCCAGGGGTGGGGTGGGGGCTGTGTTTTGGCTCCCCGCTAGCCGCCCGGGGCCTTTTGGCCCCGGGCGCTGCCAGCGTGCCTAGCGCTTGCGGATACCCCAAACCAGGGCTCCGACGCCGGCCATGGCGATGACGAATGCCATGAGCAGTGCGGCGGCCTGCTGGTCACCCGTGGTGGGCAGGAAACCCTTGACCGTCTTGACGATGTTCGTCACGGTCTTGGGCGTGCCGGGATCGGGCGTCGGCACGGGCGTCTCGGGCTTCTTGTACGTGTTGTTGAACACGATACCCTCGACGCTCTTGTCGCCCTTGGTAAAGGCGATGTTCGCCCTGAGGTTGCCCTCGCCGTCGTCGACCACGTTGACGGTCGCGGTAAAGACGGACTTGTCGTAGGTCATACCGGCCTCGTCGCCCTTGACCTCGCTGATGGTGTAGACGTACGTACCAGGCTCGTCGTACTCGAACTTGTCGAAGTTGATCTTGCCGTCGGCATCGTTGGTAACCGTAGACTCGATGTCCTCGCCAACGAGCTTAAAGCTAAACTCGTCCTTCTTGAGCTCGCGTCCCTCGAGCACCTTGATGGCGCCGATGGAAACCTGCGTGGGCATGGCGTGGTACTTGTTGGTAAAGCCAGCCGACTCGGTGGTTCCCTCGAGCTTGTGCGTCGCGGTCAGCGTGCCGTCACCATTGTCGGAGACGGTGGTCACGACGGTGTAGGTCGCGCTGTCATAGGTGACGCCCTTGTACAGGCCGAGTGCGTTGGGGCAAGCCTCGCGCAGCGTGTACGTGTGCGTGCCGGGTGCCTCGTAGCGGATCGGGCTCAGCGTAACGGTGCCGTTGGCGTCGTTGGTGCCGCTAGCGACAACCACGCCGTCCTCGAGCAGATCAAACGTGAACTCGCCAGCCGCAAGGTCGCGTCCGGTCAGACGCTTGACGGTCTTGACCTGATCGGTCACGACAGAATCGGTAGGTGCCACGCCGTACGTGTTGGTGAACGTAAAGGCCGCACCGTCGCCGCCGTCGCGCTTGACGATCAGATGTCCCGCACCGTCGTCAGTCACGGTGTAGGAAACCTTGCGCGTGGCGTTGGTGTCGTTAGTCACGCCAGGGGCGCTGCCGGACTCGGTCACCGTGTAGGTAAAGGTGTGCGAGCGCGGGGCGGTGGGGGCTGCGGGCTCGGACTCGTCGCCGGGCTCGTCAACGTTGGCATCAGCGTCGGCGTCGGCCTCTGCCTCGTCAGCGTCGACGTCGTCAGCTTCGTCTGCCTCGGCCTTATCGGTCGCATCGTCCGTCACGCCCAGAGCGCGGTTGAGGTCCTCGAGCGTAAAGTGGATCTTGCCAAAGTCCACGTTACCGGCTGCGTCGTTGGTTACGGTCGTGCGCTCGGGCATCGGGGCACCTGCCTCGTCGGCGGTCACGGTAAAGGTGAACTTACCCGTGATGTCGGCCGGGGTCAGGCCCTCGGCAACCTGGAGCTTCTTAGTACCGGTGAGCGCGGCATCCACGGCGTCGGCGCCGTAGACGTTCTCGAACAAGGGCTCGACGCCGCCGTAGTCGACCGTCGCCGTCAGGGTACCGTCACCGTTGTCGACGACGATAACCTTAAAGCCAAAGCTCCACGTTGTAGCGGAAACGCCATTCGGCAGCCCGAATAAATCTTCGTAAGCCGTGTAGTTAATGGTCCAGGCAAGCTTGCCGTCCTTATCGGTACGATAAGCAAGCCCAGCAGCCTCAAGATTAGCAAGCATCTTAGTGTCGTAGTGCAGCGTATCAAAGCTCACGTGCCCGCCGATATTGGGCTTGAGGTTTTCGTATGCCACAAGCTCACCCTGATAGGCGATGCCGAACCAGAACTCGCCGTCGACCATCGGGCGACCGGTCAGGGTCTTGGTGGCGACAACCTGAGCAGCGGTACCACCAGGCGTATTGGTCGTAGCGCTGTAACTGTTGTGGAACGGGACCAGGGCACTCTCGACCTTGTTCTCACCGCTCTTGTGGACCGTCGTATGCGTACCCTCGGGACCACCGGAAACGGTCGTCGTAGCAGAGAGCGTACCGGCGGTGTCGTCGGCGATGGCGATCGTCACCGTGCGTACGGCGTCATCGTAGGTGTAACCGGGCTGGCCGTCGTTCTTTTCGGCCACGGTGTACTTGAAGGTCTTGCCGGCGTCAGCCTGCGTAAATTTAACCTCATGACCAGCCAGAATGTCGATCAGTCCGACCGTTGCCTCTGCCGCTTCGGGGGACTTGAAGCTGTTGGCCCCGGGCAGCAGGCCAAGCGCGTTGGCCGAGGCCTCGTCGGCAGGCGTCACGGTAAACGTGAACTGACCCTCGGTCATAGGACGTCCGGAGAGGCTCTTGCTGAGCTTGAGGCCGCCGGCCGCGGTGTAGTTAAGCTCAGTGCGGTACGTGTTGGTGAAGCGTCCGTTTTCCTTCTTGGTGACATTGGCGGTCAGCTTGCCCTCGCCGTCCTCAGTCACGGTCACTTCGGCGGTCGCGACATGCCCGTCATACGCCATGCCGGCCGCGTTACCCGCGTTCTCGCGGATCTCGTACGTGTAGGTTCCGGCAGCCGTGTAGCGGATCTTGCCGAACTTGACGGCAGCGATGCCATCCTTCGCATCGTGCTTGCTCACGGTTACGGTTGCAGGATCGGGCAGCGGGGCGCCTTCGGGGGCGGTGATGGTAAAGCTGAACTCGTCCCCATCCGTCCAGTCGCGGCCGCTGATGACCTTGTTCAGGTCAAAGTCGAGCTCTGCATCGAGCGGGGTCACGCTGTAGGTGTTCTCGAAGGTCGCAGCCTCGGCGTCCTTCAGGACATGCTCGGCCTTGAGGGTACCGTCGCCGTTGTCCGTGATGGTGGTCTCGATGGTGAACTTGGCATCGCTGTAGGTGATACCGCCGGCGTTGCCCTTGACCTCGCGCAGCGTGTAGGTGTGCGTTCCGGCCTTGTCGTACTTCACGGCGCTCATCGTGATCTTGCCATCGGCGGCGTTCTTGCCGGTGGCGACGACCTTGGCATCCTCGCCCTCGCCCTCGACGAGCTCGAAGGAGAACTCGCCGTCCTTGAGATCGCGGCCGGTCAGGACCTTGTTCGCCTTGATCTCGTCGGTGACGCTGAACTCGTTAGGATTCGGCTTGTAGCTGTTGTTGAACTTCGCCTCGTTGGCGCCCTGCAGCTCGTGCTTGACCGTGAGCTTACCATTGCCGTCATCAGTAACGGTAGTCACGATGGTGTAGGTCGTGCTGTCGTAGGTAATGCCGTTGCCTTCGGCGCCCTTGGCTTCGCGCAGGATATAGGTGTGCTTGCCGGCGGCGGTGTAGGTAATCTTGCCATCGGCGTCGTTAGCGCCGGTGGCGACGACCTCGCCGTCCTCGACGAGCTCGAAGGAGAACTCGTCGGCCTTGAGGTCGCGTCCGTCCAGAACCTTGGTCGCGGTGATCTGGTCGGTGACGCTGGAGTTATTCGGAGTAACGCTGTAGGCATTCTCGAAGACAGCCTTCTCGACGTCCTGCAGCTCATGCTTAACCGTGAGCTTGCCATTGCCATCATCGGTGACGGCGGTCACGATGGTGTAGGCCGCGGTGCTGTAGGTGATACCGTTGTCGGCGTCGACCTTGACCTCGCGCAGCGTGTAGGTGTGCTCGCCGGCCTCGGTGTAGGTGATCTTGTCCATCGTGATCTTGCCGTCGGCCGCATTGGTGCCCTTGGCGACGACATCGTTACCCTCGACGAGCTCAAAGGAGAACTCTCCGGCCTTGAGGTCGCGGCCGGTCAGGACCTTCTTCGCGGTGATCTGGTCGGTAACGCTGGACTCGTTCGGGGCAGTGTTGTACTTGTTCTCAAAGCGCGCCGGCTTGGTGCCCTCGGGCGTATGGGTCACCTTAAGCGTGCCGTCGCCGTTGTCGATGACGCTCGTCTTGATGGTGTAGTTCGTCTTATCGTACGTAATCCCGTTGCTCAGCCCCGCTTCGTTGGGGAGCTTCTCGCGCAGCTTGTAGGTGTGAGTGCCGGGCTTATCGTAAGTGATTTTGTCCATGACGATTGTGCCATCGGCGGCGTTGGTGCCGGTAGCGACGACCTTGTCGCCCTCGACGAGCTCGAAGGAGAACTCGCCATCCTTGAGATCGTGGCCGGTCAGGACCTTGGTCGCGGTGATCTGTTCGGTGACGCTCGTCTCGACAGGCGTCACGTTATAGGTATTGGTGAACGTGAAGGCCGCATCACCGTCCGGCTTGCGGGATACGCGCAGATTCCCCTTGCAGTCATCGGTCACGGTGAAGGAAACCTCGCGCGACGGCTTAGCGTCGTTGGTCACGCCAGCGACCTCGCCGGACTCGGTCACGGTGTAGGTAAAGGTGTGCTCGCGCTTCTCGGACTTCTCACCCAGAGCCTTGTTAAGGTCGTCGAGCGTAAAGGTAATCTTGCCAAAGTCGACCTTGCCCTTGGCATCATTGGTCACGCTCGCGTTCGCGGGCATGGGTGCGCCCTCTTCACCGGTCACGGTAAAGGTGAACTTGCCGGCAATGTCAGCCGGGGTCAGGCCCTTAGGAACCTGCAGATTCTTCTTGCCCACAAGCGATGCCTCGGCAGGCGCGGCAGTGCAGGTGTTCACGAACTCGTTGCCGGCATCGCCGTAGACAGCCGTCGCCGTCAGGGTACCATCGCCGTTGTCGACAACGGTCACATACGCGTCAATTGCCGACACTGTGGCGCTCACGCCCGCAGGCAGCTTGCCGGTCTGCTCGGCAGCAATGTAATGAATGGTCCACGTCGGTTTGCCTGAGCTAGCATCAAGCGATGCCTTGTCTTCCTCGACCAGCTTGGCGAGCGACTTGGTCGTGTACGTCAGCGGACCGAACTCAACCTTGCCGCCCTTGTTGGTTGCATCCAGCAGAACCTCGTCGTGCTCCGCATAGCTCAGCGCAAACTTAAATTCGTCATCGGCCATCGGGCGCCCCGTGAGCTTCTTGGTTGCCTCAAGAGTCAGCGAGGTTTCCGTCTTGGCGCTATAGGTGTTCTTGAACTCGGTCTCGCCCGAGATCTTTTCAACGTCAGCCTTAAGCCCACCCGTGACCTTAACCGCCACGGTCACCTTGAACGTGGCAACGTTCTTGCTGTAGGTGATGCCACCGGCGTCGCCCTTGACCTCGCGGACCTCATAGGTGTACTCGCCCGGCTTGTTGTAGGTGATTTCGCCAAAGTTAATGGCCGCCTTGCCCTTGTCATCCAGGTTCGCCTTGGTCACAGTCGCGGTCGCGGGTGCGGGCATCGGGGCATCATTCTCGGACGTCGCGGAGAGCTCAAACTTAAACTTGTCCGCATCCGTCCACTCGCGACCCTCGAGCACCTTGGTCAGGCCAAAGCTCGTCTTGGTATCCACCGTTGCCGGCGTCACGTTAAAGCTGATCTTGCCGTTGTTGCCCAGGTAGGAATTGACATGCGTCGCGGTCGCCTTGGCGGACACGTTGTTCCACTTGGGGTTGAGAACGTCAGTCGCAGTACCAGTGTCGTTGCTCTTCTTGGTGGTATGGAGCTCGTCGATAAAGGCCAGACGCGCGGTTCCCACGCTAAACGAAAGGTTGTCGTCCTCGTCGGCAACAAGAGCGCCGTCAAACTTCGCAGCGTCGCCGCCGACAAACTCGATGACGGCAGTGGCGGGCTTGGCCTCGCCGTTCTCGCCCTGCTCCTCAAACTCATCCTTGTAGTAATAGGTGCCTTTCTCTGCCAGTGAATTCTTTGCGGGTTGTGTGCAGTCCTTGTCCGCGTAAATGGGAGTCTGCTTCTGGAAGTAGTAGTAGCGGTTGGTGTCGGCCGGCTCAAAGGTCGCGACCGTATTACCCAACGCGCCGGTCTCCCACTTGTTAGCGTAGAAGTTAACGGTTTTGGTGCCGTCAACGACAGTCGTATTGTTCTCGATGTAGTTCTTGAGTCCCGTGACTTTCTCGGGCGTAAACAGGTTTTCGAGTGCGCCCTTCTTCACGCTCGAGGCATACTTCACCTGAATGGGCTTAACGTTGTCGACCGAAAGTTTGCCGTCTACGGTCTTAAAGTGGCTCAGCGGAATCAACGACGCAGGAATGCTGACCGTTACGACATCGCCCTTCTGGGGATTGTCATCACCAGCACGCTGCACGGTAATGAGCAGGTCTTTTGCCTTGCCGGCGAACTCGTAGGTGTCGGTATTGGTCTCTTTGTTGACCGTTTTGTCCGTCTTGGTAAACGGCGTGCCGTTGATGACGACCTCGGTGAAGCTGTCGACCTGCATAAAGTCGCCCAGCTCGTCGGTAAACGTGATGTAGCCGGACTTGGTCTCGTCGTAGCCCTTATGGATTTCGGTCGGATAAGGCGCCTCCGATGTGATGGCCTGTGAGATGTCGTCAAAGACCTTCTTGAGCTCTTCGGCATTGGTCGCCGACTTGTAGTAGTCGGAGTTTTCCGCGCGTGCACCATGGGCATCCCATGCCGTGGCATTGGGGTAGTTGCTCGAAACGGCCTGCATGAACTTGTTCTCTTTTTGTCTTTTTCCCGAATCCTGGATACCAGCACTGGGGTTCGCGCCATCAAAGATGCCGATAGTATAAACGGTGGCCTTGCTGTCCTTCATGTTCTTGGCAGCCGTCACAGCAGCGTCAGCAACCGTAGGATCAAACTCGTCAACTTTCGTTGGCGTGCCGTCGGTAAAGAACACAACAATCTTCTTGGCGTCCGCGCGACCAGAAGCGATACCCTCTGCCAGTTGCAGGCCATTGTCGGCACGCGTGGCACCAGCGGGTGTAATCTTGGCAATCCTATCCTTAAGAGCTTTCACGTTGCCGCCGGAGCAATCGGTCAAGTCTTTCATAACCTGTGTGTAATTGTAGGTGTATCCTCCGTCACGATACGTATCGTTGCCGATCTTGCTGGACTTCTTGCCCGCAAACTTAACGATAGCAACCTTATGCTGCCTATCCACGCCCTCGATACCCTCGTTTTGCTTGGCGATGGTATCGATAAAGCTGTTGGCAGCGCTCTTGAGCGCATCGATACGCTTGGTGCGATCTCCACTGCCCATCTCATCATCCATCGAGCCAGAGGCATCCAGCACCATCACGATGTCAAGCGGTGTGGTAACCGTCACGGTTGAATTAGACGTCGAGGACATGGCCGAAAGCGTAGTCACAAAATCTGACGCTTCGTTTTCTCCGGCTTTCTTGACCGTCTTGTCGGTCCAGATTCGGCCGACGTTTTGAGTCGTTACTTTATTACCGTTGTGACCGGCCGCCCAGATTTCCCAGCGTCCGCTGGTGTCGGGATCGACGACGACCTTTCCGCTCATTGTCGGTCCGTCCATTCCGGTGCTGGACCTGGCGTTGGCCTCGGGCAGCATGGCAAATGCTGCAGCCGGCAACACAAGCACTACGGCAAGTATCACCGCCAAGAGACCCCTCGTGTACTTACTCATCGCGTCTCCCTTCTCGCGGTCTCAGACCTTGCATCAGCCTAAAGTTACGAAATGAGACACAATTTGGGCAGGTGACACATGTTCCAGATTCCGTTTTGGGCGTGAGACAAATGTCTCACCAAAGTTGAGACACGGCATTTTCGCAGGAAAACGGGTGCGACTCGGAGCCATCAGGCAAAAATGATCCGCTTTCTTCCGTCCCCGGGGGATCAATTGGTGGTGCTCGCCTCAAAACTGGCCCATCTACTACGTTTGACCCGATACCCCTGACCATAACCGCGTTTAATGAAAAACTGCAGGCGTTCTACCTGCGGTTTTGTTTTTGCGTCGTTCGCCATGGTTGAGGGTGGCAGCCTAAACGTAGTAGATGGGCGCATTTCGTGGCAGACGGGCCACGTGGCAGCCCTCGCAAGGCCAAAATGATCCGTTTTCCTCCGTCCCCGAGGGGATCAAAGGCTGTTACGGATATGGTGCCATTTCAAAACTATGCCGGATTACTACGATAAAAACGAGGTCGCCGATCACGCGCGACTTTTTCGCAAAACTGCGAGCCGTCTACCTGCGGTTTTTGTTTTGCCAAACGCGGTGTGGTTGAGGGTAGGCGATTTATCGTAGTAATCCGGCATAGTTTTGTTCGCGGCAGCCCAACCGCGCGTTCACGCGCGGGGCCGGTGGGGCATTTTTGCCCCACCGGCCCCTATTCCAGCTCTATTCCAGCGTTACTCCGGCTTGGTTTCTACCGTGGGAGTCTTATCCGCCGCAACTGGAGTGCGGGCGGCGTCCATAGTCAGGCAGTGCTTGGGGCAGCTCTCGACGCACTCGCCGCACACCACACAAGAATACGGATCAATCGACCACGTTCCACCCTTGCGATCGACCGCGAGCGCGCCCGCCGGGCAGCGACGCGCGCACATGCCGCAGCAAATGCACACGTCCATGTCGTTGACGATGTGCCCGCGCAGGCGCTCGGGTGCCGCGAGTTCCTCCTGCGGATAGCACACCGTGACCGGCTGCTTGACCATAGAGCCCAAGGCCGTCTTGGCAAATGTCAGCAAACTCATGCCGTGTCTACCTTTCCGTGCAGCTAATGCAGGGGTCGATGGTCAGGATAATCATGGGCACGTTGGCAAGGAGCACGCCCTGCAGCGCATGTGTCAGACCCGCCAGGTTTTGCGACGTCGGCGTGCGCACGCGAAAACGGTCCAGGTTCTTGGTGCCGTTACCGCGCACATAGTAATACGCCTCGCCGCGCGGCTGCTCAATCACAACCTCGCCGCGCGCACCGTCGGCCGGCGTGAGCTTGGTGCGCCCGCCGATTCCGTCGTGCGGAATCTTGCCGACAAGCTCCTTAATGATGTCCATGGCCTGCGTGACCTCGGCACAACGCACCTGGCAGCGGGCATAGCAATCGCCATCGGTAGCAACGATGGGCTCAAACGCAGCCAGATCCGCATAGGCACCGTCGTCAAACATGCGCACGTCATAATCCACGCCCGATGCGCGCCCAAACGGACCGACCATCGAAAGCTCCAGCGCGTCTTTCTTGCTAATCACGCCCACGCCATGCAGGCGCTCGCCGCAGCTGTTGTCGTCCAAAAACGTATGCACCAGGGCCTCGTAGTCAGGACGCATGGCATCGAGCGTCTGGACAATGCCCGCCAGCTCGGAGTCCTCGATATCGTGCTTAAGGCCGCCGATCTCGTTAATCGACAGAATCACGCGCCCGCCGCAAGTGCTCTCAAAAATCTTGAGTATCTGCTCGCGCAGGGTCCATGACCGATAGAACAGCGCCTCGAAGCCAAAGGCGTCGGCGAGCAGACCCAGCCACAGCAGATGCGAGTGAATGCGCGAAAGCTCGTGCAGAATGGTGCGGATATACTGCACGCGACCAGGCACCTCGATGCCGAGCATGCGCTCGCAGGCGCTGGCATAGCCGCAGCTGTGGCCCACGGCGCAGATGCCACAGATGCGCTCGGCGATGTAGCCAAACTGATGCATGTCACGCTTTTCGGTGAGCTTCTCGAGCCCGCGGTGCACAAAACCGATCTGCGGAATTGCCTCGATGACGCGGTCGTCCTCGATTACCAGGTCTAGATGAAGCGGCTCGGGCAGCACCGGGTGCTGCGGGCCAAACGGAATGACGGAGCGATGTGCCATGGGCCTTACGCCTCCTTTTTCTGCTTGTCGCGGGCGGCCTTGGCGGCAAGCGCCGCGCGGACCTTGGCTGCTTTCTCGGGATCCATGGCAGCGAGCTTTGCCTCCATCTCGGCAGCCTTGAGCGCGGCCTTCGCAGCAGCCTCATCGTGCTGAGCATCGGAGCCGGCAGCCGCAACGGGCTGAGCAGCGGCGCCCGCGGCATCGCCGGCGCTCGCAGCGCCCTCCCCTGCAGCAGCCGCAGCCGCTGCGGCCTTTTCGGCAGCGGCCTTGCGCGCCTTGGCTTCGGCGGCGGCACGGACCTTCATGGCCTTCTCGCGCGCGGCCTTCACCTCGGGCGTGATAACGCTCATGGGCTCGGCAGTCGAAACCTGGTAGAAAAAGCCCTTAAAGTCGATCTGCATGTCGGTGATGGCAAGGCCAAACAGGTCGTGGGCCTCATTTTCAAACGGGAACACCGCGGGGTAATACGAGCTGATGGACGGAATCTCCTGATACTGATCAATTCCCTCAACCACCAGGTTCTCAATCGCATAGCTGCCGTCCTGCGCAATATGCTCCTGGGCAGCACAAACGTTGATGAACGTATAGACCAGGCGATACGATCCGTCGTCCACACAGCGCTCGGCATGCATCTGCACAAAGCGCGCGCCGGCACCCTTGAGCGCCTGTACGTGCGGCAACAGCCCATCGATCCCGACGGTGGTATAGATTGCCTTTTGCATTACTCGGCCTCCTTTGCAGCAGCGGGCGCGGCGGGCTTCCCAGCAGGTGCGTCGCCAGCAACGGACGCGTCGCCGGCCTCAGCCGCAGCCACAAACCCGTCCTCACCCAGCTCGACGCCACCGTCCCAGGTGGCGGCACCGCCCACGGTGAGCGGATCGCCGCCGGCGCGCATCACGGCCTCCTTCTGGTCCAGGATGCCGCACGCCTCCACGATGGCATCGATCACGGTCTCGGGGCGAATGGCGCATCCGGGCGCGTACACGTCCACGGGAATCGCGCGGTCCACGCCGCCGATCACGTTGTAGGCATCGCGGAACACGCCGCCCGAGCACGCGCAGATGCCGCAGGCCACCACGCACTTGGGCTCGAGCATCTGGTTGTAAATCTGGCGCACGACAGGCAAGTTCTGAGCGTTGACCGAGCCCGTCACCAAAAAGATGTCCGCATGCTTGGGGTTGCCGGTGTTGACCACGCCAAAGCGCTCCGCATCGAACAGCGGCGTGAGCGAGGCCAGCACCTCGATATCGCATCCGTTGCAGCTCGAACCGTCGTAATGAATAACCCACGGCGAGCGCGACATTTTATGATCCATGGATGCCGCCTCCTAAATAAACACGTCGACGAGGATGGGCATAAGGTTGAGCAGGCCAAACACCAGCGCCACGCCCCATCCGAGCTTAAAGCAGCTGCGCCAGGTGCTGCGCGCGAAGGTGTTGTCGATCAGCACCTCGACAAAGTACGTCGCGACCATCACGACCAGGGCTACGACCCAGCTCACGGGGTTGTCCCAAACAAAGAACATGCCCACCCACATCAAAAACAGCACGGTCTCGCACCAGTGCATAAGGGTCATCTTGGCCAGCGTGCCGCCGCTCATCTCGGTGGCGACGCCCTGGACGATCTCCTGATGCGCGTGATGCGAGTACGAAAGGTCAAACGGCGACTTGCGCAGCTTGATGGTAAGCACCGCGAGCAGCGCGAGGAAAATGGGCGCGCTGTACACGATGATGGGGGCCGACTGCCCCGTCACGGCGATGGAGTCGAAGCTGTCGGTGGCAAGGTACAGGCCCACACTCATCAGCAGAACGGCGGGCTCGTAACTCATGACCTGCAGCAGCTCGCGGTCGGCGCCAACCTGGGCAAACGGGCTTTGCGTCGAGGCGGACGCCAGCACCACAAAGATCGCGGCGAGCGTCACCATAAAAGCGCACAACAGCGTGTTGGAACCCGACACAAAGATGCCGCCGCCCACCACGGTAAAGATGAGCGCACACGCCATGTAGGTATCGTCCATGGTGTTTACGCTGGCGGGGGCCTTGCGCAGCAGCTTGGCAACGTCGTAGAAGGGCTGCAGCAGGCGCGGGCCCACGCGGCCCTGCATGCGGGCGGACAGCTTGCGGTCGATGCCGTCAATCAGGCCACCAACCAAAGGCGCCAGCAAGGCAAACGCCACGGTGCCTATAAAGATGCCCACGACGCCCGAGCCTTCGAAATACTTACCGCGCAGCACCGAGGGCGCGCTCATGGCGAGTCTCTCGGGCCCAATCCACGCGCAGCACAGCAGCGCAAACAAGATAATGCTGCAGCATACGACGCTACCCGCGGGGCCAATACGCTTCTCGCCAAGGGCGTCCTCCGAGTACCAATTGCGCTTTTCGGCCTTCACCTCGTGTCCCATCGAGCCGCGGAAATGGCGATATTTGTCGGTTCCCACGCCCGAAAGATATACGTTTACGTGCGGTTTGTTGCTCACGCGGAATGACGTCAGCAGCACCACGGCGATAAAAGCCACGATAACCACCATCAGATACATGGCGTCCTTGCCAATAACGTACGGCACGCGGCCAAACACCATGGCCAAGTAAGGCGACACCAGACCGCTCGAGATAACCGGAAACGCCACGCAGCACAGAATCAGCAGCGCGGCGATGGTGTTGAGGGCCATCCATTCGGTCTTATGGACATTGACCTCAACGTTTTGAGCCGTGGGGTCGACGCCCGAAAGCTTGGCAAGCCACTTGCCCCAGAAGTAAAACGTCGCGGCCGAGCCAAAGGCAAGCACCATGATCATGAGCACGTTGCCGGTCTGCGCAAACGCCACCAGGGCGCCCCACTTGGACACGAGCATGCCAAACGGCGCCACAAACATGCCCATAATGCCCAGCATCATCAGACGCGTCAGGTGCGGCATGCGGCTGAACATGCCGTCCATGTCCTCGATATTGCGGCTGCCGATATGATGCTCGGCCGTGCCCACGCACAGGAACAGCAGCGACTTGGCCACCGTGTGGAACAAGATCAGGAAGATGGCCGCCCATACGGCCTCGGGCGCGCCGACACCCAAGCAGGCACTGATGAGGCCCAAGTTGGAAATGGTGGAGTACGCGAGCACGCGTTTGGCGTTGCTCTGCGAGATGGCCATGAGTGCAGCGAGCAAAAACGTGATGGCACCCACACTCGTGACCATAAAGCCGGTCACGGGGTAGATGGCATAGAGTGGGCTCAGCTTGACCATCAGGAACACGCCGGCTTTGACCATGGTTGACGAGTGCAGCAGGGCGCTCGTGGGAGTGGGTGCAACCATGGCACCCAACAGCCAAGTGTGGAACGGCATCTGTGCGGCCTTGGTGAGCGCGGCGAGCGACAACAGGATGACCGGCATCACCAGCAGCGCGGACTGCGCGGTTCCGGTGCCGGAAAGCTCGATCATGCCCGAGATGGTCAGCGGCATGCCGTTAACGTGCAGATACATAAGTCCGGCCAAAAACGCGATGCCGCCCAGCATGTTGAGGATGATTTGGGTAAAGGCGTTCTTGATGGCCTCGGGCGTACGCGTGTAGCCAATCATAAGGAACGAACACACGGTGGTGATTTCCCAGCCGCAGAACAGCCACTCAAGGTTGTCGCTCGTCACGATGACGAACATGGCCGAGAGGAACAGGAACATGAGCGCCAGGAACTGCGGGCGACGGTCGGGCGCGGTCTGCCCGCGCAGCGCGGCCTCGTGCTCGTCATGGGCCTGGAAGTCCTTCATGTAGCCCAGGGCATACAAGCAGATTAGACTGCCAACGATGCCGACGGCGAGGACCATGATCACGCTCATGTAGTCCAGGTAGAGTGGCGTTGCCGTGACGGCTTCGGCCGCGGGCAGCGTCATGGCTGCAAAGGCGAGCGAGCCCACCAGCTGGACTATGCCGAGCACCGTGGTGAGCGCGTTCCTATATTTGTACGCGTTGTACAGGATGACAGCGCACAGGATGACGTCGATAACGGAACTGATGATCGAGAGCACATGCGAGGTGCCGGGGGCAACCTCAAAGCTCTGCGGACCCGTGCCAAAAAACATGACGGCGACTACAACTGTCACCGCCATAATAATGCCGGAGCCTATGAGCCCCGCCGCATCGCGGGCGCGGTCACCGCGCGCGAGCAGCATGCCCAGCGCCGGTACCAGCGGAAACAGGGTAAGGAAATACAGTAGCGTCATACCATCACTCCCCCATGCTAAAACGCTGCAATTGTTTAACGTTATAGCTCAATTGAGGAGTAGCGGCGGCGGGTTTTCGGTCAACTGGGGAGTTTTAGGCGTACGGGGTAAGGGCACGCCCGCATTGGAGCAGAGGGGCGGCAAGAAAAATGCGCCCCTGTGGGTGCACCATCCCGTTTGCTATTCCGCCTTTTTAACGCGCGGCTTGCGACCGCGCGGCTTATCGACCAGTGCGGACTCACCGCTCTCGCGGTACTGACGGCACCAAGCCTTGACCGAAGACTCGCTAGGAATCTTGTGCTTGATCATGGCCTCGCGAACCGTTAAGCCGTTTTCCAAGCGGTCCTTGACCACGGCGAGCTTAACTTCGTACGAATAGGTGTGATGATGCGAACCGGCGTTGAGAACGGCGTCGGCACCGCCCACGGCATATGCGCGGGCCCACTGACGAGCCGTGGCCTGGGGAATGCAGAGCTCCGCGGCGAGGGCGCGATGACCGACCCCCTCTTGGAGGACCTCGACGGCGCGCTGCCTAACCTCGGGCGCATGCGTGCGAGTCCTTGTTGCTTCCGACATACCTGCCACTTCTTAGCCTTAACCGTTAATCTGCTTTCTTACGTGCATGTTAGATAGTAGCATTTTGCTGTTTGCGCGTAACAGTTAATTGAAAATCGCACGGCGGCATCTGGGCATTTGGCACCAATTTACGACATTTCTTTATCGATTATTTACGCTGGTAGCTGGCTCGCAGCTAATCGTCATTCGCTTGTCAACAAAATTGACATCTCTTTATGTCCTTTGGCATAGAGGATATAGTTATTAACCCCTCCCCCAATAATTTTGAGCAATCGGCAAGGCAGTAGACGTCCTTACTCCTCATGATTACCGCGCATTGCCATCCACCGGAGCAAAACAAAAAGGGCGGGGCCTGCTGCGCTTGCAGGCCCCGCACCGGTTGACACCCGACGGGACGCAGCCGGGCGCGGCGGATCCGTGCTACCGCCCCGCCCCGCCGCGATGTTAGCTACAGCTCGTTGGCCGCGTGATACGCCGTGCGGATGGCGCTCGCAATATCGGCGGTGCGCTCGCCCGAGCAGTCGCCCACGCAGGTCACGGGCACCGTTACGCCGTCCAGGTCAAACGCGTTGGCCTTGGAGCCCACGGCCATCACCACGTAATCGCAGGCGATCTTCACCGGCTCCTCGGCGCCGTCCTCGGTGGTGCAAATGGCCTCAACGCCCTCGTCGGTAATGGCGGTCAGGCGGGTCTTCACGTGCTGCTCCACGTTGTGCTCGGCAAAGTCGCTCATGATCAGCGGCAGAATGGTCTCGGACTCGCCCGCGGCAATCTTGTCGAGCATCTCGACAATCGCCACCTCGCAGCCGTGCTGCAGCAGGTACTCGGCAGTCTCGGTGCCCACCAGGCCGCCGCCGATGACGGCGACGCGGCCCGTAAGCTCCACCTTGCCGGCCAGCACGTCCCAGCTCGAGACGACCTTCTCCGAGTCGGCGCCCGGAACGGGGATGACCACGTCGTGCGCGCCCACGGCCACAATCGCGGCGTCGGCGGCGTTGAGGTCCGCGGGGCTAGCGGTGTGGTTGAGCTCGACCTTCACGCCCAGGCCGGGCAGAATCTTCTCGTAATACTCGACCGAGCGCATAATCTCATCCTTGCGCGGAGGCGCGGCCGCCAGCACAATCTGGCCGCCCAAGTGATCGCTCGCCTCATAGACGGTCACGTCGTAGCCGCGTTTGGCCGCCACGCGCGCGGCCTCCAGGCCGGCGATGCCGCCGCCCACCACGGCGATCTTCTTGTCGCCCTCACCCGGTTTAATGGCGATGGTCGCCTCGTCGCCGTTCTCGGCATTGAGCACGCACGAGATGTACTTGCGGTTTTGAATCGCGTCGACGCAGCCCTTGTTGCAGTTGAGGCACTCGCGGATGGGCTCGCCCGTGGCGGCCTTCAGCGCAATGTCGGGGTCGCACATGAGCGAGCGGCCATAGGCGATAATGTCGGCCGCGCCGTCCTCAAGAATCTTCTCGCCGGCCTCGACCGAAACAACACGGCCGACGGTGGCCACCGGCACGGAGACCAGGGCCTTGACGCGCTCGGCCACCGGCAGCGTCCAGTTGTAGGGCATGGCACCCATGGGCGGAATGGTGTCGCCCATGTTGCCGGTGTGGTTGGCCTGCGCGACCTGGATCATGTCGATGCCCGCGCCCTCGAGCAGCTTGGCGAACTCGCAGGCCTCGTCGGGCTGCAGGCCACCCTTGCCGCGCGGCGTGCCGTCGGGGTTCTCCATGATCACGGGGAGCTTGTACTCCACCATCAGCTGCGGCGCGGCTTCCTTAATGGCGGCGACAACCTCGAGCGCATAGCGAACGCGGTTCTCGAACGAGCCACCGTACTCGTCGGTGCGCTGGTTGAGGATGGCCGAGCACAGCGAACCCACCAGACGGTCGCCGTGGACCTCGATGGCGTCGATGCCGGCCTGCTGCGCGCGGGCGGCCGAGGCAGCGATGGCCTCCTTGATCTGGGTGAGCTGCTCTACGCTCGCCTCGTTCACAAAGTGCTGCATGTCGTGGTGCAGCTTGGCATATGCCTGCTTGCGGATCTCGTTGGACTCGGCCATCTTGGCGGCGAAGGTCTCCTCGTCGCCGGCGGCCTTGGCCTCCTGCGCTGCCTTGGCGGCGGCCATGGAACCCATGACCATGCGGCCGACACCGGGCACGTCGTACTCGGGGTGGAACAGCTGCAGCGCGACCTTGGCGCCGTGCTTGTGAACGGCGTCGGCCAGCGCCTTAAACGTGGGGATCTGGGCGTCGGTCGCCAACTTGGGCGTGGGGCTTGCGGTCATAACGGGAGCAACGTCGCCAATAACGATGTAGCTCACGCCGCCACGGGCCAGGCGCTCGTAAAAGGCCAGGCTACGCTCGCCGATGGAACCGTCGCGCTCCTCGTAGCCGGTGGTCAGCGGCGGGAACATAATGCGGTTCTTGAGCTCAAGGGGGCCAACCGTAATGGGCTGGAGCAGCTTGGATGCAGGTGCGGTCATGGACATTCCTCTCTTATAGGCGCGGCGGCGATGTTGCCGCGTAGTTGTCTAGAGGATATGGCATGGGAGCGCAGTGGCGCAACGGAAATCGGCGAATATCAGGTGGCGGCGGGTGGATGGGGTGAGCCCAAAAGCGGGTTTGTCTCGATCTGTAACAGTTACTCAGCAAAACCGGGGTCTACCTGTTACAGATCGAGACATTCCTCTCAACCCATCCTCAACAATCTAGATCTGTAACAGCTAGGCCCACTTTTGACCCCTACCTGTTACAGATTGAGACAAACCAAACCCGCCTGCCAGAAAATCTCAATCTGTAACAGCTACTCGGCAAAATCCGTCCCTCGTGTTACAGATCAAGACATTCCCCTCGGCCCATCCTCAACAATCTCAATCCGTAACATCTAGGCCCGCTTTTGACCCCTACCCGTTACAGATTGAGATTTTGTTTGAGATTTGCCGAGGGACTATATCCACGCGTCATCGAAGCCACTGCGACAGAGGTGCGACATTACTGCGACAGAGGTGCGACATTACTGCGACAGAGGTGCGACATTACTGCGACAGAGGTGCGAAATAGATCGACCACCCTACCTTATCGTGTAGAACTGTTTTGGGTCGTTATGGGATGAGCCGTGCCATTCGAGCAGACCGTCTTCCTCAATTAACTTACCAAGCACCCGGCTTGCTGTGCGGCGATTTCTCCCGATGTGTGCTGCAAGCTCCCTTGCTGTCACCCTTCCGTTCGCAAAGGCCAACCTGACGGCGGCGAGCTCATACTCCCCCAATGAGGCGATCACCTCCGGTGATACCTTGTCCTCGAGAGCCTCGCTTCTCCTTACGGTTCTGGCAACGATATTGTTCTCAAGCGTTAGCTGAACCCTTGCCCCATCAGGTTCCGTGTAGACCGGATCATTGAGCAGAGAGTTTTGCATCTCGGTATAAATGCGCTTGACGCCCTCGTTTAGCTCCCGAACCCAACCGAATTCAACCAGCGTGCGCGCGATGCGTGGGTTGCGCGAGTAACGAGTGGTCCTCATGTTGTCGAGCGTCACGATATTGGGAAGCGCGCCTGGACTGATGATTTCCAAACGGTCGTCGAACATCGAGACCCGGATGTAGTCGCCGCGGAACGAGTAGTCGCGATGTGTCACCGCGTTGACCAAGCCCTCGAACCAGGCGAACTCAGGATACTCAGGCACGGTCTGGAATTTCCCGTCGGGCCCCAGGAACTGAAATTCGCGGAGCATGCTCGAGATGAGTTCGTAGGCGTCTTGGATCACCTTAGGCAGCGGCCCACAGAAGCTTCGTTCTTTCGTGATGTTGAGACGCTCGCCCGTCTCCATTTTGACGCCGTCGTAGCGCAGGACACGGACTCGCGCCTGTGGCATCATCGCGGACGGATCCAGCGCGAATAGCAGGGCTCCAGCAACGGTCAGCTTTCCGTCACGCATAAAACGACGACTTCTAAGGACCTGCTCGTCGGAAACTTCGGTTCCAAGAATCCCTTTGTAGCGATCAAGCACTTCATGGTCCACGTCATCTAGGGAGGAATCCTCAACAAGCTCGTCCTCGAAGATTCTCTGCCCCTTATCGTACTCGAGGGCAAATACCTGTTCGCGGCTGAGCCTCACGCTCTTGTCGTCCTGCCGCAAGAAAACCTCGCCGTCGCTCACGCGAGCAACAGAGTGGTTGGTCGAGGCATCGATGTCCAAAACGAGAACGAAGTCCTCCTCGCCCGAAGAATTGACCACGGGGATTCGGTCTTTGCGGACAATAGGGGTTGGCGTGCAAGTCGTGAGCGCAGCGCGCTCGAATTTCTCAATGTCGCGCGCGCCGTTACGCTTGAAGCCCGTTACCTCACCATTATCCTCGATACCGATAACGAGCTTGCCTCCCGCCGAGTTGGCGAATGCACTAATATGCTTCGCAATCTCCTTGTCATCCTTGCGGGCGCTCTTTCGATCGAAGTACTGATTCTCCCTGAGAGTGGAAAATAGAATCACATCGTTTGTCGCGATGGGTTGCTGCATTGCCGCCTCCTTACATGGCTCCATAAAGAAGTGTAAGTCAAAGGCATCGTATAGACGGCCCCTACATAGCGGCCCCTTTATTGTTTTTAAGACGTCACTGTTTCTAGTTAAGGATCGTTAAGGGTCGTCGCAGCTCCTTCCAATTGGAGTCTATCAATCGACAAGTCAATCCATCCGGCCCGTGATTATCGATAGCCCGTCCGCCTCACATAATAAAAAGAGTCGAGATTCACTCATAAAGGAGAGCAACAACAAAATCTCAATCTGTAACAACAACTCGGCAAAATCCATCCCTCGTGTTACAGATTTAGACAAACCGTCCAGGCGGGAACTCAACATCTCAATCTGTAACACCTAGCCGCCCAAATCGGGTCTAGATGTTACAGATCGAGATTTTGTTTGAGAGGCTGAGAATTGGACCGAAAAACACGGTCCCGGAATAACAAAAAGCTCGCCGGCTAGGCCGACGAGCTGCAAGTTCTTGGTCGCGGGGGCAGGATTTGAACCTACGACCTCCGGGTTATGAGCCCGGCGAGCTACCAGACTGCTCCACCCCGCAATGTCTGGGCGCCTCATGTGCGCAAGAAAGAATATTACGTGGGAGTTCGGTAAACGGCAAGGAAAATCTCGTAGAGCATAATTCCTTCATATTTAAACCTCTCAGCCCTTATCACCGTAAACGAATCACAGCCGAGCGCCGTCGATGGCACGTATACAATGGTGCGCGTCCTTTTATGCCGACACCGGGAGTAGACATGCTGCTCGCTATCGATATGGGAAACACGCAGACGGCCATGGGCCTGTTTGACGGAGACGAGCTGGTGCAGTCGTGGCGCATGCCCACCGACCGCTCCTATACCGCCGACGAGATCCACGTGCGCCTGATGGGTTTCTTTAAGATGTACGGCCTCTCGCTCGATGCGGTTGACGCGATCGCCTTTGCGGGCGTGGTGCCGCAGCTCTCGCGCGAGTGGCACGCCGTGGCCGACCGCATCGCGGCGGACGCCATCGTCATCGGGCCGCAGACGGCCGCCGTGACCAAGCTGCGCGCGGCGCGCCCCCAGGCCGTAGGTGCCGACCGCGTCGCCAACGCCGTCGCAGCTGAGACTTTCTACGGCGCGCCGGCAATCGTGGTGGACTTTGGCACCGCGACCAATATCGACGTCATCGATGAGGACGGTTATTACATTGGTGGGGCGATCGCGCCGGGCATCCGCATCTCCATGGACGCGCTTGCCGCCCGAGCCGCCAAGCTCGCCAGCGTGCCGCTCGAGGCGCCCGAGCACGCCATCGGTCGCGACACCGAAGAGTGCATCAAGGTCGGCGCCGTGATGGGCGCCGCCGCCATGGCCGAGGGCCTGGTCACGCGCATGAAGCGCGAGCTGGGCCGCGAGGACGCCACCGTTATCGCCACGGGCGGTCTCGCCGGCATTGTCGCCGATTCGACCGATGCCTTCGACGTGGTCGACGGGCAACTCACCATCAAGGGCATCTGCGAAATCTACCGCCGCATGCAGAAGCTGGGATAGAGTAAACGCCAGGTCGCAGCAACCAGCCGCCAATCCTATTCCTCAAAATCGAAAATTTTTCAGTTTTGAGGAATAGGATTTTTTTGCTAAGCCTCGCCGCACAACCACCTCGCCAGGTCCACGATCTGCACCCCATCGCGATCCGTGGCCTCGTGATGCGTGCGGGCAAGAATCATCTTGGGATACGCATCGCCAATGCTCAGCAGTGGCGAAATCTCGCGTTCAAACGTCTTATCCGAGTTGATGTCGTCGCTCACCTGAATGTAGAGCTTCTCGCTTCGCTTGATTGCTACAAAGTCTATTACCTTTTTATAGAGCACACCGACGTATACCTCGTATCCGCGGCGCAGCAGCTCGATGGCCACCATGTTCTCGTATACGCGTCCCCAATCCATATCACGTGTACCAAGCAGTGCGTATTTGAACGCGTGGTCTGCCAGGTAATACTTCTCGCCGCTCTTAAGGTATTTATTGCCGCGAATGTCGTACCGACGAACTTTATAGAAGGCAAACGCATCGCACAGGTACCCCATGTACGTGCCGACCGTCTTGTTCGTAATCTTTAGCCCATCCGCATTCAAAACATCTGTAATGGTGCGTGCCGACGTTATGTTGGAGACGTTGTCCATCATGTAAACGGCAATGCGCAGCAGTGCCGATTCGTTTCTCACGTTATGCCGCTGCACGATATCCCTCACGATGAGCGTTTTGAAGACATTGGAGAGATATTGGTAGCGCTGCTCCTGCAGTGGATAAGGGTAAGAACCGGACATACCGCCGGTTCTCGCGTACTCATCGAAGTCGCGATCGACCTCGCCCTCGTCACTATAGAGGCGATACTCCTCAAACGAGAATGGGAAAACCTCGATCTCGAACGTGCGCCCCGTAAAGAGCGTCGACAGATCGCTCGACAGCAAAAAGGCGTTCGATCCGGTGATGAAGATGTCGTACTGCTCGGATGCATGGAGGCTGTTGATCGCGCGTTCAAAGCCGTCGCACATCTGAACCTCGTCGATAAGCAGGAAGTTTTGCTTGTCGGACACTCGATGCTCTTTCACATAGGCGAGCAGGGCATGATATTCGAGCAGGCCCTCGAACTCGTCGAGGTTGTAATTGATATGGATGACATTCGAATTGGACAGATTTGCCTCCACGTAATCGCGGAGGGCCTCGAGCAATTTTGACTTACCGCTACGGCGAATGCCCGTTATGACCTTGATGTCCGGCACGCCAATAAGGCTCGTCAACATGTCCATGTATGACGTTCTATTGATGAGTTTCATTGGCGCCTCCCTGCGGTCTTTTATCGCTATTCCTCAAAAACGAAAATTTTTCAGTTTTGAGGAATAGGCTCTGCAACGAATATACCTCGCAAAAGGCCGAGCTGGCTTAATTCTATTCCTCAAAAACGAAAATTTTTCAGTTTTGAGGAATAGAGCGCTGGCAACCCCATTCCCCAGATAGGCGAGACCCTCCCCGGCACAGGCCGAAGAGGGCTTCGTTGTCATCGTTATCTTTGAGCGCGGGCGCCTCGCGTTACAGCCCGCGAATGCGCACGGCCTCGGGCGGAAACTCCTGCTCGCCGGCGTCGGTCTTAATGGTCGCGCGGCCCCAGATGTCCAGGCCCGCAAACACGCCGACCGCAAGCGGCAAGCCATTGGGCGACACCGCCGCAACTTGGCGGCCGAGCAGCGGCACCATGTCGAAGTACTCGCCCAGCACGGGAGCCAGCGGACCGGCAGCACCCTGTGGCGTGTTGGCGACAACCGCCCAGGCGTCCACGCGGGTCAACACGGCGGTGGCCAATGCCTCGACCAGCGCTTCGTCAGCCACATCCACGCCAAGCTCGCCCAGCGCCGCGCGCTCAATATCCACCGTCACGGCACCGAACATGCCCGCGGCACCGGCGCCACCGTTGCTGGCGACGCGTGCAAACGACGTCTCAAACGCGGGCGCGCCGCACACAATATCGCTCGGCCACTGAATACCAACCTTGCCGGCAAGGCCCAGGCCCGGCGTCGACGTCGTGCCCACAAGCGCGTCCATCATGCCCATCGCCGCCACAAACGGCAGGCCGTGGAAGGCGTGCATGTTCACGTCGGGGCGAACGACCAGCGAAAATGCCAACGATGTGTCGCCGGCACTCCAGGCGCACCAACCCGCAGACATGCCCTCGCGGCCCGCGTCACGCGCCGCGTCGAGCTCGGTACCGGCGGTAACAGCATTCATGTCGATCATCTACATACGCCCCAATTCGCCCACGATATGGCCTACGCGATCCTCGGGCTCCTTGACCTCGACGCCGTTGTAGCGGAAGAACCGCGCCGGGTCGTGCATCAGGTCCTCGAGCGGCACCAGCACAAAGTCGCGCTCGCCGATCAGCGGATGCGGCAGACGCAGCTTCTCGCCGCCGTGGGTCTCGCCATCCATCCACAGCAGGTCCAAGTCGATGGTGCGCGGGCCGTTTACCTTGGCCTTTTTGGAGCGGTCTCGGCCCAGCTCGGCCTCAATCTTCATAAGCTCGTCAAGCAGCACCAGCGGCGCCAGCTCGGTCTTGATCTCGATGACGGCGTTGGCAAACGCGTCCTGGCGCGTCTCGTAGGCCGGCTCGCTCTCGTAGATGCGCGAGCAGTTGGACACGCAGGTGAGCGGGATCTCGGCAATCATGTCGCGCGCAGCGCGGATGTTGTCGCAGCGATGCCCCAGGTTGGAACCCACGGCCACAAACGCGCGACGCGGCTGCGGCTTGGCAACGGCCCAGTAACCGTTCAGGAACTGCGCAAAGCCCGCAACGTCATGCACGCGCACGATGTTGGCGCCGGCCTGGATGGCGCCCAGGCACACACCAAACGTGGCGGCATCGCGCGCGGCGGCCTCGGTCACGCCCGAGACGGCGCCCACAAAGCGCTTGCGCGACACGGCGCACATGAGCGGATAGCCCAGCGACGCCATCTTGGCGGTCTCGCGCTGGATGACGATGTCTTCGTTGGCCGTCTTGCCAAAGCCCGGTCCGGGATCGATGCAGATACGGTCGCGCGACACGCCGGCATGGATGAGCGTGCGGGCCTGGTCGGACAGAAAGCCCATGACGCGGCGCATGATGGGCGCAGAATCGGGCAGGGTAAAGCGGCGGAGCTGCGAGGTGGGCACATAGGCTTCCTCACGGCGGGCGCTGCGGCGCATCATGGCGGCCAGGTGGTCGCTGGGCTCTGGTGCGGCTTCGGTGGCCGCGGGCACGGCCTCGGGTGCAGCGGCGGCAGGGGCAGCCTGCTCGGCAGCCGGCGTCTCCGGCTCGTCAACAGACTCGGGCGCGGGCTCCGGTTCGCCAAACGGCAGCGAGGGCTGCACCACGCCGCCCGGAAGTTTGGCCTCAACCTTGGGCTCGCCCAGCAACTTGCCGCGACGGCGACGGGCCGGCTTCTCGGCCTCGCGCGCGGCCTCGGCAGCCGCTTCGCGTGCCTTCTCAGCAACAAACGCCGCAGCCGAGGTATCGAGCTGCACCGTCGCGTGCGTGCGTGCGGGCGCAGCGACCTCGCCGGCGTGCATCACGATGACGCCGCAGGTGCTCGTCTTAACGAACTCAACCATCTTGGGATCGGTGAAGCCCGTCACGTCGTTGACAATCGAAGCGCCGCAGCGCACAGCCGCCTTGGCAACCGCCACATGACGCGTGTCGATCGAGACAATGGCACCCTCTTTGGCGAGCGCGCGCACGACGGGCAGCACGCGACGCGCCTCCTCGTCGGGGTTGACCGGGGTAAAGCCGGGGCGCGTGGACTCGCCGCCCACGTCGATGATGTCGGCGCCAGCATCAAGCATCGCCAGGCCGTACTCGATAGCGGCATCCTGGTCAAAGTGCTCACCGCCGTCGCTAAACGAATCGGGCGTCACGTTGAGGACGCCCATGATGCGCGGACGGTCAAAGCTGAGCTCGTACTTTCCGCACCGCCATGTCTTGCTGTCGTTCGCCATGAACATCCTCCTAAAATGCCCGCGCCGCCGCGCTCGGGCGCTGGCGGCGGGGTCGCTTTGCAATCAGTCTTTCTATTGTATCCGCGCGCGCGGGCTAGAACGCAAACGCGGCCGCGATGTCGCAAGAAATCAGCAGGTCGGCATTTGCATCCTGATCGGTAGGCGCCAAATTGCAAATGGCCAGCGTATCGCCAGTAAAGCAACGCGTGAGGCCCGCCGCCGGATACACCACGAGCGAGGTTCCGCCCACGACGAGGGCGTCGGCTGCGGCGATGGCAGTAACGGCGCCGGTAAGCACACGCTCATCAAGCGGCTCTTCGTAGAGGACCACATCGGGCTTGATGCGACCGCCGCACGCAGGGCACACGGGCACGCCCGCGGCATCCTCGTGCTCGCGCGCGCAAATCCACTCGGCGCTATAGACCGCGCCGCACGACTGGCAAATGTTGCGATGGACCGATCCGTGCAACTCAAACACTCGCTGTGAGCCGGCCATCTGATGCAGGCCGTCGATATTTTGTGTCACCACGGCATTTAGCTTGCCGGCGCGCTCCAGCTCGGCCAGCTTGGTGTGGCAGCGGTTGGGCTTGGCGCCAAGCGCGATCATCTTGGTGCGGTAAAAGTCGAAGAACTCGGCAGGATGCGCCTCGTAAAAGCTATGCGACAGCATGGTCTCGGGCGGATAGGCAAACTGCTGGTGATACAGGCCGTCCACGCTACGGAAATCGGGGATGCCACTTGCCGTGGAAACACCAGCGCCGCCAAAGAAGACCACGCGCTTGTGGGTGTCAAACAGATCCGCCAGCGCGGCGGAGGCCTGCCTGGGGTCCGATATTGCCTGAGTCATATGAGTCCTCCGTCCTTGTTAGTCGGGCAGCGTTGAGCGACGTTCCAGCATGCGGCCTTTAAGTCAGCATGCACGGAGCCCACCCCGCCCCTGTTGCGCTAATCTTAAGCCTGCCAACCCCGTCGAAAGGACACCATGCCTCAGACTTACACTTTCGCCTCGTGGAACGTCAACGGCCTGCGCGCCGTGCTCAAAAAGGACCCGAGCTTTATCCAGATTGCGCAAGAACTCGACGTCAATATCCTGGCGCTGCAGGAGACCAAGCTGCAGGAGGGCCAGGTCGATATCGACCTGCCCGGCTATCACCAAACCTGGAGCTACGCCGAGCGCAAAGGCTATTCGGGCACCGCGGTCTTTAGCCGCCAGGAACCGCTGCGCGTGCTGCACGCCGACGCGCTGTTACCCTACGCCGGCGAGGGCGAGGCCGCCGAGCTCGTTGCCCAAGCCGCAACCGAGGGCCGCGTCTGTGCGCTCGAGTTCGACAAGTTTTGGTTTGTGGATGTCTACACGCCCAACGCGCAAAACGAACTCGCGCGCATCGATGTGCGCATGGCCTGGGACGATGCCTATCGCGGCTTTTTGAGCGCGCTTGAGCGCGAGAGCGGCAAGCCCGTCGTAACTTGCGGCGACTTTAACGTGGCGCACGAGGAGATCGACCTTAAGAACCCCAAGTCCAACCGCGGCAACGCGGGCTTTTCGGACGAAGAACGCGGCAAGTTTACCGAGCTGCTCAACGCCGGCTTCACCGATACCTGGCGCGCGGCAAACCCCGACGTCGAGGGCGTCTACAGCTGGTGGAGCTACCGCTTTAATGCTCGCAAGAACAACGCCGGCTGGCGCATCGATTATTTCCTGGTGAGCGACGCAATCGCCGACAACGTACGCGACACCGGCATCCGCGGCGACATCTTTGGCAGCGACCACTGCCCCGTCACCCTCACGCTAGAGCTCTAGCCCCAAGTAATTCCTGGGGGGACAGAGGAAAACAGATCATGTGACCCCTCTCCCCCTATAAGGTGCGGTGGAATAGTTCCTGTTTGGGCAGCAAATAGCCAAAAACGAGAACTATTCCACCGCAAGTTCGTGAGGAAACGCGAAATGCCTTACAGCCCGTATTTCACGACGACACGGTTAATGCGGCGACACCAGGGCTTGTACAGGGCGACCAAGAACACGCAGGTCGCGAGGCCATGTGTGATATCGAACGGCACTGCCGTGGCAAGACGCGCCACGGCACCCGCCCAGGTAAGCGGCTGTACAAAACCAATGATGTCATACGCGTTGATCACGACGCCATAGAGCAGGCCCGACGCAAAGCCGTACGCCAGCAGTGCTGGCATGCGCACGGTGCCGTCGGCGCGGTCGAACGCACCCGCATACGTCAGCGCACCGCCAACGTATCCCACGAGCCCCCAAGCATACATCTGCCATGGCGTCCACATGCCCTGTCCAAAAAAGAAATTGCTGGTCAACGCCGCCAGCGCGCCAACCATAAAACCATTGCGGCGACCAAGCGTCGCCCCCGCGATAATGGCGATGGCGCTCACCGGCTTAAAATCGGGAATGGGTCCGAACAGGATGCGCCCCGCCGCGGCCAGCGCCGCCAGCACCAGTGTGGGCATAATCTGGCGCAAACCCGGACGAGATGCCTCGTAACCCGCAAAGAACAGCGCGAGCACCAGCGCCACCACAATCAGCATGGCCAACGCCGCCTGCTCAACGCCCGCCAGCAACGCCGCAGCCATCACAGCTGGCACCGCCAGCAGCAGCGGGATCTCCAGTTTTGCAAGCAAGCGCGAGAAACGACAGTCCGTCATCCCATCACGCCCTATAGAACACGTTGTCGGCAAAGAAGTCGGCCGGGGGCTCCACGCAGGCAATCTCGCCGTCAAGCATCATGGCGACGTCGTCGGCTACCTGCTCGGCAAAGTCCAAATCGTGCGTAGCCATGATGACGGTGCCGCCTGCCTGCGCGTGCTTGCGCAAAGCGCAGGCGATGATGCGGCGGCTCTCCAGGTCCAAGCCCTTCGTGGGCTCGTCAAGCAACAGCAGCTCCGGACCAATCAGCAGCAGCTTTGCCAACGCAAGCAGCTGGCGCTGACCGCCCGAAAGATCGTACGGGTGACGCGCCTCCAAGCCGTCCAGTCCCAGTTGCGCTGCACGCTCCCGCGCCAAGTTCTCGTCATATCCGCAGGTCGATGCCCATTCCATCAGCTCGTCGCGCACCGTTTCGGCGACCAGCAATGCCTTGGGGTTCTGTGGCAACAGCGCCGCCGAGGCCGCTTCGCGCACCATGCGGCCGCGCTGCAGCTTGGCGGTCTTCGCCAGCACCGAGAGCATCGTCGACTTACCGCATCCGTTGCCGCCCACGATTGCATGCACCGCGCCAGCCGAAAACGAAGCATCGAGCCCGCGCAGCACCCAGCCGGACGCTCGATCGTAGCGAAACCAGCCTTCCGACAGGGTGGTAGCCGACCCGCCGTGCATTTTTTGGAGTATTCTGCTTCCATCCGTGCGCGAGAAGGCTTCCGAGCCGTTCTCGAGCGACGTTTGCGCCACAAATTCGGACGATTTGTCCAATTCCGAACTTTTTTTCGCGCTCGATACGTCCCCGGGCGGCTCCAGAGAGCCCAAATTGTCCTCACGTCTGCTGAATACTCCTTTATTTGCACATCGGATGGCACCCCACCCCAACATGTCATCGGAAAACAGCGATTCTCGGCGTCCCAAAGAAGCCATATCCGTCACCTCGCGCACGCGACCGTCCTCAATCCGGTACGCACACGTCACGTATTCGAGCATTGGGCGCGGCTGATGCGTCGCCACAACAACCGTGCAGCCCAGCTCGCGATTCACACGAAACAGCGCGTGCAGGAAATTCTTCTCCGCAACCGGATCAAGCTGAGACGTGGGCTCGTCGAGCAGCAGCACGCGCGGGCGCAATGCCAGCACAGCCGCCAGCGACAGCAGCTGTTTGCGTCCGCCCGAAAGCGTATCGGTGTCGCGGTGGAGCCAATCTTCCAGCCCAAAGAAATAGCTGGTCTCAGCTACGCGACGACGCATCTCATCACGCGCTAGCCCCAAGTTTTCCAGGCCAAACGCCATCTCGTGCCACACGGTTTCGCACACGATCTGGTTCTCGGGATCCTGGAACACATAGCCCACGCGCTCCGCCGATGCCCGCACATCCATGTCGGCGACGTTCTCGCCCAGCACGCGCGCATCGCCAGTGCGCTCGCCCGCCGGAGCGATCTCGGGTTTGAGCAGCGACAGCAGCGTCGACTTACCCGATCCGGTACCGCCAACAAGCAGCGCAAACGCACCTTGGGGAACAGACCAGTCGAGCCCCTCGAGCACCGCAGCATCAGCATCGGGGTAGGCAAAGCTCAGGCTCCGCACCTCAATCGCCGGCATATCCGGGCCGCACGCCGCGCCCGACACCGGGCCCCTATCCAACCGAGCCATCAGCCAAACCTCCTCTCATCAATCGCGTGCAATGCGCAAGGCAGCATCATCCAGGCAGCGTACACGACATAGCCCAGCCACGGCGCCGGCACCGAGAGCTGCGGATAAAACGAATACTGCGTCGTCGCGGTCGCCGCCACGGCCACCGCGGCGGCACCAAACAGCGCGAGCCCGACCAGCGCGGCAACGTCGCTGCGCCCCAGTCGATACCGCGCATACGTCGTACGACGTGTCGCGGCACCCCACCCGCGCGAGCGCATCGCGTCCGCGCGCTCCAGCGAATCTTCCATGCCCCAGCCCATCAACACGCTCGATGCCCGCAGGCGCGAGCGCACGGGGTCGGCCGGCGCGCGCCCCGGCACGTCAATCGCATCTTGCACCGCCAGCACCGTGCGGCCGCGGCGCAAAAACTGCGGGATAAGCCGCATGCACATCGAGATCATAAGCGCAATCACCGGTGCGGCATTGCCCAGCAGCGCGAGTACCTTGTCGTATTCGAGCATCGACGCCGCAGCCTCAAACCACAGCACGCTCGCCACAAACAGCCCGCCCATGCACAGGCCGTATACCATGCTCTCCAGATACACCGCGCGCATGCCAATACGGAACAGCTCCGTCGAGCCCGAGGCGCTAAACAGCGGATTGACCAGCGCGATAATCAAAATCACCGGCAGCAGCCAGCGGAGTGCGCCCAGCGTGCGGGCAGCCCCACGCGTCGCAAATCCATACGCCAGCCCGCCCACAAGTGACAGCGCAATCAGCACCGGCTGCATCGAGAACATGGTGAGCCCCAGCGTCAGCACTATATAGAGTGCCGGCACCGCCGGATGCGAAATCGAGAACGCCGCGACGGGCTCGCCGCCAAACTCCTCTCGTATGTTGTCCACGGGCACCCCCGTCTCCTCGCTCAAACGACAGCTCCGCAGCACCGCCAACGCCGCACGCAAGCAGTGCAAACGCCACGCCGGCGGCGCAAGTCTCAACCGCCGCAATCCAATCGTTACGCGCTCATCATATGCCTGCGGTATCATATTGCGCCGTGTATCGTTTCCAAACACACGTCTCTATAACGTAACAGGAGATCACATGGACGCAACCGCAATTATCCTCGCTGCCGGCGAGGGCACCCGCATGAAGTCGAACCACTGCAAGGTTTCGCACAAGATCCTGGGCAAGCCCATGGTCCAGTGGATCGTCGACGCTACCATCAAGGCCGGCTGCAGCCGCGTCGTGGTCGTCATCGGCAGCCACGCCGACGAGATGCGCGCCCTGATCGACGGCGCCTACGCCAACAGCGCCACCAAGGTCGAGTGCGTCGAGCAGACCGAGCGCCTGGGCACCGGTCACGCCGTGAAGGTCGCGCTCGAGGCCTGCGGCATCACGCAAGGCCCCGTCGTCGTGCTCAACGGCGACCTGCCGCTCATCACCGCCGACACCGTCGCCAAGTTCGCGCAGACCGTCGCTACCGGCGAGCTCGCCTGCACCGTCATGACCATGACCCCGCCCGACCCCTTCGGCTACGGCCGCATCAAACTGGGCGCCGACGGCCAGATCGAGCGCATCATCGAGCAGAAGGACTGCACGCCCGAGCAGGCCGCCACGCTACTCGAGTGCAACGCCGGCTGCTACGCCTTCGACGGCGCGCAGCTCGCCGCGCACATTGACGAGATCGGCAACGACAACGCGCAATCCGAGTACTACCTGCCCGACATGCTCGAGATTCTCAAAAGCCACGACCAGGCTGTCTCCATCTTCCACTGCGATGACTACCGCGATGGCCTGGGCGTCAACAGCCGTATCCAGCTCGCGCAGCTCACCGCTATCGCGCGCGACCGCATCAACGAGCACTGGATGGCCGAGGGCGTTACCTTCATCGACCCCACGCAGGCCTGGATCGGCCCCGATGCCGTTATCGGCCGCGACACCGTCGTGTGGCCGCAGACGCATCTGATCGGTCACGTCACCGTGGGCGAAGAGTGCCAGCTCGGCCCCAACAGTCGCCTCACCGACACCACCGTCGGCAGCGGCTGCATCATCGATGAGACCATCGCCATCGAGGCCGTCATCGAGAACGGCGTCGACTGCGGCCCGCGCGCCTACCTGCGCCCGGGCACCCACATGCTCGACGGCTCCAAGGCCGGCACGCACGTGGAGATCAAGAAGTCCACGATCGGTGAGGGCTCCAAGGTGCCGCACCTGTCCTACATCGGCGACACCACCATGGGCTCCGGCGTCAACGTGGGCGCGGGCTCCATCACCTGCAACTACGACGGCGTGCACAAGCACAAGACCGTCATCGGCAAGGACGCCTTCATCGGTTCCGACACCATGATGGTCGCGCCCGCCCAGATCGGCGACGGCGCGCTCGTGGCCGCCGGCTCCGTCATCACTGAGCCGGTCCCGGCCGACGCACTTGGCCTGGGTCGTGCCCGTCAGGTAAATATTGAGGGCTGGGCCGCCGATTATCGCCGCCGTCTGCACGAGGACGACGAGGTATAACGTTTTACCAAGCATCTAAGGAGCTGTTCCCATGGGGGCGGCTCTTTTTTCTATCGTGACCTGCGCGACAGGATGAGTGGTCGGTTCGTGTCCGTTGACGGTAAAGACGTTATCAAGACCCGATTAACCCCGTCGCGCGGTTACAATGCAACAAGGCATCTATATGGCATTCGATATAAAGGAGAAGGGTAATGCCGATTAATGATCCCGAGAAGTCGGAGAATATGCGCAAGTCCATCCGCGTGTATTCCGGTTCCTCCAACCGTCCCCTCGCTCAGAAGATCGCTGAGTACCTTGGGGTCGAGCTTTCGGGCCTTACGCTAAAGCAGTTCGCCAACGGTGAGATTTACGCCCGCTACGACGAGACCGTCCGCGGCGCCGACGTCTTCCTGATTCAGTCCGTGGCCGGCGGCAACGTCAACGACATGCTCATGGAGCTGCTCATCGCCACCGACGCTGCCAAGCGCGCATCCGCCCGCTCCATCACCGCCGTTATCACCCACTACGGCTATGCCCGCCAGGACCGCAAGGCCGGCCCGCGCGAGCCCATCACCGCCCGCCTCGTCGCCAACCTGCTCGAGCGCGCCGGCGTCAACCGCATCATCACCCTCGACCTGCACCAGGGCCAGATTCAGGGCTTCTTCGATATCCCGGTTAACCACCTGTCCGCGCTGCCGCTGTTTGGCCAGTACTACAACGACATGCACTTCGACACCGACAACCTGGTTGTCGTCTCCCCCGATGTGGGCCGCGCCAAGGCCGCCAAGAAGCTGTCCGACATGCTCGGCTGCGACCTGGCCATCGCCCACAAGGGCCGTCCGCGCCACAACGCCGCCGAGGTCATGGGCATCATCGGTGACATCAAGGGCAAGACCTGCATCATCAACGACGACATGATCGACACCGCAGGCACCCTGTGCGCCAACGTTAAGGAGCTCAAGGCTATGGGCGCCGGCGACATCTACGTATGCGCCACCCACGGCATCTTCTCCGGTCCGGCCATCGAGCGTCTGAACGACGCCCCGATCGTCGAGTGCCTCGTCACCGACGCCATTCCCGTCGAGGTCGGCGGCAAGATCAAGACCATCTCGGTCGCCGAGGAGTTCGCTCAGGCCATCTCCGCCGTTTACCACGAGGAGCCCGTCTCCACGCTCGTCGGCGGCGACTTCGCGCTGTAATCCAGCGTGCATCTCATCATCTTTGGTGTTTTTAAAGGGTCGGAAGCTCGCTTCCGACCCTTTTTCTACCCCTCGACAACCTTCCCTGGACAATTAGTTCAGATACGTATTTTTTTAAAGCTCCAAAGGCCGTTCTGAGCCTTCTGAGCTCCCCGGCGAACGCCATACTGCCCAAAGCTCATCGCTTTCGAGTACGACCGCCGCATATTTACCCTCAAATCGCCCTCGAAAGCCCTTAGAAACGCCTCGAACGCCCGCCGTCTTATACGTATCTGAACTAACTGTCCAGTAGCTATCGTCAACCTTCGCGGCAGAGCTCAATTTCCTGCAATCCCCTCAACCGATTCCACCGATTTCATAACACCCAGCCGTTCATGGCGCGCAGCGCCCCGCTGAGCGAAAAGAACGGTATGGCGGTCGCATTCTGCCGCCAGCTTAGTACGTTATAGCTATGATGACCGTGATTTCACATTTCTCCGCCCTCCGCGCAATTCGTCGCGCACGACGGGCGTACTCTGCCCTACCCTGGGACTCCGTTGATAGCGAACAGCAAGCACAGGCCTTGGCTGGCTGCATTCCCAACAATGACGCGATAGACTTTGGCGCACTTTCGATACTCGACGCCTGGAATGAAGATGATTCCGAACTGCTCGATCTTCTCGTTTCAAACGAAGACAACAGGCGCCCCGACAAGCGACTTCTTCAGCATATTCTCTCCGCTCCGCTTCCTGAAGGTGCAATTATGCACGTCGAGGCCGACATCTACGCTACGTCTCCTGCCATGACAGCCATGCTTTGTTCCAAGAATGAATCAGTCGCCAAAACCTTGATGCTACTCATGGAACTGCTCGGAACCTACTCCCTTCCCCCCGGGGCAACATACCCCATTGCCTATGACGCCATCTGGCCCAAGGGCGATGACTGCGCAGCGACGAGCGATCTTGATTGCCTGGGCGACCAGTCGGCGACCGAACAACAGAACGAGACCCGCTACGAACAGGCACACTACAAATGCGAGCCCGCCACAACTATCGAAGAGCTCGAGGCGATCGCACGCTTCGCCAAAAGTAGCTCATATACCTCGTTTCGCACGGCAGTCAATCTCGCCCGACCCGGATCTGCATCCCCAGCCGAATCCCTAATGTTTGCCGTTCTCGGAGCGCCCATGCGCTTTGGCGGATTCGGATGTTGCAGCCTGCCCATGGGAGGCCTGCTACTCAACTATCGAATCGACTTCGACACTCTTGCGGTCAACATGTCCTCCGGCATCCCTTACGCCATCTGCGACCTATATTGCCCGGCCGCCGGAGTCGACAACGAATACAACGGAATTGGGCATGAGCTTCAAAACGCTCGCATCCACGATGGCAATCGAAATAATGGCCTCAAGGCAATGGGCATCCACGTCCTGGTTATCAATCGCGACCAAATGAAAGACCTTGTTGCACTCGAAGCCTTCGCCCAAACGATGCATCGACTCGCGGGAGTCCGATTCCGATACCGTATCAAGGGCTATCGCAAGCGTCAGACCGCTTGGCTCAACGCCCTGCGGGCCGGAATCGGCCTTGCGCCGGTCTAAACGGCGAATCACCCGTGCACCGTCGAGCAGGGCTGGACAGTTAGTTCAAATACGTATAAATGGACACATTGAATTAGGCTGTTTTGCAGTTATCTCTATACCATTCGCCCGATTTGAAGGCAGGGTAGACTTCAAAACAGCGTCATATGGACTAACTAAAGCTCCAAAACAACGTATCGGCATTGAATCGAGCAATTCGAGTTCTCAGAACTTATACGTATCCGAACTAACTGTCCACCTCGATTTCGACGGCCGTCCAAACGCCCTCAAATAACCTCAATTGCCCTCCATTTGACAGCAGCAACAGGGTCGCTCACCATAGCAGGCGACAAATCAACGAAAGGATGAACATGGCAGCTGCACAGCCGCTTAAGATTCGCATGGTTGCCGGACTTGGCAACCCTGGCGAGGAGTATGCCGAGACCCGTCACAACGCTGGTTTCAAAGCAATCGACGAGCTGGCCCGTCAGGCCGGCGTCACGTACTGGAAAAACCAAGCAGGCGCCGAGGTCGCGCTCATCAACATCAACGATCCCGAGGAAGAGGGCGGCAAGCGCCAGATTGTACTGGTCAAGCCGCAGTCGTACATGAACACCTCGGGCGGGCCCATCTCCAAACTCTGCCGCGAGTACAAGATCAAGGCCGAGGAGCTACTCGTGATTCACGACGAGCTCGACATTCCCGCCGGCGACGTACGTGTTAAGGTGGGCGGCGGCCACGCCGGCCACAACGGCCTGCGCTCCATCATCGACAAGATGGGCAGCCGCGACTTCAGCCGCATCCGCACCGGTATCGGCAACCCTCCCGGCAAGATGGCCGTGGCAGACTACGTGCTCAAGCAGCTGCGCGCCCGCGAGGCCGAGGACTTCCAGGACACCTGCGCCCGCGCCGCAGATGCCGCCGGTCTGGCCATCGTCCACGGCGTAATCTACGCCCGCGATCACGTAAACGGCGCCGCTTCCGCCAACGGGAAGCACTAAAACCTACCATTTAGGGACAGGTTTATTTTGGCAGCTTTTATCTGCGGAAACGCCGCAGTCGATACATCGCAATAAACATGCTGCCACCATACATGCATAACGCCCCAAAGGGGGCCGGCCTCAACGAAGCGCGAGGCCGGCCCCCTTTGCCGTTTTGCCTGATAAAACCGACCAAAATAAACCTGTCCCTTTTTGGCAGGTCACTTTTCCCGCCTGCCAAAGATACACGTAAGCGACATTGCCATGAGGGTATAATTTGCACCGTATGTCTGCACAACGCCTGTGCGCGTACGGTTTTATTCGGGCTACCGTCCATTTCCGTGGAGGCACGGTTCGGCGGCCCTAACAAGAGAGGGGTTCTATGTATAAGATCCTGGAGAAGACGCAGTTCTCGGAGAAGGTGTTCAAGTTCCGCATCGAGGCGCCTGCAATCGCCAAGCATGCGCACGCTGGACAGTTCCTCATGGTTCGCGCCAACGAGACGGGCGAGCGTGTCCCGTTTACCCTGGCCGGCTGGAACGGTGACGAGGGCTGGGTCGAGTTCATCTTCATGGTGATCGGCAAGACCACCGAGATGCTTTCCACCTACGAGGCCGGCGAGTCGCTGCGCGACGTCGTGGGCCCGCTGGGCGTTCCCACCGAGATGGCCGAGGGCCCCTGCGCCGTCATTGGCGGCGGCGTCGGTCTGGCAATTGCCTTCCCGGTCGCCAAGCACCTGGTCGAGACCGGTCACGAGGTTCACGCCATCATGGGCGCCCGCACCAAGGACCTCCTGCTTATGGAGGACCAGTTCCGCGAGCTCCTCGACGAGGACCACATCCACATCACCACTGACGACGGCTCCTACGGCGAGCAGGGCGTTGTCACCGCTCCGCTGGAGCGCCTGCTGCAGGACAAGGCCGTGAGCCAGGTCTTCTGCGTCGGCCCCGTTCCGATGATGAAGTTCTCGACCCTCACCGCCCAGAAATACGACACCCCCATCACCGCGTCGCTCAACCCCATCATGGTTGACGGCACCGGTATGTGCGGCTGCTGCCGCGTCGAGGTGGGCGGCGTGACCAAGTTCGCTTGCGTCGACGGCCCCGACTTCGATGCCACCCTGGTCGACTGGGATGACCTTCGTGCCCGCCAGGCCGCTTACCGTTCCGAAGAGGGCGAGTCCCTCAAGGCCTATGAGGAAAAGAGCTGCGCATGCCACTAGTTAACGGTCGTTTCGTTGCCGATATGAAGTCGCCCCGCACCCCCGATAACGAGGAGCCGGCTGCCGAGCGCGCCTGCGACTTCCGCCCCGTCGACAAGGGCTTCACCGAGGAGATGGCGCTGGCCGAGGCCGAGCGCTGCCTCAACTGCAAGAAGCCGTTCTGTGTTGAGGGCTGCCCCGTCAACATCAACATCCCCCGCTTTATCGAGCAGATCCGCGAGAAGGACTTCGGCGGCGCTCTCGATACCATCCGCGAGGACTCCATGCTTCCCGCCATCTGCGGCCGCGTCTGCCCGCAGGAGAACCAGTGCGAGGGCAAGTGCATCCGTGGCAAGAAGTCCGAGCCCGTGGCCATCGGCCAGCTCGAGCGCTTCCTGGGTGACCGCCCCGAGCTCGCCTCCACGCCCAAGATGGCCCCCAAGAACGGCAAGAAGGTTGCCGTCGTCGGCTCCGGCCCGTCCGGCATCACCTGCGCCGGCGAGCTCGCCCGTAACGGTTTTGACGTCACCGTCTTTGAGGCATTCTTCACCGGCGGCGGCGTGCTGGTCTACGGCATCCCCGAGTTCCGTCTGCCCAAGGCAGTCGTCAAGCGCGAGATCGACGGCCTGGAGGACATGGGCGTCAAGTTTGAGTACAACTCCGTCGTGGGCAACATGGCCACGGCCGAGGAGCTGTTCGAGCAGGGCTTCGACGCCATCTACGTGGCGACCGGCGCTGGCCTGCCCAAGTTCCTCAACGTCCCCGGCGAGAACCTGCCCAACGTCTTCTTCGCTAACGAGTACCTCACCCGCGTGAACCTGATGAAGGCCAACAAGTTCCCCGAGTACGACACCCCCACCAAGCATGGCAAGAACGTCGTCGTCTTTGGTGGCGGCAACGTGGCTATGGACGCCGTCCGTACCGCCAAGCGCCTGGGCGCCGAGCACGCCATCATCGCCTACCGTCGTACCGAGGACGAGATGCCCTGCCGTCGCGCCGAGCTGCACCATGCCAAGGCCGAGGGCGTCGAGGTTCTGCCGCTCGTCTCCCCGCTCGAGTTTGTCGCTGGCGAGGACGGCTCCGTGTGCGCCGTCAAGGTCCAGAAGATGGAGCTCGGCGAGCCCGACGAGTCCGGCCGCCGTCGTCCGGTGCCCATCGAGGGCGCCATCGAGGAGATCCCCTGCGACGTCGCGATCTCGGCTATCGGCACCAACGCCAACCCCTTCGCAAAGAAGATCGGCGGCAAGATGGAGCTCAACAAGTGGGGCTACATCGTTGCCGACGAGGAGACCGGCCAGACCACCGATCCCCGCATCTGGGCCGGCGGCGACATCGTCACCGGTGCCGCTACGGTCATTCTGGCGATGGGCGCCGGCAAGAAGGCCGCCGCTTCCATCACCAAGAGCCTGCTGGGCGAGTAATCACCCTCAGCGCTAGCCACCAAACGGCAAAGTCCCCGTCGAGCACGCGCCCGGCGGGGACTTTTTCTATACCGGCCGCCCCAACCACCACAAAGGCACCTGTCCCCTTTGTGGTGGTTTTGGTCGGTTAGCCTTCGAGTTGGGCCACCTTGTAGCGGTAGGCCGCGGCGATGACGTCCTTGCAGCCTTCGCGGCCCAGCTTGGCGCGGTTGACTACGATATCCTTACCGCTCGTCATCTTCCACTTGCCGGCACTGTAGCGCTTATAGAACGCCTCGCGCGCCTTCTGCTGCTGTTTAACCAGCTTGGCGCCCTTCTTTTTGTTGAGACCACGCTTCTTGCGGACAATCTCGACGCGGTCCTCAAAGGGTGCGGTCACCAGCACGGCAATGTGGTTGTGGTTGTTGCGCAGCAGATAATCGGACAGGCGGCCTTCGATAATGCAGCTCTCGGTCTCGCCCAAATCCAAAATCACCTGGCTCATCTTTTGGAACAACTTATCCGAGTACGAACGCGCATCGTAGCGGTCGGGCAGAAACGCCATGTTCTCCACGGCCAGACGCTCGTCGTAAGCGGCCATCTTGTCGAGCGACTCGCCCGTGCGCAGCGACGCACGCACCAGCAGCTCGTTATCGTACAGTGGAATCCCCAACTCGTCGGCAAGCATGCGACCAATCTCGTGGCCCTCGGCGCCAAAGTCGCGCGCGATGGTAATGACCACAGGATTCTTCTTATTCTCCAGATCGCTCATCGCGATTCCTTTCTAACAAATGAGAAATAGGCGATTCCTGATTCCCATTTTGTCACTTACGACCGTCCTGGTTTCCCAAGTGCGGGAGATTGCCCCGAAAGAGGAGCGCCGCGTACTAAATGTACGCAAGCGACGATTGAGGGGCAAGGTGCCGTGCTTGGGGAAGCAGGACTATGCGGCTACGATGCGGCGTTGATACGCCCTCACCAGCAGCGAGATACCAAAGTTGAGCACAAAGTACATCGCAAACACCAGGCCGTAGAGCATAAGCACCTGCGACAGGTCGATCGCGTGGGCCATCACCACGTTTGCCGTGTACATGAGCTCGGCCACGTTAATGCCCGAAAGATACGAGCTGTCCTTAATGACGGTCGTGCACTGGCTAAACAGCGCCGGAATGATCGTCTTAAACGTCTGAGGCAGAATGATGTAGCGCATGGTGGCAAAGAAACCGAAGCCCTGGCTCTGCGCTGCCTCAAACTGGCCGCGCGGAATCGAGTTGAGGCCGCCGCGCACAATCTCGGCCATAACAGCGCTGGTAAACAGCGTAAAGGCGATGGTCGAAATCACAATGTCCAAACCCTGCACCGTAAAGTAGATAAACAGAATCCACAGCAGGTTCGGCGTGCAACGGAACAGCTCGATATAGGCGCTCACCAAAATACGGAATGGGCGGGGCGCATAGCTTTTAACGAGCGCCAGCACCGTGCCAAAGATGAGCGAGAAAAAGATCGACAGCGCCGAGATCTCGATGGTCTTAACAAAGCCGCCCCAGATGTAGAGCAGGTTGGTCGCGTTGAAGATTTCCATGCGCTAGGCCTCCTCTACGTTGTCGAGCCCCAGCTCGGCCAGGCTCACGCCGCGCGGACGCTCCTTGGAGCGGCGCTCGAGCCACTGCACCAGCATGGCGAGCGGAAAGCAGATGATGAAGTACATAAGGCAGCAGACGATGTATCCCTGCAGGTAACCGTACAGACTCACAAAGTTGTCGGAACGGTACATAAGGTCGCCGCCGGCCACAAGCGCCAGCACCGACGTATTCTTGACCAGGTTGAGCGCCTGGTTACACAGCGGCGGCAGAATGATCTTGAACGTCTGGGGCAGCACGATGTACCAGTACGCCTGCGCACGGGTGAAGCCCTGGCTCTGGGCCGCCTCCATCTGACCGCGCGGAACCGCCTCGATACCGGTGCGGATGACCTCCGAGATGTAGGCCGCGTGATACAGGCCCACGCCCAAGAAGCCCAGCACGAACGGTGCGATGCGCACCGGCTGGTCGGCACCGGTTATGGCCTGCAAAAACTGCGGACCGGCCATGTACATAAAGAGCACCTGTACGGGCAACGGGGTGTTCTGGTAAAACTCCACGTACACGCGGCTTGTGGCGCGCAGCACGCGCGAGCGAGTGGTAGAGAACACGCCCAGCAGCGTGCCCAGCACCAGCGACAGCAACAGACCGGCAACGACCACCTGCAGCGTCACGCCAAAGCCCTCCCAGAAGGGCCCCATGTTTTGAAATGTCGTCGACCAACGGTCGGCGTCAAATAATCCTTCGAGCATTTGATTCCTTCCTTGGACGATGCGCCTATACAAGACCCCAGGTCTTGACCTCTTGGTCGAGCCAGCCGTCGGCCAGGCGATCGCAAACCACCTGATCGACCACGGCCGAAAGGTCGCAGCCCTTCTTGGTCGCCACGCCGTAGCCCTGCTCACCAAACTTGACCTCGGGCTGCAGCAGCTCAACGGTCTCGTTCATGTAACCGGCCAGCGTGGAGCGGTCCATGGCAAAGACATCGATATTGCCGGCGTCGAGCGAACTCTTGATGATGGGGTAGCCGCTAAAGGCCCTAAACTCGGGCTTGCAGCTAAAGCCGTTGTCCTTGATCATCTGCTCGATCAGGCCCTGCGTGGTAGCACCCTGGCTCACGCCGATGACCTTACCGTCCAGGTCCTCAATCGAGGTAAAGCCCGAACGCTTCTTGACCATGAGTCCCACGTAGTCGGTGCGGTACGGCGTCGAGAAATCCCAGCTCTTCTTGCGCTCGTCGGTGATGGTGTAGGTCGCCGCGACCACGTCGAGTTGGCCGTTATCGATCAGCGGGCCGCGTGTCTTGGGCGTCACGTCGGTAAACTCGACAAGCTCCTGGGCGCGGGCATCCTTGTAGCTCACGCCAAAGACGGCAGCGGCGATCTGGTAGCACAAATCGACTTCCATGCCCTCAAAGCGGCCCTTGGCGGTGTCGTAATAGCCATAGCCGGGAACGTCCTTCTTAACGCCGGCATTCAGATGGCCACGCGACTTGATGGCCGCAAGCTTGGACCCCTTGTCGGAGCCCTCGCCGCTGGTGGAGTTGCCGCAACCGGTAAGCGCGGTCCCCGTCAGCGCGAGCATGCCGGCGCCCGCCAGCTGCAAAAAGTGACGGCGCGACACGGCCGCCCTCGTCATATCCGTCATGTCCATCACCGCGCCTAGTGCAGAATCTTGGACAGGAACTCGCGGCAGCGCGGGTTCTCGGGGTTATCGAAGAAGTGCTCGGGCGTGCCCTCCTCCAGGATGCGGCCGTCCTCCATAAAGATGACGCGGTCGGCCACCTGGCGCGCAAAGCCCATCTCGTGCGTCACGCAGATCATGGTGATGTCCTCCTGCGCAAGCTCAATCATAACGTCCAAGACTTCCTGGACCATCTCGGGGTCGAGCGCCGAGGTCGGCTCGTCAAACAGGATGATGGGCTGCTTGGTGCACAGGGCACGGGCGATGGCGATGCGCTGCTGCTGACCGCCCGAGAGATTCTGCGGATACTCGCCGGCCTTATGCGCCATGCCGACGCGCTTGAGCGCGGCAATGGCGATCTCGGTCGCCTCCTCCTTGCTCTTCTTTTGCAGCTTGATGGGCGCGAGCGTCAGGTTGCCCAGCACCGTCATGTTGGGATACAGGTTGAACTGCTGAAACACCATGGAACTATACTTGCGAGCCATCTCCAGGTGATTCTTTTTTGTGAGCGGCGTACCATCGATGACGACCTCGCCCGAAGTGGGCTCCTCCAGATAATCGACGCAACGGATGAGCGTCGACTTACCCGAACCGGAAGGCCCGATCATTACGAGCTTCTCGCCGCGCTTGACGGTGAGATTGATATCTTTGAGCACATGCAGGTCGCCAAAGTACTTGTTGAGATGCTTGATCTCGATCATGTCTGCCATGAATGTCCCTTCCCTGCGTTTACACGAGTTGAACTATTGTACGGAAAGAACCGCGTTTCCGCAGCCCACACTACATCCCCGTAAAGAACCCGCAACCTTCCACCTAGTCATTGGAGACAGACTTAAATGAGTACCTGCTCATTGGGCACTCATTTAAGCCTGTCCCCAATGAGTGCCCAGCCCAGCAAAAAGGGGCGCGACCATGACGGCCACGCCCCCCCCTAAACATCAACTATGTACCGCTCGGCCCCTACGCGAGTTTGGCTCCGACGATCTTTGCCGCGGCCGACTTATCGAAGTTGCCGCCGGTGGCCTTGCCGAGTGCGCCCATAACCTGGCCCATCTGCTTCTTGGACGTGGCACCCAGCTCGGCGATAACCTGCTCGATCAGGGCCTCGAGCTCCTCGCCCGAAACCTGCGCGGGCAGCAGGCTCTCCAGAATCTTGACCTGCTCGGTCAGGTTGTCGGTACGCTCCTGGTCGGTGCCGGCCTTGATGGACATCTCCAGCGTCTCGCTCGTCTGCTTGATCAGACGCTTGATCATGCTGTTGACGTCTTCCTCGGTCACATCGCGGCGCTCATTGACCTCGATATTCTTCACCTCGGCCTTAACCTGGCGAATGATAGACAGGCGAACCTTGTCCTTGGCCTTCATGGCCGCAATCATTTCCTTCTGCAGCTCTTCGTTGGTCATCTGCAAATCCTCTCTAATAGTGTGGGCGGCACTCGCGCGAGCACCGCCCCATGATTACTCAGTCGTCGACGAATCGTCGGTCGAACTCTTGGTGACACCCTTCAGACTCACGTTATAGGGTACGTCCTTGGGCATGGGGTTGACGGTAATGTCGGCGTCCTTCTTGTACTGCTCCAGCCACTCGCTGTATGCAGTACTGGCCGCCTGCGTCTTCACCACATTGGAGACGTACTTCTTGATGGCCTTGGGCACCTGGTTGATGTCATCAACCTGATTATCGACATGGAAGTAGTCGGTGCACTTGATGATGTGGTAGCCATAGGTCGACTCGACGACTTCGCTCACGTCGCCCTTGTTGAGTCCCTCGAGCGCCGTCTGGTAGCTGTCGACGAAAGTGGTGAGCTTATCCCAGCCCACATCGCCCTTCTTCTCCTTGGAACCGGTGTCCTCGGAGTACTGCTCAACGGCATCCTCAAAGCTCAGCTCACCGGAGTTGATCTTGTCCAGGCACTCCTGCGCCTTGGCCTTGGCGGCAGCCTTGTCCTCGTCGGAAGCGTCGGAATCAACCTTGATCAGGATGTTCGACGAGCGGCGGGCGTCGTTGTAGCTGGACAGGTTTTCGTTGATGTAATCGACAATCTCGCTGTCCTTGGGCTTGCTGGTGGGCGCCACGGCGTCCTTGAGCTTTTGCTGTGCCAGACTCTCCTTGAGCGAGTCCTTGTAGGTGTCCTCGGTATAGCCGTAGGTCTTGAGGGTCTTCTTAAAGGCCTTGGCACCGCCCGCGCTCTTGCACGCGTCCTTCCAAGCCTTCTCGACCTCCTCGTCCGACACCGTCACGCCGTTCTCCTTCTGTGCCTGTTGAAGCAGAATCTGCTGCGTGTAGGAGTCGATGAGTTGCTTGCGGTACTTCTTGGGCGTGAGGTCGTTGTCAACCAGATACTGCGCCCAATCCTCATCCTTGGCGTAGCCGTAGGACGTGCGCATGCTCATGATCTGCTTGGTCACGGTGTCCTCGGTGAGGTTGGTGCCGTTGATAGTAGCAGCAACACCGCCGGTCAGCTTGTAGCCCGAGGTGTCCTCGGCCTGCGACATAAGGCCGGAGCACGCCATCGCCGAGACGGAAAGCAGCATCGCCAGCACGCCGATGACCACCAAGACGATCTTGACGGTCTTAGACACGTACGTCTTGCGCTGCTTCTTGCGAGAGCTGGAGGCAGCGCGGGCCTGCTGCTCGGGCGTCGGCGCGGCCTCGGAGTTCTTTTTCTTATTTGCCATAGTTGGCCTTTCGCATAACGAATCGAACAAACGCCATTGTGTCACAACGCAGCCCCCGCGGCACGCTTGGTGCATTGGGGACAGATTAATCTGCACCATTTTGGTGCAAAGGGGACAGCTCTGGCAGCCGGCAGTTAGGGACAGTCCCCAAGTGCCGACTCAGCCCCACCTTAGAAATGACGGCGGATGGCGTCGACCATGCCCTGGGACGTGGTCTGGCCGAGCACGTCGGCTGCGGCATCGGCGTCCATAAAGATGTTCATGAGCGCCTGCAGGGCCTCGACCTGGCCGCCCGGCTCGGCGATGCCCAGATTAATGACGATCTGCGCCGGCACCGGAGCGCCCATGCCAGCCATAGCGTTAAATGTCACGGGCGCGGTGGGCTTCACCACCGCGATATAGGGCTTGGTCACAAACCCCGGATCGGTATGCGGAATGGCAATGTTTGCCGCCGGCATGGCAAGGCCCGTGGGATAGGCATCCTCGCGCGTGAGAACGGCGTCGAGCCAACCGTCGGCAATGTAGCCACGTGGTGCAAGCTCGCCCTCGAGCCGCGCAAACACCTCATCCGGCGTCGCATACTCCCAATCAAAAAACACCAGCTCAGGCGTAAACAGCGCTTCGTTATCCGCCATGCGCTCACCTCTCTCACCTAGCCATCGGGGACGTTCTTAAATGACTAGTCGTTAAAGAACGTCGCAGGTGACTACCCAAAACAAAAGGTGGCCACGCGCGCCTTGGCGCCAATGACCACCCTGACTACTCGGCTAAATTGTACTGTGCGCCGCTAGCCGCGAGGCGCGTCAATTGCGACCTTGCCGCTCTCCAGCACGTGGACGCGGCCGTCGGCGAGCATTTGCACGACCTCGGGATACAGCACGTGCTCAATCGCGTGGATGTGCTCCTCGAGCGTGTCGACATCCCAACCTTCCTCGACAGCCAGCGCGCGCTGGGCGATGATGGGGCCGTTGTCGTAGATCTCGTTGGCAAAGTGCACGGTCACACCGGTTACCTTGACGCCGCGCGCAAAGGCATCGTCGATCGCATGCGCGCCGGTAAAGCTCGGCAGCAGTGCCGGATGCAAGTTGACCACGCGGTTGGGAAACGCCGCCAGCAGCGGCGTGTGCACCATGCGCATGTAGCCAGCCATGACCACATACTCGCAGCCGCGTTCGAGCAGCTCGTGCGCGATGATCTCGTCGGCGGCAATAGGGTCGGCGTAGACATCCTTGGACAGCGTGAGCGTCTGGATGCCCGCGCGCTCAGCGCGCTGCAAACCCTTAGCCGAAGGACGGCTCGACACCACAAGCTCAATCGAAGCGTTGAGCTTGCCGGCGGCGATCAGGTCGATCAACGCCTGCAGGTTGGTACCCGAACCGCTGATGAGCACGCCGATTTTGAGCGGCTCGGCCGTATCGGTGCCGGTCGGACGGGTATAGGACACAAAGTCCAGGCCCTTGGCGGCAGCCATCTGCTCGTTAGCGCTCATCGGAGTACACGACCTTACCGGAACCCTCGACGCACTCGCCCACGCGGAACGGCTTCTCGCCCAGCGCGACCAGGGCCTCGGTCACCGCGGCCTCGTCCTCGGGAGCGACGATCAGGCACAGGCCGACGCCCATGTTGAAGGTCTTGCATGCCTCGTTGGGCGCGAGCTCGGCCTGGCGCGACACGTAGGTGATGACGGGCGGAACATCCCAGCCCATCTCGGCACCGTTACGGGTAACCACGGCGTCAACGTCGTCGGCAAGCGCGCGGTTGAGGTTCTCGGTGATGCCGCCACCGGTGATGTGGGCGATGGCGTGCACGTTGGCGCCGCCGCGCAGCAGCTCCAGAATCGGCTTGACGTAGATGCGCGTGGGAGCCAGCAGGGCGTCTGCCAGCGATGCGCCGCCGAGCTCCTCGAGCGGGCGGCTCAGCTCCTCGGCCTTAGCGGCGGCCTCGGGCGTGCCCGGCTTAATGCCGTCGACGCCGATGACCTTGCGCACGAGCGAGTAGCCGTTGGAGTGCACGCCAGTGGAAGGCAGGCCCAGGATAACGTCGCCGGGGCGGACGTTTGCGGGGTCGAGCATCTTGGGACGGTCGACGACGCCCACGGTAAATCCGGCAAGGTCGTAGTCGGCAGGAGCCATAACGCCCGGGTGCTCGGCCATCTCGCCGCCCACGAGCGCGCAGCCCGCGAGCTTGCAGCCGTCGGCCACACCCTTGATGATCTTTGCCATGTGCTCGGCCTCGATGTGACCGATGGCAACGTAGTCCAGGAAGAACAGCGGCTCGGCGCCCGAAGCCAAAATGTCGTTGACGCACATAGCAACCAGGTCCTGGCCCACCGTCTCGTGACGGTCCATAATCTGGGCGAGCACGAGCTTGGTGCCCACGCCGTCGGTACCGCTAATCAGAATCGGGTCTTCCATATCCTTAAGCGCGGCGGCCGAGAACAGGCCACCAAAGCCACCGATACCGCCGATGACCTCGGGACGGTTGGTGTCCTTAACCATCTGCTTAATAGCGTCAACGGCGCGGCCGCCCTCGGCGGTATCGACGCCGGCATCCTCATATGTCACATGCTTGCTGTCGCTCATCTGAGCCTTCCTCTCCCACTACCGTGGCGCCGCGCGGGCGCCAAACGGTGCTCATAGTTGCGTTCATTTCGGCGCGTGCCATAACAGCACGCGCCGCCATATCAACAAAACAGCAGGTAAAACCTACCAAAATAAACCTGTCCCTACATGGCAGGTTTTAGGCCTCGCCGTGCTCCTCTTCCCAACTGCGGTCGTCGTATTTCTCGACCACGGCGTCGTCATCAACATGCAGCGGCTTGTCCAGGTTGCGGGGCTTAAAGCCCTCCATGAACTTGTCGCGGCCAAAGCTCTCGGGAATCGCCACGGGGTAGCGGCCGGTAAAGCACGCATCGCAGTAACCGCCTTTGGGCATGACTTTGAGCAGGCCCTCGACCGAAAGGAAGGCCAGCGAATCGGCGCCGATATACTCGCAAATCTCGTCGACCGTCTTGTTGGCGCTGATAAGCTGCGACTGCACGTCGGTATCGATACCGTAGAAGCATGGCCAGATGACCTCGGGCGAGTTGATGCGGATATGAATCTCCTTGGCGCCAGCGTTGCGCAGCATCTTGACGAGCTGCACCATGGTGGTGCCGCGCACGATGGAGTCGTCGATGACGACCAGGCGCTTGCCCTCGATGTTGTCGCGCAGCGGGTTAAGCTTCATGCGCACGCCCATGGCGCGCAACTCCTGCGTAGGCTCGATAAACGTACGGCCCACGTAACGGTTCTTGATGAGGCCCTCGCCAAAGGGAATACCGCTCTCGTGCGAATACCCCTCCGCGGGCGGCAGGCCGGAATCGGGCACGCCGATGACCAGGTCGGCCTCAACGGGCTCCTCATGTGCCAGCTGACGGCCCATGTCGTAACGGCAGGCATAGACGCTCTTGCCGTTCATAATGGAGTCGGGGCGGGCAAAGTAGACCTGCTCAAAGATGCAGTTTGCGGGCTCTTCGGCGGCAGGCACGCCCTGCTCGGATACCAGACCCTCGGCGCTGATGCGCAAGATCTCGCCGGGACGGACGTCACGGACGTACTCGGCGCCCACGATGTCGAGTGCGCAGGTCTCGGAAGCAACGACCCAGCCGCCGGCGCGGGTGACATGGGTGGTGGCGTCGACCGTCGCGGCGCCGTCCTGCGACGGCAGCTGCGAAACGGATGCGGCATCGGCCTGGTCCAGACCCTCGTCCACCAGCTTGCCCAGCACGAGCGGGCGAATGCCGTGCGGATCGCGGAATGCGTAGAGCGCCTGCTCGTTAATGAGCGTCATGGCGTAGCCGCCGCGCACGAGCTCCATGGTCTTGCGAATGCCCTCGCGCAGATGGCCTGTACGCTGGGTAAAGTAGCCGATAAGCTTGGTCGCGACCTCGGAATCCGAATTGGAGAGGAACGGCACGCCCAGCTCGATCAGCTGGCGGCGCAGCTCGTCGGTGTTGACCAGAGTGCCGTTGTGAGCAAGCGCGATAATGACGCTGTTGATGGTAGAAAGATGCGGCTGCGAGGCTTCCCAGCTCTTGGCACCGGCGGTGCCATAGCGCACGTGGCCCACGGCCAGCTGGCCGGAGAGCGTCGACAGGTCGGCGTTGGAGAACACGCGATCGAGCAGTCCCAGGTCTTTGCGAACCATAACCGTGCCGCCATCACCCACGGCGATTCCCGCCGATTCCTGGCCGCGATGCTGCAGCGCGCGCAGACCAAAGTACGTCAGTCGAGCCACATCGCGATCGGGTGCCCACACACCAAAAATGCCGCATTCCTCATGCAGCTGGTCGGAGTCCGGATCATACGTCGACATGGTCTTCACCTGTCCCGCGGCACGCTCGGCCGCGCGGATGGTTTCTTGAGACATGGCATCCCCTCAGAGCCTCGTTATTTGGCGTTACCTGCCCTATTATACGCACGGCAAGACAAGCACTCCCGCGCATGAACAGCGCTTTTTAAAAGCCCACCGAGTTTATAATCCGTTTTGCAGCCAAACATTTTATTGGGCAACCGCCTCGGGGCCGACGATCCCGCATACTTCCGTTGCGACGTGTCTCGCCCGCCGTTGGGGCTTGCATTGTTGCAATTGGGACGTTCGTCCTGTCTTTTGGCAGGTCGGCGGCGTATCCTTGTACCTACAGCAAAACGAGAAAGGTTATGTATGGATCGAAACGAACTCGACCCCAGCGTCCCCAGCGCCACGGAGGTCAAGAAGATCCCCCTCATCATTAAGGTGTACGCCGTCCTGTGCATCCTGTCCGGCGTGGGCACGCTCCCTTCGGTCGGCGCCTTTATGTGGCAGGTCATCACCGCGCTCATCAACGGCAACGCCGCCGCCAAGCTCGGCGACAACACGCTCGTCGCGGTCGGCCTTATCGTCGCCGGCATCATGCTCTCGGCTGCCAGTGCTGTCATCTTGATCATCTTTGGCCTAGACCTCATCAAGAACCAGCGTCGCAATGCCGCCCGTCTGTCCTATATCCTTATCGCGTTTACCGTCGTCGAGCTTTTGGTTGACGTGATGCTCCAGGGCATCGGGCCCTTCTTGCTGCGCCCTGCCATCCAGCTCGGCATCCTCGTCGCACTTTCGGCCACCGTCGACCCCACGCTGCGCCAGGAGCGCGAGCTGCAGCGCCGCCTGCAGGAGATGCTCGACCGCGACGCCGCCGCCGAGGGCATGCTCGGGCGCGATGAAACCGGCGAAGGCTACATCAAGCTCAACTACTTCAACCTGTTCTGGGTATTCTTTGTCTGCTGCATACTCGGCCTGGTCCTGGAGGATATCTGGCATATGACCGTCAACGATCCGGGTGTCTACCAGGACCGCGCCGGTATGCTGTTTGGCCCCTTCAGCCCCATCTACGGCTTTGGTGCCGTACTCATGACCATGGTGCTCAACCGCTTCTATAAAAAGAACCCCATCATCATTTTCCTGGTGAGCGCCCTGCTCGGCGCCAGCTTTGAGGTGTTCGTGGGCTGGTTTATGCAGACCGCGTTTGGCGTGGTCTCGTGGAGCTACTCGCACATAACGCTGTTCGGTATGCCCGACCCGCTCGTGGTCCTCACGGGCGGACGCACCTGCACGGGCTTCGCCTGTCTGTGGGGCCTGGGCGGCCTCATCTGGATCAAGCTGCTGCTGCCGAGGCTGCTCAAGCTCATCAACATGATTCCGTGGAAGAGCCGCTACTCGGCTACCGTCATCTTCACCATCATTATGCTGGTCGATGGCGTTATGACGCTGCAGTCGCTCGATTATTGGTATCAGCGCGTCAACGGCACGGAACCGGATATTCCCGTTGCGCAGTTCTACGGCAAGTATTTCGATAATGACTTTATGGAGAATCGCTTCCAGAGCATGACCATGAGCCCCAAGGATGCAACGCGCGTGTAGCGCTCACCGCGCCCAAAACGCAAAATGCCCGCCGGTATCACACGTACCGGCGGGCATTTTTATAAACGAGCCTTCTATCGACGCAAACCTCTACGCCTCGCGCTCGACCTCACTCACACACTCATTTTTGATGGTGCCAACGAGCGCCTGCAGCGCATCGACCACGTGCGGGCGAATGTCCCCGCCAATGAGCACGAGCATGATGTCGTCACCTACGGCAAGCTCGCCGCTTGCCAGCCACACGCGCACATAGCCGATACCCGGCATCGCGCGCGTGGCCTCGATAGCAGCCTGCACCTTCTGAGCATCGAAGCCGAACACCATGCCGCCCACCTTGTGGCCCGGCGCCACGCCATCGGTCTCGACACCGCGCGCCTCGGCCTTGGGCGTCGCGCGCACCACACCGTTATGTGTCAGATACATACCGCACGCAGGTGCCGACGAATCGGCCTTGGCCTCGCGCAGCCAAGCATCAACCGAAGGCATCGTTTTGCCATTCTCGAGCATCATTTCTCCCTTACCGTCCCAAATTAGCTACTCTCGGACAATTTATTCATCAACGGGCGTGAGCACCATGACGGCACGCGTGTTGCTCAGCGATAACGAACGACAGGTCACAAGCGTTACAATCTTGGTTGCCGAAGCGGCACGATCGGTGGCATCGCTCGCCACGGCAGAGGCACCGTCGAGCATCTCGGACAGGTAGTTCTTGAGCCCGTCGTCGCCCTCAAAATTGGTCGTGCGCGCCTTGGCATACGTGTCCTCGACCACCTTGGTCGCCAGCGGTCGCAGCTTATACGTTGCATCGCGCGTGATGTAATACACGTACTCGATGCTATCGAACGTCGCTTGGTCGGTGGTGTCCGAAATCACGTTGAACATCGACCCATCGTTCATATGGTGGCCGTAGATCGTGGTCTGCTGGTCAATCATTCCCGGCGCGGTGTCATCGCTATCCAGGAAAATGGCCCCAGATGCATTGGCCGTACCGTCGAACAGCGTGTTGAGGTATTTGGAGTTGTTGTTGGTCTGCACCACGGGATAGTTGATGTTGGTTCCCGGCACATAAATCCAGCCCACAATCTCGGGGTTTGTCTGAGCAAGCGCATCGAAGTCGATAGTCGGCACGCCGCTGGCGTCCTTATCGCTTACATATTGCTTCTCGATTTTCTGATACGACTCGCTCGCCTGCTTGTAGCCAATCTGGGCGTTGATAAAGATGGCTGCAGCGGCAACGATTAGGCCGATACCAATAATGATGAGCAAGATGGGAATAACGGAGCGGCGCTTTTTGCGCGGCGGCTCGGTATAGCTCGACGGAGCAGCGCCCGACTGTTTCGTAGAACGCGATTCTTTCTTGGCCGTATCATACGACGAAGGGCGATATGCAGCTGGCGTATCCTGGCGATGATGGGACATCGGCGTTACGGGACGCGGCGCGCGCGGCTGCTGAGGAGAGGATGTCCGACCCTGCTGTGCCGCATGGGCAGCACCCGGCTTCGACGGATCGGGAATCTGAGAAGCCTTGAATCGTTTTCCCTGATAATCGGACATGGCTCTCCTTATACTGCGGTGAAACGGCGGAACGCCTAGGCGTCGGCCATCTCCTGCTTCATCTTCTCGATAACCTTGCGGTACTCGGGGTCGCATGCGCCCAGAATCTGCGTGGCATAAATGGCGGCGTTCTTGGCACCGTTGATGGCAACGCAGGCCACGGGCACGCCCGAAGGCATCTGCACCATCGACAGCAGCGAATCCATACCGCCCAGGTCACTCGTCTTCATAGGCACACCGATAACCGGCAGCGGCGTAAAGGCAGCCACGACACCACCCAGGTGAGCGGCCTTGCCGGCGGCGGCGATAATCACTTTGATACCGCGATCGGCGGCAGTCGAGGCCCACTCGTGGACCTTCGCCGGCGTGCGGTGTGCGCTCGCAATGACAAGCTCATAGGGCACACCAAGCGCCTCGAGCTCGGCGGTGCAGCCTTCCATAACGCCCAGATCGGACTTGGAACCCATGATGATCCCGACAACCGGCTTTTGATCTGCCATAAACAAAGACCTCCTGTTGAGAGCGGTGACGCGGCGGATCCGCGACCCTTAACTACTGAGAGTAGTATAGCTGCTCCCGTCCCTGCGGTCTGCGGGTGCCCCGCGGCGGTCTGGTGTTTTCATCTTCACTCCGGTTGCTTCGCAAAGTCGTTCAGATGAAAACACCAGACCGCCGCGGGGCACCCTCGACCTACCGGGGGTTGCTATGACGTACGTTGGCTGAATTATTAGTGTGGGCCCTGCCGTTCGTTCGAACGGCAGGGCCCACACTCATTTTCTATTCAGCCCTAGTCATCGCGCAAAGCCCCTTCGGCAGCACACGGTGCAGCCAAGTCACCGCAGGCCGGGGCGGGAGGGGC
>DXMG01000003.1:0-27325 GCA_019414325.1 Collinsella sp. | reverse complement strand
ACTCTGCTTGCAGCCGGAGCGAAAGGGGGAAATCTCGGCCCCTCCCGCCCCGGCCGGCCAGGTCAACTACACCGTGTGCTGCGGCAGGTCCTGCAGGGCGATGACGTCCATGCCCATGTCGTTGGCGCTGCCGTGACCCTGCTCGTCCTCGCGCACGGCCTCGATAGCGCTCACGTACGTGTTGGCCGCGGACATCGCGGTCACGCAGGTCACGCCGCGGCGCACGGCCTCGGTGCGCAGAAGGTAGCCGTCGCCACGAGAACCCGGGCCATACGGCGTATTGACGATCACCGCGATCTTGCCGTCGGCGATCAGGTCGCCGATGTTGGGACGCTCGCCATCGTGCGGGCCGCTGATCTTCTCCACGACCTCGCACGTCACGTTGCCTCCACGCAGCACGCGCGCCGTGCCCTCAGTGGAGCAGATGTCAAAGCCTAGGTAGCGCAGGATACGGGCGACCGAAAGGATATGACGCTTGTCGCGGTCGCACACGCTGATGAACACCTTACCGGCGCTCGGGTCGGGCAGCTTGTAGTCAATCGCCAGTTGCGTCTTGGCGTATGCCTCGGGATAGCTCTTGGCGATACCCATGACCTCGCCCGTCGACTTCATCTCGGGCCCCAGGATAACGTCGGCGCCCGGGAAACGGCCCCAGGGCATAACGGCTTCCTTCATGCAGAACCAGTCCAGCTGACGCTCGTCGCTCGGCAGGCCCAGGCTTGCGATGGAATCGCCCGCCATGATACGCGCCGCGCACTTGGCCAGCGGCACGCCGGTGGCCTTGGAGATAAACGGCACGGTGCGGCTGGCACGCGGGTTGGCCTCGATCACGTAAACGGTCTCGCCCTTGATGGCGTACTGCACGTTGACCAGGCCGCGTACGCCCAGCGCCATCGCGATGCGGCGCGTGGTCTCGCGAAGCTTTGCCTGCAGGCTCTCGCTAAAGCTGAACGGCGGGATGCAGGTCGCAGAGTCGCCGGAGTGAATACCGGCCTCCTCGATATGCTCCAGAATGCCGCCGATGTAGACCTCTTCGCCATCGCACAGGGCGTCGACATCGGACTCGATCGCGCCCTCCAAGAAGCGGTCCAGATACACCGGGTAGTCGGGGCTAATGCGCGCGGCCTCGGCCATGTAATCGCGCAGATGCTCGGCATCGTAGGCGATCATCATGCCGCGGCCGCCCAGCACGTAGCTCGGACGCACCAGCAGCGGGTAGCCGATATGCGCGGCCACGGCCTCGGCCTCCTCAAACGAGGTTGCCTGGCCCGCCGGCGGGTACATGATGCCCAGCTTGTCGAGCAGAGCGGCGAAGCGCTCGCGGTCCTCGGCAAAGTCGATGGCATCGGGCTTGGTGCCCATGATGTTGACGCCACTCTCCTCGAGCATGCGCGCCAGCTTAAGCGGAGTCTGGCCGCCGAGCGTCACCACGACGCCGTCGGGTCGCTCAACATCGATAACGTCCATGACGTCCTCGTAGGTGAGCGGCTCAAAGTACAGGCGGTCGGACGTGTCGTAGTCGGTCGAGACGGTCTCGGGATTGCAGTTGACCATGATGGTCTCGAAGCCGCGGGCCGCCAGCGCGTAGCTCGCGTGCACGCAGCAGTAATCGAACTCGATGCCCTGGCCGATACGGTTGGGGCCGGCGCCCAGGATCATCGCCTTGGGCTTGTCCGCCGGCGTGGTCTCGTCGGGAGCCACGCACTTCTTGGCATCCGGGCTCGTGCGGTAGATGTTCTCGTACGTCTTGTAGTGGTACTCCGTGGCGCTCGAGAACTCCGCAGCGCAGGTATCGACCGTCTTCATGCTGGGAACCACGCCCAGGCCCTTGCGATAGGCGCGCACAAAGCGCTCGTCCGAGCCGGTCAGCGCGGCGATCTCGGCGTCGCTCGTACCGTACTGCTTGAGCAGGCGCATCGCGTCGGCGTCGATATCCTCCACACGCAGGCCGCGGATGCTCTCCTGGACCTGCACCATATCGTTGATACGGTTGAGGTACCACGGATCGATACCGCAGATGGCATGGATGCGAGCGATGTCCCAGCCACGGCGCAGGGCCTCGACCACAAAGAAGATGCGATGCTCGGTCGGGGTTGCCACGGCCTGAGCAAGCTCGTCGTCGCTCAGCTTGTCAGCACCCTCCTTGCCACCGGCGCAGATGCCCTGGTGACCGTCCTCCAGCGAGCGCATGGCCTTGCCAAAGGCCTCCTCAAAGGTGCGGCCGATCGCCATAATCTCGCCCACGGCCTTCATGCGCGTGGTGAGCGTAGGATCAGTACCCTTGAACTTCTCGAAGGCAAAGCGCGGCACCTTGACCACACAGTAGTCGATCGTGGGCTCAAAGCAGGCGGGCGTTGCCTTGGTGATGTCGTTGACGATCTCGTCGAGCGTGTAGCCCACAGCCAGGCGCGCGGCGGCCTTGGCAATGGGGAAACCCGTGGCCTTGGAGGCCAGCGCGGACGAACGGCTCACGCGCGGGTTCATCTCGATGACGATCAGGCGGCCGGTGTTGGGGTTCACGGCAAACTGCACGTTGGAGCCGCCGGTCTCGACGCCGATCTTCTCCAAGATGGCGAGCGAGGCCACGCGCATGCGCTGATACTCAAGGTCGGAGAGCGTCTGCGCCGGCGCCACGGTGATGGAGTCGCCGGTATGCACGCCCATGGGGTCGAGGTTCTCGATGGAGCACACGATGATGCCGTTGCCGGCGTGGTCACGCATGACCTCCATCTCGTACTCTTTCCAACCCTCGATGGACTCCTCGACCAGCACCTCGTGGGCGGGCGAGAGTTCCAGGCCCTGGCTCACGATGGAGACGAGCTCCTCATGGGTGTGAGCGATGCCGCCGCCGGCGCCGCCGAGGGTAAAGCTCGGGCGCAGTACGCAGGGATAGCCCACGCGCTCGGCGATGGCCTCGGCGTCGGCCACGCTGTAGGCATAGCCCGAGCGCGCGACCTCCAGGCCGATCTCGGCCATGGCCTCGTTAAAGAGCTTGCGATCCTCACCGCGCTCGATGGCGGCAAGGTCGCAGCCGATCATCTCGACGCCATACTTGTCGAGCGTACCGTCCTTTGCCAGCTCGACGGCGGCGTTCAGACCGGTCTGGCCGCCCAGTGTGGGCAGCAGCGCGTCCGGGCGCTCTTTCTTGATTACGCGCTCGATAAACTCGGCAGTGATGGGCTCGACATAGGTGCGGTCGGCAAGACCCGGGTCGGTCATGATGGTCGCCGGGTTGGAGTTGACCAGGATGACCTCAAAGCCATCCTCCTTGAGCACCTTGCAGGCCTGTGCGCCGGAGTAGTCGAACTCACAGGCTTGGCCAATGACAATGGGGCCCGAACCAATGACGAGGATACGCTTGATGTCAGTACGTTTCGGCATGTTAGTTCTCCTCGGTCTCGGTCGCGGCGGTCTCGGCAAAATTCCAGCCAGCCAGGCGGTCCTTCGCGGTGTCGATGTCCAGGTAGTTCTCCTCGCCGTCCATGAGTCGCGTAAAGGCGGTAAAGAGATAGTGGGCATCGGTGGGGCCAGGCGAAGCCTCGGGGTGGTACTGGACCGAGAAGCACGGGGCGTCGAGCAGCTGGATGCCCTCGGCGGTGCCGTCGTTGAGGTTCACATGTGTTAGGCGAATGCGGCCAAAGCGCTCGTTCATCACGACCGGCGCGATTCCGCGGCGCACCCAGACGCGCAGATCTCCATCGGCCGCATGCTCGGTCTCGCCGCCGGAAAGCTCGGGGACAAGCTTGCCCAAGCTGGGGAATAGCAGGCCAAAGCCATGGTTTTGCGCGGTGATCTCCACGCGACGGCTCACCAGGTTCATGACCGGCTGGTTGCCACCGCGGTGACCAAACTTAAGCTTTTCCATCTGGGCACCGCAGGCCAGGCTGATCATCTGGTGACCAAGACAAATACCAAAGACCGGCACCTTGCCGATCAGCTGCTGCACCTGCTCGTAGGTCTCCACCACGGCATCGGGGTCGCCGGGGCCATTGGACAAAAAGACGCCGTCGGGATTCATGTCGAGCACCTGCTGGGCAGGCGTGTCCCACGGCACGACGGTAAGGTCGCAGCCGGCGCGGACCAGCCCCTCCAGAATGCCGCGCTTCACACCGCAGTCGTAGGCGACCACTTTGTGACGGGCAGGAGCGGCAGCCGAAAGCGCAAAGTCATGCGTGGCAGGCAGGTCGGCGGCCACAAACTCGTGAGGCGCGGGGCAACTTACGGTCTTGACCAGGTTCTCGCCTACCAGCGTGGGCGCTGCGGCCAGACGCTCGGCAAGCTCGTCGACATCGAAGATCTCGGTCGAGATAATGCCCATCTTGGAACCATTGTCGCGCAGATGGCGCACCAGGGCGCGGGTGTCGACACCCTCGATAGCGACGATGCCGTGAGCGCGCAGGTACTCCGGCACGCTGACGGCCGAGCGCCAGTTAGAAGGCGTGGCGCACATGTCGCGAACGATCATGCCGCGCATAGCCGGAGCGCCCGCAGGGCGCGCGGCGTCGCCGGGGAAGGCCGACTGGACGTCGGTCTCGTCGATACCGTAGTTGCCGATCTGCGGATAGGTCATGGTTACGATTTGGCCGGCATAACTCGGGTCGGTCATGACCTCAAAGTAGCCCTCGAGCGAGGTGTTGAAGCAAACTTCGCCGGTCGCGGTGCCCTCAGCGCCGCATGCACGTCCATAAAAAATGGTCCCATCCTCAAGATACAGGATGCAGGGACCGCAGGTGCCCTTGCTGGTTTTGGCCAGCATGCGCTGGCAAAGTTCGCTGGGCGCGAAGGTGCGGGCGGCAGTGCCCGTGGTATGGTTGTTCGCCATAATTCTCCTTCCCGGTCTCACAGGACCGGCTTAAAGGTATGTGGTTAGGCCTCGCGGTATTGTAACCGCAAGCATGCCTCATGGCGTTAATTTCATCGAAATGTTTACGAAATGATAATTATGACTTTCTATGCATAATGATTTTTTAATCCCCGTCCCAGAAAAATCATCCCGCGTGGGCTTGTGGCTCACGCGGGATGATGGCCTCTTACTTTTTCTTGTCCTGCTCCAGCAGTTCGGACGGTGTGCGATCGGGCTTGCCGCCGCGGAAAATCTCGCGGCCATGCAGACGATGCTCCAGGTCACGTTCGGCCTTTTCCTCGTCAATCTTGGTCTGGCTCACCACCGGGTCCTCAATCAACGACGACACCGAGTTCACCTGCTTCTGAATGCGCTCGGCGATGGTGTCATCCATACTCACGATGCGCATCTTCCAGTCGATACTCGTGGCGTTGGATGAGCTCTTGGTCCACACGAACGTCAAAATGGCGCTCTGGTGGCCGCGCGCGGGGAACATGCCAAAGAAGGAATCGTGCTGAATGTTGCTATCCTCGTCGATATAGGCGTGAACGTTATACACCACGCGGTCGATCTTATCGTTGAGCAACGCGTTGGTCGCAAGCGCCGCGGCCTGAATCTGCCCGTTGGACAGCAGCTCGAGCTCGTTGGCAGACGATGTGTCCAACACCGTCACCTCGACCGTGCCCGTGCGTTCATCGGCTTCATCGACGGTAAAGTCGAGCGGGAACTGCGTAAAGCCGTTGCCCCATTCAAGTCCACCCTTCAGCGCCGTCGAAACGGTATCGACCGAAACGCTCTCGGACAGGTTGGCGGTGTTCAGACGACGCATCACGCCGTAGCCAATCTGCATGCCCACGATCAGCACCAAAATACCGATGACCACGGCCATCGCGGTCTTCGTAATGGTATGGCTCACCTGCGAGCCCGAAGGATCGTCCTCGGACAGCGGGTCGATATGTTTTGCCTGGCTCGCGCGGTCCTCGCTGCGCAGCTGCGCTAGCGCCGCTTTGTCACCGCGCTTGGCCGCAGCCTCCTTCTCACGCATGCGCTCGGTACGCTTTTTGGCGAGCGTGGGATCCAAGACGCCGGATGCATCGATTTCGGAGAATAACTCCGTCACTTCTTCCGGAGTCAAAGGGTTCTTGTCAGCCATAAACTTCCTGTCATATCAATCAGTCGAGCTCGTGCGCACGCGCACCTTCGAACTGCATTCGATAGTAACGGGCATAGGTGCCGCCACGGGCGAGAAGCTCCTCGTGCGTGCCACGCTCCACAACGCGACCATGCTCAACGGTCGCAATCTCATCGGCGTGTTTAATGGTCGAGAGACGGTGGGCGATGATGATTGTGGTACGGCCGCGTGCCAGCTCTTCGAGCGACTCCTGCACCGCCTCCTCGCTCTCGTTATCCAAAGCACTCGTCGCCTCGTCCAAGATCAAGATTTTGGGATTCTTGAGAAACACACGCGCGATGGCAACGCGCTGCTTCTGTCCGCCCGAAAGACGGCTGCCGCGCTCGCCCACGACCGTGTCATAGCCCTGTGGAAGCGACTCGATAAAGGCATCGATGTTGGCGCGACGGGCCGCCTCGGCGATCTCTTCCGCCGTAGCGCCCGGCTTGCCGTAGGCGATGTTCTCGCCAATCGTACCGTCAAACAGATAGACATCCTGCTGCACCAGGCCGATGGCGCGACGCAGGCTCTGCTGTGTCACATCACGCACGTCCTGGCCGTCGATGCTAATGGAGCCGGCAGCCACGTCATAAAAGCGCGGCAGCAGCGAACAGGTCGTGGACTTGCCGCCGCCCGAAGGGCCAACCAAAGCGATGGTCTGCCCGGGCTTGATGGACAGATCCATATGGTCGATAACGGGACGCTCGTCGGCATCGCCCTCGCCCAGCTCGACATCCTCGTAGTTAAAGCACACGTCGTGATACTCCACGGCGCCGGCGGTCACCTGCAGATCCGTGGCGCCCGGCTTGTCCCGGATATCCGGCGCGGTCGAGAGCACCTCGTCCATACGCTTAAAGCCGGCAATAGCCTTCTGATACGTTTCGGCCGAATTGACGAGTGTCTCGAGCGGCGTGCAGAACAGCGAAATGTAGAGAGCGAAGGTTGCCATATCGACCGCCTGCAGCTGACCCTGGGCAACGAGCCAACCACCCAGCAGCACCACGATCACATAGAGCACACCCGAGAGCAGGCCATACGTCGCGGTATAGACGCCCATGGCGTGATACATGTTTTCCTTGGACGAAAGGTAGCGATTGTTGGAGGCGCGGAACTTGAAACGTTCGGTCTCCTCATTGGCAAAGCTCTTGACCACGCGCATGCCCGCCAGCGAATCCTGCAGCTGCGCATTGATGCCGCTGATCTTCTTGCGGTTGTCGCTAAAGACCTCGCGCATGCGCATGTTCTGCCAAAACATGATGACCGCAAACGCCGCCGTCACCACAGCCATGGCAAGCGCCAGCACCGGGGCGATGGTAAAGAGGATCACAAACGAGCCGATAATCTCGATGCCGCAGATGATGATCCACTCGGGCACGTGGTGCGCCGCCTCGCAGATATCGAACAGGTCGTTGACCACGCGGCTCATCATGTCGCCCGAGCTGTTGCGGTCAAAGTACGCAAAGCTAAAGCGCTCATACTGGTCGAACAGGTCCTCGCGCATCTTGGACTCCATGCGCGCGCCCATCACGTGACCCCAATAGCTCACAAAATAGCGGCAGGCGCAGCGGACGGCATACATCAGCACCAAGCCCACCGCGATCATGCCGAGCGCCTGCATAATGGCAGCCTGACCCTGAGTAAATAGCCCACCGGTCAAATTGCGCAGAATAATAGGAAAAGCAAGGTCAATGGCGGCAAGCACCAGAGCACAAACAGTATCAGCAACAAAAAGCCCCATCTGGGGCTCGTAATACGAAAGAAACCTCTTCAGCATGTGATCCTCAAAGAAATATCAGCAACGTAAGGCCCTGGGACAAAATAATCAGTAGTGTTTGCCCCAGGGTCGCCCTCGCTTTTAAAGCTCAGTTCCGCCTAGTCGGTGTGCGATGCTGTCGCAGGCCAAGGCGCCTACGACGGTCTTGGCGTCTTCGATCTTGCCGTCGAGCACGGCGTCGATCAGCTCGTGCAGCGGCACCAGGTCCACGTTGACAAACTCGTCATCATCGGGGTTGGGCGCATCAAACTCGAGCTTGGTAGCCAAGTAGATGTGGATGATCTCATCGCAAAAACCGCAGGACGTGACAATCGACGTCAAAAAGCGAATACGACCAGCCCTAAAGCCCGTCTCCTCATGCAGTTCGCGCTTGGCGCAATCGAGCGGGTCCTCGCCCGGGTCGAGCTTGCCGGCAGGAATCTCGACCGTCACGCGGTCGATGGCGGTGCGGTACTGACGCACCAGTACGATCTTGCCGCTCTCGGTCAGTGCCACAACGGCCGCCGCACCCGGATGGCGAACGATATCGCGGGCGCTGCGATGACCGTTGGGCAGCTCAACCTCAAGCCGGTGGACGTCGAGAATCTTGCCCTTCCAGGCGCACTCCTCCGAAAGAATCTTCTCGTGCAGCTCGGCATCGTGCGGGTCGTCATCGCCCAACACCAGCGCCGGCTCGTCAGCGACCTCGCCACCAGGCTCGCCCTCGGCGTGCCCATACATGCGGCTGTCCTCTTCGACGATCTGCGCGTCCACGAGCTCTTCGTTCTTCTCGTCCATCCGTCTCATTCCTCTCGGATTTTAGGCATCCCAGGCGTCGCGACCGCGCAGCGCGCGCAGGCCGATGTCGTGACGCAGGGTCTTGCCCTCAAAATCAATCTTCTCGCAGGCCTCGTAGGCAAGGTTGCGAGCGTTCTCGAACGTGTCGCCCAGAGCGGTCACGGCAAGCACGCGGCCACCATTGGTCACGAGCTGACCGTCCACCACGGCAGTGCCCGCGTGGTATACGGTCACGTTCTCCATGGCCTCGGCATCGGCGATACCGGTGATGACCTTGCCCTTCTCGTAGCCGCCGGGGTAGCCCGCGCTCGTCAGGACAACGGCCACGGCCCACTCGTCACGCCAGTCGAGCTCAATCTGATCGAGCTCGCAGTTGGCACAAGCCAGCATGACCTCGACCAGGTCGTTCTTAAGGCGCGGCAGCACGACCTGCGTCTCGGGATCACCAAAGCGGGCGTTGAACTCCAGCACCTTGGGGCCGGCGGGAGTGAGCATAAAGCCGCCATACAGGCAGCCGCGGTAGTCGATGCCCTCGGCAGCAAGCTCGGCAACGGTCTGCTCCATGACCTTCACCATGGTGGCGTGCTCCTCGTCAGTCACGATGGGCACCGGGCTGTAGACGCCCATGCCACCGGTGTTGGGACCCTTGTCGCCCTCGAGCGCGCGCTTGTGGTCCTGCGAGGTGGCCATGGGGCGCACGGTCTTGCCGTCGGTAAAGGCCAGCAGCGAGCACTCGGGGCCGGTCAGCATCTCCTCGATAACCACGGTGTTGCCGGCATCGCCAAAGGTGCCGCCAAAGCACTCGCGTACGGCTTCCTCGGCCTGCTCAAGTTCGGTCGCCACGATAACGCCCTTGCCCGCGGCAAGGCCGTCGGCCTTGACGACCAGCGGGGCGCCCTGCTCGCGCACGTAGGCGAGAGCCGAAGCCTCGTCGGTAAACGAACCATAGGCTGCCGTCGGGATACCGGCGCGCTCCATGAGCTGCTTGGAGAACAGCTTGGAGCCCTCCATCTGGGCGCCCTCGGCACCCGGGCCAAAGCAGGGAATACCCGCCGCGCGCACGGCGTCGGCCACGCCCGCCACGAGCGGAGCCTCGGGGCCAATTACCACAAGTCCGCATCCGTGGCTCTGCGCAAACGCCGCCACGGCCGCAGGATCGCAGTCGTCGAGAACAACGTTCTCGCCGCAGCTCGCGGTGCCGCCGTTGCCCGGCGCAATGTAGAGCTTGCCGGCGCGCGGTGATGCTGCGAGCTTGGCTGCCAAAGCATGCTCACGGCCGCCGCTGCCCAACAACAGGATGTCGATGGTTTGAGTGTCCGCCTTCAAGGGTGCCTCCTCTATGGATGAACGGCCCGCTCCGCGCGAGCCCTTTGCAAGCAAATATACCCCTCGGCCGCCCGTCCGGGCTGCAAAGGGGTATATCGCAATAACCAAATAGTCCCGATTACTTCCAGAATCGGTTGATGATCTGCTCGCGACCAGCGCCAACGCCAATGAACGTCACGCGGGTGTGTGCCAGATCCTCGATAAACGCCACGTAGTCCTGAGCCTCCTGCGGCAGCTCCTCAAAGCTGCGGCAACCGGTGATATCGCACTTCCAGCCAGGGAGCTCCTCGTAGATGGGCTTGGCATGCTCAAAGCGCACCTGGTGTTCGGGCACGCTCGTGTAACGCTCGCCATCGACGTCGTAGGCAACGCACACCTTGATGGTGTCGAAAGCCGAAAGCACGTCGAGCTTGGTCACGGCGATGTCGGTGAGGCCGTTGACGCGCGAGGCATAGTTGGCGATAGGGCCGTCAAACCAGCCGCAACGACGACGGCGACCGGTGGTCACGCCGTACTCATAGCCCTCCTCGGTCAGCGTGTGGCCGGCCTCGGACTCATAGGAAAGCTCGGTGGGCATGGGGCCCGAACCGACGCGGGTGATATAGGCCTTCATGACGCCCAGCACGCGGTCGACGTTCTTCATGCCCACGCCGGAGCCGGTGATGGCACCGCCGGCGGTGCAGTTGGAAGACGTCACGTACGGATAGGTGCCGTGGTCGATGTCGAGCAGCGTCGCCTGGGCGCCCTCAAACAGCAGGTTCTTGCCCTCATCGATCATGTTGTTGAGCAGCAGGCTCGTCTCGGTGATGTAGGGACGCAGGCGCTCGGCCATCGGCAGGTACTCGTCGCAAATCTGGTCCACGGTGTAGGTGGGCAGATTGTAGATGAGTTCGAGCTCGGGGTTCACGCGGGCGAGAGCGGTCTCCAGCTTGTCGCGGAACAGCGTCTCGTCCAGCATGTCCTGCATGCGCAGACCAATGCGGGCCATCTTGTCCTGATAGCACGGACCGATACCGCGCTTGGTGGTACCGATGTTCTTCTTGCCGAGCTTCTGCTCAAAGGCGCCATCCAGATCAATGTGGTACGGCATGATGACATGCGCGTTTCCGCTAATCTTGAGGTTCTTGGTGGTGATGCCGTCGGCCTCGAACATGTCGATCTCCTCAAGGACAACCTTGGGGTTGACGACGCAGCCGTTACCGATCACCGACACGTGGTCGGAATACATGATGCCGGAGGGCACCTGGTGTAGGCCGTACTTCTTGCCGTTGACGACGATGGTGTGACCGGCGTTGTTGCCGCCCGAGTAGCGCACGACGGCATCGAAGTCGCCGGCGACCAAGTCGCAGATCTTACCCTTGCCCTCATCGCCCCACTGGGCACCGACCAAAACGGTTGACGGCATGTTTACTCCTTACATTCATGGACTGTCTACGCGCCACGACGGCACGCAGAAGCACAAAACATTCCCAGTATACCCGTGCAACGGGCGCCTGTCCTACTCCTCGGCATGTGCCCCATCAAGCTCATAGAACTTGGTGGATGCCGGCAGGAACATCAGATCGACGTCGCCGATCGGGCCCGAACGGTTCTTGGCCACGACGATACGCGTAACGCCCTCGTCGGGTCGATCGTCGCGCGAGGCCTCGGCCTCGTCGGCGGAGCGGTCCAAGAACATAACGATATCGGCGTCCTGCTCGATGGAGCCCGATTCACGAAGGTCGGAAAGCTGTGGGCGCTTGCCGGTACGGGATTCGACCTGACGCGAGAGCTGCGACAGCGCGATGAGCGGAATCTTGAGCTCCTTGGCCATGATCTTCAGGCCACGCGACATCTCCGAAACCTCGACGGTACGGCTCTCGGAGCGACGTCCCGGCGGAGGACTTACCAGCTGTAGGTAGTCCAGAATGATGATTGCCTTCTCCTTGTTATGGAGCATACGGCGGCTCTTGGCGCGAATCTCGGTCACTGTGGTGCCGGGCGTATCGTCAATCAGAATATCGAGCTTAGACAAGGTCTGCGTGGCCTCGTTGATATTGGCCCACTGCTCGGGGCTAATGCGGCCCATGCGGAAGTCACTGATCGAGATCATGGCGTAGGCGCAAATCAGACGCTGGGCAATTTCCTTGCCCGACATCTCCAGCGAGAAGAAGCCGACGGTATAACCAGCAGCGGCAGCGTTAAGTGCCAGGTTCAGAGCGAACGACGTCTTACCCACAGCAGGGCGGGCGCCGATAATGATGAGCTGACCCTCGCGGAAGCCCATAAGCATGCGGTCGAGCGACGGGAAGCCCGTGGGCACGCCCGCAGCCTGACCACCGGCCTGGCACACTTCTTCGGCCTCGTTATAGGCCTCGACCATAAACTCGGTCAGCGTCTTGTAGCTCGACTTGACCTCGCGCGCCGTGACCTTGAGCAGTTTGCTCTCGGCTAGCTCCACGACCTCTTTGGTATCGGTGGGAGCGTTATAGGCCAGCGCATTGATCTCGTTGGTGGCGCCGATCAGCTCACGCAGCATCGAATCACGGCGAACGATGGCGGCATGGTGCTGCCAGTTGACGAGCGACAGGGTCTGACCCATCAACTCCAAAATGTACGCTTCGCCGCCCACGGCATCGAGCTTGTTGATGCTTCGCAGGTAATCGATCAGCGAGATGGAGTCGATGGGAATGCGGCTGTTGTACATATCGACCATCGCGGTATAGATGATCTTATGAATGGGTCGGTAGAAGTCATCGGGCTGCAGCTCGACCTGGGCCTCTTCGACCACCTCGGGCGATAGCAGCATAGCGGCCAGTACATTGGCCTCTGCATCTTGGTTTTGGGGAAGACCCAACTTTGAGCCGCGGTCCTCAACCGTCAGCCCGGTCTCCCTATCGTCATATGCCATGAGCATCCTCATTCATATCGCTTGCGAGCATCCATAGTATCAGCCACGGTCCCAAAACGCGCCGCGCGCCGGCAATCATCACCGAACCAAACGGATGAACGGTCCTGTATATAGGACTTCGACGCAATGTTCACCATGACACTCACTCAGCGCAAAAAACAAAAGGGCGCCCTGGTTTCCCAGAGCGCCCTTCTTAGAACAAGATTGTTGCGTTGCAGCAAATGCTACTCGGCAGCAGCCTCAGTCTCGACCTCGGCGGTCTCGGCCTCGGCGACCTCAGCGGCCTCCTCGACCTCAGCCTCGGCAGCGAGCTCCTCGGCGGTAACGCCGACGAGAACGACAACCTCGGCCTTGATCTCGCGGTACAGCGAGATGGCAACGGTGTGGGCACCGGCAACCTTGATGGGCTTACCGAGCTCGACGCGCTTGCGGTCGATGTCCATACCGAGCTGAGCCTTGATGGCGTCAGCGATCATAGCGGCGGTAACGGAGCCAAAGAGGATGCCCTCGTCGCCGACCTTGACGTCAACGGTGACCGTCTTGCCCTCGAAGGCAGCCTTGGTCTCGTTGGCGGTAGCCAGACGGACGGCCTCGCGCTTGGCGATGTTGTTGCGACGCTCGTCAAGCTGCTTGAGGTTGCCCTTGGTGGCGGCAACAGCGAGCTTCTTGGGGAACAGGAAGTTCTCAGCATAACCCTGAGCGACCTCTACGACGTCACCCTCGCCGCCCTTGCCCTTGATCTCATCGAGAAGAATAACCTTCATGATGTGTCTCCCTTCTTAGCCGCGGTCGCGGTTGCCACGAGAGGAAACCACGGGGACGGTGTACGGCAGGAGAGCCATCTCGCGGGCGCGCTTGATGGCGTTGGCGATGTCATGCTGATGCTGCGTGCAAGCGCCAGTGACGCGACGGGGCTTGATCTTGCCACGGTCGGTCATGTACTTACGGAGAAGCTGAGTGTCCTTATAGTCGATGAACTCAGTGTTCTCCTTGCAGAACTGGCAGTACTTACGACGCGGCTGACGTGCAGAAAAATCATTAGCCATGTCAAAATACCTTTCATTTGGCAACTTCGGCGAACCGAAGCCGCCTCTCACTCAAAAATAGGTGAACAACCCTTAGAACGGGATGTCCTCATCGTAGACGTCGACCGCGGGCGGCGTAGCCACCGGTGCGGCAGGACGTGCTGCGGGCGCGGGAGCTGCGGGGGCGTAACCGCCCTGATCGTAGCCACCCTGGCCACCACGGGAGCTCATAAACTCGATCTCATCGACGATGACCTCAAGCTTGCTCCGGCGCTGGCCGTCGCGCTCCCAAGAGCTGTAGCGCAGCTTGCCCTCGATCGCGACCTTGTTTCCCTTTGCCAGGAAACGGCTAACGGCCTCGGCGCGGGTGCCGAACATGGTGCAGTCGACAAAGTTGGGATAGTCCTCCCACTCGCCAGTCTGCGCGTTGCGGCGACGATCGTTCACGGCGACGCCAAAGGACAGAACCTGGGTTCCGCCGGCGGTGGCGCGCAGCTCGGGATCGCGGGTGAGGTTACCGGTGATGTTCACTCGATTGATGCTCATAACTCACTACTTCCTCTTGGGGCACAAGCCCAGTCCAAAACGACAGTCTTACTCCTGGTCGTCGCGACGGACGATCATGTGGCGGACCACAGCGTCGGTGATGCGCAGGACGCGATCAAGCTCGGCGATCTGGGTAGGATCTGCGTGGAAGTTGATGAGGGTGTAGTCACCATCGGTGAGGTCGTTGATCTCGTAGGCGAGCTTGCGCTTGCCCCACTCGTCAACGGAGTCGACCTTGCCAGCGCCCTCAGCGATCGTGGTATCGATACGCTTCATAACAGCGAGACGAGTCTCGGGGTCGAGCGACGGGTCAACAAAGAACAGCAGTTCATAAGCCTTCATATTGTCACCTCCTCTGGGCAAATGTGGCTTCAGGTCGTGAAGGTGCGCCTGAAGCAGGAAAAGACTTGATAATAATATCTTTCAACCTCCCAGGCCGCAAGAATTTGCAGCTACAACCTCATGACCTCCACATATGCCCATACTCGCACCACGTTTCATGCGCATTCCAACCAAATGCCGACCAAAAGCTTGACAGATCTGTGGACAAGATACGGTGCCGTGGGGACAAGCTGAGCCAAGCCGCAGGTCAACGGGCACAAGGCTGTGGTCGCAAAATGCATACCAGTGGTCCACAGCACCACCCAAAGATTTTTAAATTCATTGCCAAGTCGCTTATGAATACCCCTTTTGAACAATTGAGTTGATCAACCACGCTGGTCGGAAGCCGTTTTTTGGCACCTCAAACCCCACTGCAACGCCAAGCGCGGCCAAGCGTTTTAAAAAATGCCAACTTTTCTGTTTGCACTTTGCGATTCCTCGTGTATACTGACTTTCGCATTTAACGGAGAGTTGTCCGAGTGGCCGAAGGAGCACGATTGGAAATCGTGTAGGCGTCAAAAGCGTCTCCAGGGTTCAAATCCCTGACTCTCCGCCAGTTAATTCCAAAGCAGGCCTTCGAGCCTGCTTTGTTTTTACCCCACGCGGAGGGGTGGCAGAGTGGTTGAATGCGGCGGTCTCGAAAACCGTTTGGCCTGTATAAGGTCACGAGGGTTCGAATCCCTCCTCCTCCGCCATTTTGGTTGAGAAAGCTCCCGGGAATGGGAGCTTTTTTGTTTTGAGTCCCTAACAAGCAAATACGGCGGAGGAGGAGGGATTCGAACCCGCCAGGGCGCGGAGCGTAAAGAAAACGCGCCCGTGGCGCGTTTTTAGCGCAGCGCGGTCGGCGCAAGCCGACCGGATAAATTTTGAACGGAGCTCAAAATTTGGACATCCCTCCTATTCGACCACGCCCCCATCGCGTTCAGCATCAACCCGGATCCCCAAACATGGAACCTATGACCGTACCCAGTCCCGACCGTTTGCCGAGCAATAGGGTCGCAATCGGCGCCGAACATGTACTATGTACGGGCATTGTCTAAACCCGTTACTCAAAGGACCCCATCTTGCCCGTTGCCGCCGCTATGATCGTTACCGCACACGCCTCGGATGCCATGGTTGCCATCCCGTTTTGGCTCGAGATGTTCGCCGTCGTCGCGGCATCGATCTCGGGCGTGTTGGTCGCACGCGAGCACAAACTCGACCTGGTGGGCGCCGTCGCGCTCGCCGTGGTCTGTGGACTGGGCGGCGGTCTTTTGCGCGATATGACGCTGCAGGTGGGCAACGTCTACATCCTCAACCAACCGATGGCGCTCCCGCTCTCCATCGCCACCGCGGCCATCATCTACATCTTCCCGGCAATCGTCGACAAGCCCGAAAAGCTCATTCCCCTGCTCGATATCATCTCGGTGGGTATTTATGCGGCAACCGGCGCAGACAAGGCGCTGGTCTACGGCTTTGCGCCGGCGGTGTGCATCATGATGGGCTTTTTTACCGCGGTGGGCGGCGGCATGCTGCGAGATGGTTTTATGGGTGTGGTGCCGGGTATCTTCCAGCGCACCAACTTCTATGCCATCGCGGCCATCGCCGGATCGGCAAGCTATGTTTGCCTTGTCATGAGCGGCTTGGTCAGCAATGTCGTCGCACTGGTCGTTTGCGTCGTGGTGACCATGGGACTACGCTGGCTGTCGCTGCGCTTTGATATCAAAAGCCCCACCGAGGATGACATCGCACGCTTTTTGCACCGCAAAAAGTAGGTGGCGCGGGCTCATCCTTCGAAATGCAACCGAGAGGTTCTTTTAGAGCGCCCACGCGTTGGGTACCCTGTTAGGTGCATGTCGAGCATCTGACGAAGGATTCACTATGCCCTGTAATCAATTCCCGTCGACCCAACGCCGTAAAGCGTGGGGCCGCATCACGATCTTATTCGCGCTCATCGCGCTCGCGCTCACCGCACTTCCCACGGCGTCGTTCGCCGGCACGGACACCGCAGGCAACGTACTTGCGACCGACAATGACGCCAATTCGTCCGGCGTCGAAGGTGACCTGTACTGGGCCGGCCAGGCCCTCAACTTGAACGATGCGTCCATTGACCGCGATATCATCGCCGCGGGCGATACCCTCTCTATCCGCGACTGCACGGTGGGCGGCGCCGTCCGCTTGGCGGCACGCACTATCGATATCGCCAAGACCACGGTTGATGGCAGCGTCACGGTCGTCGGTCAGCACGTTGTGCTCAATTCCGACAGCACCGCCAACTGTTTTTACGCGATAGGCGAGACGGTTGCCCTGCGCGGCTCTACCAATTCGGCAGCGCTTGCGGGCGATACGGTGACCATCGATGGCACCGTCGAGGGCGATGTCGAGGTTTGGGCCGACAAGCTCATCCTGGGCAAGGACGCCCACATCACCGGCACCGTGAACGCGCACGTCTCCGAGGACCCCGAGCGTGCCGCAGGAGCCGAGGTAGGCGCGCTCAAGATCGACCGCACCGAGAACGAGGATACTTCCACCGTTAACGATGTCATCGGCGGTATCGTCGCCGCGGCACTCTCGACCTGCTTTGTCGCTCTGCTGCTCGAGCTCGTCTTTCCGCGCGCGACCGCCAGCGCCGCCGGCATGCTCCACCAGCGCCCCATGCCCCTGTGGGTGAGCGGTCTTCTGAGCACGATTGCTATCGTCCCCGCCGTCCTACTGCTGATTATCTCTATCGCTGGTCTGTCGCTTGCCGGAGCCCTCTTGTGCGGTGTTATTGGCATCGCACTGGTGTCGAGCGCCTTTGCGGGGTGCGCGATCGCGCGCATGGTCGGAAACAGCCAGAACCGCTACGCCATGGCGGCTGTGGGCGGCGTGATCGCAGGCGCCCTCACGGGGCTTCCCCTCGTAGGCGACTTCATCAACGGCGTGGCCTTCGTCTTTACACTCGGCTACATCATCCAAATCATCTGGCGCAACGCCCACCTCAAACCGCAGCAGCCAGCTAACACGCCAGGACTCCCCACCGCTTAGCCGCCGACCACCACAAAGATGCCAAGCACCTTTGTGGTGGTGCAAAGGGGTCAGGTTACTTTGCACCAACAAACGAAGCGGGGCACCCGATCGCATCGACCGGGTGCCCCGCTTTTCTTGGAGGGTTCTCTAGTAACTTTTTCAAAACCAATGATCATCAGGCCGATGGACCTGCGCGTCACTCGCTACGGAGGCAGTACGCCATTGAACAAGGGGGCAATTATTTTTCACGGCGACCTCCTCCCCGCTTGATGACGAGCGCGACAACAATAACCGCCACTCCGATGGCAGCCAAAACCGCCACCAGCACCAACGCTCTATCTCCCGTCGAGGGCATAAAGCTTCGACTTGCTTCTTTGCTTGGGGTGTTGAGCACCGACAGCTCAATCGAACCCGTCCCGGCATCGGCGGTATCAACCCGTAGGGAGCTCTCGGCCGACACGGTCACCTCGGGCTTCGCTGCTGCTACCTGTTTAACGTCCAGGCCCTCGGCCGTAACTGTCACCGCACGTTTGCCCTCAAAGGCGGTGTAGCCCTTGGGAGCCGCGACCTCTTCGACGGTGTAGACACCCGCGTCCACACCGTTCAATTCCACATGGCCATCTGCGCCGGTGGTGACGCACGCGCCGGCATCCGTCGACCACGCGCCGTCGGTCGTTAGAATGCGCCCGCGGTCATCGATGATGCGCAGCTTGGCGCCCGCGAGCGGTTCATCGTCCGAGCTCGAGCGCTTGATTAGACTGAGTCCCCAGGTGTAGACCGTCGCATCGTCACTCGGCGTGCGGGTGAATCCGGCGTCGCCGGACTGGTCGGCGAGGGGAGAGCGCGGGTAACGCAGGAAGACCTCGTTGGGATTGCCCTTGGTAGCGCCTCGATTGCAGTTGGCCCCCAACGGCGCATTGTAGACAGCGACCACGCGGGCGGCCGAGGTAAAGGCGTCTGCCCCGCCGAGCGCGGCGATGAGGTCGCCGGTACGCACGGTGAAGGCATTGCCCTCGACCGAGACCTTGCACCGTGAAGTTATGTCTGTCCACCCTTTAGCCGGCGTCGAGCTGACGTTGCCGCCCTCACATGCGACCACATCGAAGCCGCCGTCCGCGCCCGCCGCCACGTACATGCGCATGCTCGTGGCGACCTTGGAGGGGTCGAGCCCCACGCTCATGGTGTCGACGAACTGCACCGTATAGGCGTCGTAGGCCGTGAGCCCGGCCGGGACCGTGGCAGAGAGGCGCCAGTACAGGTCGTCGGCGACCGTGGCGTCGGCGGCCTTGCCCCATGCGGCGGTGCTGTCCTCCAGCACGTGCTTGGCCACCTTGGGCGTCGCGGCCTTGGGCTTGACGGTGACGGCGCTGCCGCCGACCAGGGCCATGATCGGCGCGGTGCCGGCCTCGCCCTGAGCGATGGCGTCGTCGTCGGCGACGATGAGCCAGTAGCCACAGGGCAGCTCGGCCGCCGTGCCCGCGTTAAGGCCCACGGAGGCGGCGCCTGCTTCGACAATTGCGCGGGCAAGTTTTGCCGTCAGCGCAGTCGTCATGCGTCCGTCGGCATTCATCCATTCGGCTGCCGCTTGCGCCGTCGATGCCGAGCTATCAAGCCCCGCATCATGAAGCACAGGGAGAACGGCCTGGCAAACGGCATCATTCGCCCACGCCAAGTCCGTCGCAACCTTTTGATCGGAGCCGGCCTTATCGGCAACAGTTGCCGAAAAGAGCTGGTACGCATCGTATTGCGTCGCGACGTCGCCGCTAATCGTGATGACCCCGGCATCGGCAGCACGGACCGTCTCGGGCGACACTGCAAAAGCAAGGATAGCCATCATGGCCACCATCATGACGGTCAACAAGCGGCGGCTAAGCCTACTCACGGCGACCACCTCGATCTTGATCGCGATGGCGGCGAGCATGCATCCACGTCGCGGCAAAGCACAGCAACGATGCGCCAGCCAAATACGTCATAGTCAAGCCAGCCCCGCCCGCCTCGGGAAGCGTGGTCGAGTATTTGTTGGTAAAGGTTGGCGGATCCTGAGAGCCCTTGCCATAGGTAACTACGACGTTGAGCTGGTCCGTGCCATTAGTTACCTTAACCGTGACGTTGTACACGGTCCTGTCATAGGTGATGTGATCTTTAACATGGTCGACGGCGCCCTCGGGCTCGACCTCGGAGATGGTGTAGGTATAGGTTCCCGCCTTGTTGTACTTGACGTCAAAGGAGACATTTCCCTTGTCATTATTGGTCACCGTCTGGAGCACTTTGCCCTCGGCGTCCTTGAGCGCGAACGAGAACTGACCTTCCCTGAAGGTTCCGCCTTTAAGCACTTTCTTTGCTTTTATCGTCGCTTTGCCTTCAAGGGGCGCGTCATACACCCAAATCTCTGCATCTGACGTTATCTCCGTATTGGCACCAAGCAAAGATTTCGCCGTATTCATGGCTTGCTCGTATTGCCCGTCGTCCGCGCTGCCCTTGAGCAGAATCCATGTTGGTTGGGCGGCGCGATATCCAGGAGGCGCCGTCGTCTCTTCGAGGCAGTAAAGCTTGCAGAATGCCATGGCGCCCGAACTCGTTCCCGAACTCGTTCCAAAAGTCACACTTCCGTCAGGGCCAGTCGTTCCGTCAGAAAAAAACGTCTTTGCGCCCTCAACGCCGGCACTGTCCTGCGCCTTATCCATGTCAATCGCATAGAGTGTGAACGTAGCGTCAGCCAACGGCGCGGTAACGTCCTTTTCATCCACTTTGTGGACCACAATGCCGTGCCCCGTTCCGCCTCCCGATGCGCCGGCATCTATGTCATATTCACGTTCGTGTTTCACATACCCGCCTGCAATACCTTCAAGCTGTGCCTCGTTGGAAAGGGAAACTGTACCAGACTCACCGGACAGAACTTCATATTCTACTTTCAGATATTTCTCATCGGGAAGCCTCAACGTCAATCGCTGCTGCTTTCCAGCGCCTCCGACAAAGAGATCAAGAGCCGTCCTGTATTTTTCTTTTGTCAGCACACGCCATTCGCCGTTATCGCGCTCAGATACGCTAAGCGACGAGGGGATAAACGTGCACTTAGAATCCATCACATCATATAGATCGAGGTAGTCGGTTCCGTCTTTTAGGTCTAGCGCCGATTCATTAACAAAAATCGTGTAGTGAATTCGTTTACTATTACTTACTGACGCACCGGTCTTTGACAATACGTCGTTCTTGATCTGTACGGTATCAGAGCCCGCCTTAAAATCCTTATTATCCGAGCTCGCACTCGCCGAGTTCGTAAGCTCGCCGAGGTTCTTTGACGTGTCGACCACTGACCTCTTGACAGCAGTTGCATACGTCAGCTTCACATAGCCTGTATTGTTACTCAACTTTTCCGTTGGAATCGAAAACGTAACCTCTCGACGATCAACGGCAGGCGTCAGCAAGACACCCGAAGCCTCGGTTTTTTCTCTCTCATGTTCCCATTCGCGGCCGGGCACCGCCGTCTCGTAGGGATTTGAATACAAAGAATATTTAGCCGAACAGGGGATATAACTCATTCCATCAGGAAGCTCATCTTTAACAACGACATCTTTACCATTAAGCTTGCCCGCGCCATAAGATTCATCGGCAGGAGTCTTAACTCGATTGACATAGACCGTCCAGTCGACAATCCACGCACCTTTGTCGTTCGAGCCATCAACTGGTTTCCAATCAAACGCCTCATCCCACCGTGCCTGCGAACCATCTTCATTTATTTTTACGCTCTTCTCTACCGAAGGCTCCGCTTCGCCCTCAACATAGTAAAAGACAAAATCAGAATAGCCGCTAAACCCATCAACAGAGGCAAAGTTAGAGTACCAACCAGGAAGTGCGTCGGTCACCGTTTTATACGTAATAACCACTTCAGGGTCTTTATCCAGTGCTTTTTTGACTTTATCCATATTGGTTATTCGGATATTGCAGTTATGTTGGTTGCTTTTCTGCGACAGATCTGCGCCTCCCTCAAACTTCCAATCGGGACCTTGGTCCAGCTTGGTATCCCCGATGGTAATTACATGTGAAGGACCATCGGAGGTATCCGGCCCCATAGTCTGCTTCCAAGCCGCCAGCATGGTATCTTTGATAAGAACGGATGTTGGGTTTTTCGCATTTACGTAATCACGGAGCTCTACGCGTAATTGCCAAGTTGCTTTTCCGGTCCGAGATGCCTCATCCGGATTAAGCAGTGTTTTACGAATGGTCTTGCCCGTCCAAGGACGGTTGTAGTATGCGGTGCTTTCTCCGGAGGGCTGATCTGAACCTTCTTTTTTCACGCTTGCCGTGTTGCTTACCTTTTCGTAGGATTTCTCATCTTTCAGCTTGGTTTGATAGACGATGCAATAGGTCGCATACCGGTCGCCCTCTTTTGGATTAAACGTATAGCTAAATGAATCCCCTGACTCGCTCAGCGTTCTCTCATCAATCTTTTGTTTTTCATCGGCGGTCTCTCCCTTGTAGACCTTGTAGTTGCCAATATAATCCTGCTTGCCATCGAGCTTGTCGGTAAAGGCGTAGCCAGACATATCGGCCTTGAGAGATCCCCTGTTGAGCACAACCTTCCAAGTGATGACAGACGATGTTCCGGAGCCAGCCCCTTTTTGAATCATGTCGTATTGAAACGGTTCCGACACCCCGTTAATCGTAAGAGATTGTTGGGGATTTGCTTTTCCCCAAGTTGCTTGTACGCTATTCCTACCTTGCGTAGGTGTGCCATTAGAAAGAGACAAGTTCTTGCTAACTGTCGTTTCGTAGGTAACGGTATGGTCGCCCTGAGAAAGGTTACCTAGCGACAATATTGCAGTTCGCTCTTCGATGCTCACGGACGAACCAAGAGGATTTCCATCGAGCTTGAAGCTGCTTTGGTCAAAGTCCAGGTAGTCGCCGAGCGTATCGATCAGCTTTACATCCGTTGCGTGCGACGTAACACTCAGAATAATAGTCCAAGTTATCTTGGCAATTCCAGTACTGCTATCCTGAGAAAAGATACCCGATTTACTTCCCTCAACTGCGCCATCTTGAATCTTAATCGGCACAGCTTCGCCAACGCCTGGAAATTTCAGTTCGGCTTTTTTGCCGTCATCTACATCTTTGTCTTTGAGCGTAAACTCGAAATTGATCCGCACATAGAGCGAAGAGGGATGGCCGCTGAGATAGCTGTCATCGTAATTAAAAACGAACTTGTTATCCTTTATGTACCAAGTTCCCATCCTTTGTGCATTCTCGGTATCGTCCGTCCATAAGACACCGCCCTCGTTGTTCTCCACAGCAATCGAATTGGGAAAGGTATAGATCGCCTCAAGCCTTTCAGGTGTAGGCCCACAATTCTCATAAAAATGAGCCTCCATAGAACCGTAGATAGTATCGGCTGTCGTAATCGAGGGTGAGCTCTCTTTACCGAAAGGCTGCTGACGTTCCTTATCGGCATACAGCCCAACCGTAACGTCCGCCGTATTCTCATCAATCACAATCGGCGTCGGCGTCGTCGCATCCTCGGCGCGCACGGGGGCTGCGCCGTGAAAAACTGCAGCGGTAAGGCTAATTAAAATAAAGACCAGGGTCGCCATACCCAGCGACCGTGAGCGGTGTGCGTCCATGGTTGTCCCTTAATTCCTACAACACAGTGTGGAATACGGCGAATCGTCGGATCGAACACAAGCCCCAACATCTACGAGAACCTACCTAGCGCATTGCAAGAACCCATTGGGGGCAACTTCTAAGACGGTTCGTCTATGCCACAATGCATAAAATACAATATAGATAACAGTCATGTAAACCGCTGGTAAAGAGGTCTTTTAATGTAATACCAGTTGATATTTATCTGTTAACGGTTTTGTATCAAAGCGGTTATATCCTGTGGAATTATGTATATGTTTAAACAACTTTACTTTGGCTGGAAAGCCGCTCGGGGGATAACCTCCTCCACCGTGGTGCAAAGTAACCTGTCCCCTTGCACCAAAAAGGGCGCCGACCATTGCGGTCGACGCCCTTTCTTGTTAGACGCTATAAAGCCCGGCACTTATTTGTTGACCTGGCCGGCGCGAACGGCAGCCTTCTTGCGGTCGGTAGCATTGAGCAGACGCTTGCGCAGGCGGATGTTCTTGGGAGTAATCTCGACCAGCTCGTCGTCGGCGATGTACTCCAGCGCTTCCTCCAGCGAGAAGGTGCGGGGCGGCACCAGCTGGACGGAGATATCGGAGGTCGAGGAACGCTGGTTGCCCAGGTTCTTGGTGCGAGCGATGTTGACGACCATGTCGCCGGCCTTGCTGCGCTCGCCCACGATCATGCCCTCATAGCACTCGGCGCCCGGCTCAACAAACAGCTGGCCGCGCTCCTGCAGCGTACCCAGAGCATAGGCAACGGCCTTCTCGGTGGTCATGGAGATCATTGCGCCGTTCTGACGGTTACCGATCTCGCCGGCGTAAGGACCGTACTCCAGGAAGGTGTGGTAGAACACGCCCTCGCCGTGGGTGACGTTCATGATGCGGTTCTTGAGACCCATGATGCCGCGCGTCGGGATCTTGAACTCAAGGTGCGTCACGATGCCCGAGGTGTCCATGCTCGTCATGATGCCGCCGGAGGTACCGAAGACCTCAACGACCTTGCCTGAGTACTCGTCCGGGCACTCAACGACGGCCTGCTCGACAGGCTCCATCTTGTTGCCGTTCTCGTCCTTCTTAAACAGGACGCGGGGACGGCCGACCTGGAACTCAAAGCCCTCGCGGCGCATGGACTCCATCAGAACAGACAGGTGCAGAATGCCGCGGCCCGAGACCTCGACGCCGCTCTTGTCCTCGAGCTCCTCGATCTTCATGGTCACGTTGTTCTCGGCCTCGTTGAACAGGCGCTCCTTGAGCTGACGGGCGCCCACGATGTCGCCGTCGCGACCGACGAGCGGGGAGGTCGAAGCCTCAAAGACGATGGACAGGGTCGGCGGGTCGATCTCGATGGGCTCGAGCTCGACGGGGTTCTCGGGGTCGGTGTAGACATCGCCGATATCGGTGCGTTCAATACCCACGACAGCGGCGATATCGCCGGCGCCGACTTCCTGGCACTCGGTGCGGCCCAGGTAGTCGAAGGTAAAGAGCTGCTTGACGGTAGCGGTGGCGCTGGAGCCGTCGTTCTTCACAACCAGAATCTGGTCGCCCTGGTGAATGGCGCCGGAATACACGCGACCGATACCGATGCGGCCGACGAAGTTGGAGTGGTCGATGGTCACGCACTGCATGGCCAGCGGGGCGTTCTCGTCAACCTCGGGCGCGGGCATGTCGTCGATGATCATATCGAGCAGCGGATACATGTCCATGTTGCCGTCGTTGGGGTCAAGACGGGCAAAGCCGTTCATGGCGCTGGCGTAGACCACGTGCTCCATGGCGAACTCAAGCTGGTCGTCGGTGGCGCCCAGGTCGGCCATAAGGTCGAGGCAGTCGTTGTAGGCCTTCTCGGGGTTAGCGCCCGGACGGTCGATCTTGTTGATGACGATCATAATCTTAAGGCCGGTGTCGATAGCGTGACGCAGTACGAAGCGGGTCTGGGGCATGGGGCCTTCAAAAGCGTCGACCAGCAGCAGGGCGCCGTCGGCCATACGCAGCACGCGCTCGACCTCGCCGCCGAAGTCGGCGTGGCCCGGGGTGTCGATGACGTTGATCTTGACGTCCTTGTACTCGATAGAGATGTTCTTGGCGAGAATCGTAATGCCGCGCTCGCGCTCCTGGTCGTTGGAATCCAGGACGCGGTCCTCGACCTGCTGGTTGGCACGGAAGGCGTCCGTGGCACGCAGGAGCTTGTCGACCATCGTCGTCTTGCCGTGGTCGACGTGAGCGATGATGGCGATGTTCCTCAGATTGTCTACGCGCATGTAGTTCCCCTATCTTCTATCTATATACAACCGGCACGCGTATGCGGCCCGCCCAGCGATACAACGCTCAGCGGGAATATTGAGCCTTTTACCGAAAACTCGTTTATTTTAGCGATTTTAGATGAGAGGGGTTTCCTCACCTGCAGGTTCAGGGTCGCTCCACATAAAACCATCGCCGGCGCCCATACCCTCGTACAGTACGTATGCCGAAAAGCCGCTCTCGAGCGTCGTCTCAAAGAAACTCACGAGCAGGGCATCATGGTAGCCGCCGTCAATTTCGACACACCCGGTGTAGCCGATGGCGTAACGGGCAATGCGGCCCAAACCCTCGTCCTTAAGACCCATCTTGTGCTCGGAGATAAAGTTGGTGGCAGCCTCGAGGCATGCCTCCTCGCCGTCCTCGTCGAGTGCCGCCAGATAGCGGTTGGACGCGGCGTCCTCGATCGCAACGACAACGCCGGGGTTCTCACCAGCGGCAAGATCGTCTAAAAATGCCCCGATGAGGTCGCACACCATGGCGTCGAGCTCGGCGGAGACGTTTCCGGCGTCCTGCATATCCTGTGCCATTTTTAGACCTTCCCATCGAGTCCGGCGTCGTTACATCTCTTGTGCCTCGGCAGCGATCTTGGCGGCGGCGTCGCGGGCGCGCATCATATCGGCCGCGCGCTTATCGAGTACCTTGATCTGGTTGGTCAGCATCACGGCATCGACCACGCCCCAGATGACTAAGCCCGTCGAAATCGAAAACCCAAGCGCACCAACTGTACCACGAAGGCGCGATGAGATTGCCGCGACAAGCGCGGAGACGGCAACCATCTTGATAAAGGAGGCACGGCGTTCGCGAAGCGTGCGGGCCTGCGTCACATAGGCGATGCGTGCGGCCTCGGATGCCTCCGAGCGCATCTGGGCCTCGCGGGCAATGGCGGCGACCTCGGCCGAAACGCCACGCTCCATCAGTGCACACTCCGTCTCATGGCTACCCGTCATTTAAAAATCATCGGGCGAGAGCGTATGGACGAACTCGTCGAACTTCTCAAATTCCTGCTCGTCATCGATTTCCTCGGCAACCGGAGATGCGGTGCCCAGGCGGTTCATGATGTCGTCCTCCACAAACATGGGGGCATTGCTGCGCACGGCGAGAGCGATGGCGTCGCTCGGGCGGGCATCGATGCCATGTTCGCTGCCGCCGGCCAAAACGACGACCGTCGCGTAAAACACGGGAGGCTCGGCACGGACGATCTCGATACGCTCGAGTTTTGCATCCAGTGCATCGAGCGTGTCGAGCAACAGGTCATGGGCAATCGGACGCTCGGCGCGACCGCTGTCGATACCGCGGCTAATAGCCGCAGCCTCAAACGAACCAGTTTGGATAGAAAGGGAGCGCAGCGGCGCGGGGGAGTCCGATTTGCTGCAGCGTTCGCGAAGCACGATAAGCGATGGCACGGGACCGGCAGCCATGACGATGGTCTCTATGTCGACACGAACCATGGAACACCTCCGGTACGTAGCGGTTAACACGCGGCGGCCCGCCGCGTTGAATAGCTATACTACCCAAACTTTCGCGTAGCACACATAATCAAAGTAGTTAATTTGGGACAGAGCTTTTTTGACTACCTTCTGTGGCTAAGAAAAAAGCCTCGAGGCAATTGCCCCGAGGCTTTTAACAGTTTTGATGGTGGACCTGACAAGATTCGAACTTGTGACCTCCCGGTTATCAGCCGGACGCTC
>DXMG01000029.1 GCA_019414325.1 Collinsella sp. | reverse complement strand
GCGGATGCCGCCGTGCAGCTGGTCGATAACGGCTTCTTTTTCCTGGCGCGCGTCTGCATCTTCCAAATGTGGCGCACCATGGGCAACGATGAGCTCGGCTCCCTCAGTCGCTCGCTGGGGTAGGGGCGATATAGAGGGGCCGCACTGCGCTATTTGTATCGGCGCGGGCGGGAGGACCCGGCAGGATCGGTAAGGCATAAAGCCGCCGAGCCTGCTAAAACTGTTAAACTCTGCTAAAGTTGCTAAACTTTGTTAAAGTTGTTAAAACTAGCAGAGGAGGGCAGAATGACGAAAGCTGTTAACCCCTTTAAGCCAACGGCGGGCATGAATCCGCCTGAGCTTATCGGACGGGACACTGTTTTGGATGACTTTGCCGAGGCTCTTGAGAATGGTCCTGGTGCCCCCGATCGACTCATGCGCATCTCGGGCGTCCGAGGCACAGGTAAAACGGTGCTCCTTAATGCATTGGGTGACCTTGCACGCAAAAAAGGATTCGAGGTCGTTGACGTTGCCTCCAATGCTGGTTTTTGCAATAGAATCCTCGAGGCTCTGCAGCGAAACGTTCGTCTTGAATCAATCTCGATTTCCCCATCGATTTTAGGGGTCAGCCTTGGCTCCATGGAGATGTCGAAGTCGGCCTCTCATCTGGGCGAGGCGATGTACGATGCTGCGAAGCGCGGTGGTCTGCTCATTACGCTCGACGAGATCCAGGATGCCTCAACTGAGGAAATGCGCGAGCTAGGCAATGAGATGCAGCTCTTGATTCGCCAAGGAGCGAATGTCGCTTTCGCTTTCGCCGGGCTGCCGACATCGGTAGATGGCGTGGTGGTGGATGATACGTTGACGTTCCTTCAGCGAGCCAAACATGTTGAACTTACTCGGCTTTCCGATTTTGAAGTTGGCGGATCGTTTGAGGATACGATGAGACGAGCGGGCAAGGAGCTCGACAAAGGTGCCGCTGAGCTATTAACAAAAGCTTCGGCAGGCTATCCCTTTATGGTCCAGCTGGTCGGATATTACGCTTGGCAGGTTGCTGCGCGCAGTGGGGCGGAGAGTGTGAGCGAAGAGGCGGCTCGTAAGGGTATCCAGGCGGCTCTTGATAGCTTTAATGCTATGGTGATTGCCCCAGCGCTGCGCAGGGTGTCGGAACGGCAGTTTCAGTATCTCGCGGCGATGGCTCAATGCGAGGGCGTCGATATCGCCAACGGCGATATCGCCAAGAAGATGGGTTTGTCGGCGAACAAAGTTGGGTCATATCGCAAGCGTCTGATCGATGCGGGGTTGATTGAGCCCGCGGGCTATGGCTGTGTTTCGTTTGCAATTCCGTACATGCGCGATTATCTGTTGGAGACCGTTCGAGAGGACTAATAAAGAATGGGCTGTCCGCGCTGTCGCTGGGGCCGTCCTTGTATCTTTGTCTCAATCTGTAACATCTGGAGGGGATTACGGCCTGCAGATGTTACAGATTGAGATGATTGACTGAGACGTTTACTGGTAAAAGAGAGGTAAAAGAGGAAACGCCTCAAAATTCCCCTTGCCCAACTTCGGCTGTTTGGTTACTATAGAACGGCTGTTACGGAGAGCTGACCGAGAGGCCGAAGGTGCTCGCCTGCTAAGCGAGTATGCCCCAAAAGGGCATCTGGGGTTCGAATCCCCAGCTCTCCGCCAGTATGACTTTGAAGAAGGGTCCCATTTGGGGCCCTTTTTTATTATCAAGAATGGCGGCTGGGGATTAGAGTCCGAAAGGGCGTGAACATTAGGCAAACACGGGGCGCTTGAAAACGGGGAGACCCAGGCGTGCTCGTGCACCCCGGTGTGGGGTTCCGAGAGGATGGAGTAGAAATATGGTAAAGGTCGGGCTGCGTAAGCCGAATCTAAAGACATCACTCAAGGCAAGAACGACCGGCAGAGCGAAGCGCGCGGTAAGGCGGGCGATAATCCCCGGCTATGGTAAGAAGGGCATGGGGTGGATCAAAAATCCGAAGAAGGCTGCTTACAATGCCGTATACAGCAGAACGACCGTCGGAGTTGGGGATGTCGCTCGCGCCGTTGCTAAATCAGGCGCTCGGAGCTCGGCGTCAAGGACGTCCTCAATTACTGTTTCATCGCATGAAATTACACCTTTGGCGAAGCCTGAACAGAAATCTCTCACTCGAGAGATTACGTCGGTTGACAGGGCAAACAAGGCGCTTTTGCTATGCTTCCTTCTTGGGTGGTCGGGCGCTCATAGGGCGTATGCACGGATGTGGGGTAGCTTCTTTCTATATCTCTTTACCTTTGGCCTTTTTGGATTTGGTTGGCTGTTTGATATTGTGACACTACTGATGAGACGCTCCGAGCTAAGGCGTCTCGGCGACAGTGATCCGACTCAACAGCAAGCGCCATGTTCCGTTGATTCTACATTCGATCGAAATGTCGCCGACTCCGGAAATTGGGAACAGCGTGGAGATGGGGAGGCTGCGGCTCGGCTAGAGCTTCAACGTAAAAACCGTGCCTATATGGAAGAAAACGGCATCGACGTGGAGATGTTTACCGAGGAAAAGGTCGCGGCGGACGCCTTGCGAACCATTGAGTCGGTATGCCCGTGCATGCTTAGGTTTGACCGAGGCATGAGCGAAGAGGAGCCAAGCATCAGCTTTTGCTCTCCAACAAAGACGGGGAAAATGCCCAAGAATGTCGTCGAGGCCCGCATTTACCATCAGGATGTGAAGCTATTGATGGATTCCCACGGCTTCGAATTGCCGGAGTATGGTGACAGCATCAATGTCATGATTAGTTATCTAGCTGATGGGCGCATAAATAAAGTCGATATCCATGGGTTCCATAATGGCCGCTCCGTTAGTGTCTCCATTCGCAGGCGGAGCGACGATCTTGTTATGACGAGTGCGGGCACCATCGGAGAAACGGGTGCCTGGCAATCGCTGTGTCCTGGGGCAGACCCCTCATCTGGGGATCTTTTCAGGGCCTTGACCAAGGAGGTCGAAAGGATCTACTGGCATGCCCGGTGGACCCGTTTTCAAGGTCCGAAAAGGCACAGCGAAGGTAAACGGCTAGCAATGTCGCTTTGGTGATTCTGACGCATCCCGTTTAAGAGGTATTCAAAAAGAGGCGCCCCGTTGGACGCCTCTCCAATCTCAAATGTAATGTTCCCCCAGCCCTACACCTCGGGCGCCTTGGCGATGGTCTCGCTTTCTGCCGTAAGCGGGCGATTGTCGATGCGGCGGCCCAGGCGGTCGAGCTTCACAAGGAGCCACTCAATGGGATTCGGCCCCGAGCCTTCCTCGTCGGCAACCAAATCCATGACGGCGATCTTGGTGCCGTCTTGCTTGAGCATCACGCTACCCACCTTGTCGCCTACATGTACCGTGCCCGAAAGGTCATCATAGGTAACCTTCTCGGTCACCTCTCCGGCAAGCGCAAAGACGGTCGCCTGAGCTGCGGGATCGGCGAGCGTGGCATCGATCGTCTTGTCCGTCCAATCGGTCTGGCCAATGCGCGCGATGAGCGGATTGCCGTTGGCAGTCTTTTCCTGCGTGTTGGCGATCGCAACCGTCACCTTGTGGCCGTAGTACCAGTTGGCAAGGGCGGCCGTGTCGGCAAAGCGCTGATCGGTGGTGCTGGAGTTCAAGACGACGGTGTAGGTCTCGTCGCCATCGCGGTTGTAGGCTGCCGTAAAGCAATAGCCGGCATCGTCGGTGGTGCCGGTCTTACCGCCGATATTGCCGTCCTGCCCCAGCAGCTCATTGTGCGTATCCATGGAATGCGAATGGTCGGAACCGTCGGCGCCCGTAACCTCAATCCAGGAATCATCGCTCGCCACGATTTCGCGGAACGTATCGCTCTTCATTGCCTCCTGCATCATCAGGGCTACATCGTGCGCGGTAGAGTGCATGTCGCCGGCCCACTCATCAAAGTCCAGACCGTGCGGATTCTCAAAAAGCGTTCCCGTGCAGCCGAGCTTTTTAGCGCGCTCGTTCATGGCCTTTACAAAGGTGGCCACGGCGTCCTTGGTCTTGGGGTCGATCTTTTTGCCCACGTGCTCGGCAAGCGCGATGGCGGCATCGTTGCCCGAGGGGATCATCAGACCGCGCAGAGCTTGCTCCACGGTGAGCTCGTCGCCTTCGAGCAGGCCGGCGGTCGAGTTGCCTACGGTGGCGGCAGCATTGCTCACCGTGATCTTCTCGTCCATTTTGCAGTTCTCGACGGTCAGAATCGCAGTCATGACCTTGGTAATTGAGGCGATCTTGACCTGCTCGTCGGCACTTCGGGCGTAATAGACGGAACCGTCCTTGCTCATGACGATGGCGTTGGTCGCATCGATATCGGGCAGATTCTCGGCCGTGATGCCGCGGGCGTCGGCGGTCTTGCCGCAAACGATATCAGTCGTAAGCACCTGGGCGTTGGCGATAGACGGCACGCCGGCAGCAAGGGCGAGAGCGCAGGCAATGCCGGCGGTCAGTTGCGCGGAGCGCTTTACAAGAGAACTAAGGGTCTTCACAGATTTCGCTTTCGACGGGATGGTCTCTTTAGAGTTCAAAGTATATCGTTTACCGGCGTGGACAATCAGTGCGCGGGCGTGCGCGGCCCATGTCTGCGCCCGAACGGACGCATAGGTGCTTAAGGTCGACTTAAACGACCGCGCTTGTTGTGTGTGGCGCGCGCTGCCTCGGGCATAATGGAGCGCGAGAGGAGCACGCATGAATGAGCGCATTTTGGTAGTTGATGACGAGAAGGCCATCGCCGACCTGGTCGGTATCTACCTTACAAAAGAGGGCTTTGATGTTCAGATTGCCTATAGCGGAGCAGATGCTGCCAAGGCGATTTTGGAGCAGGAGTTCGATCTGGCGCTGCTGGACGTCATGCTGCCCGATATCGACGGCTTTGAGTTGCTGCGTACCATCCGCGCTGGCCATACCTATCCCGTTATTATGCTGACGGCGCGCGATGCCCAGCAGGATAAGATCGAGGGCCTCTCACTGGGTGCAGACGATTACGTGGTCAAGCCGTTCCGTCCGCTGGAGCTCATAGCGCGCGTTCATGCTCAACTCCGTCGTTACACCAGCTACGGCAGCCGCGCACAGGCGGTCGAATCGCCGACCATCCAGCTCGATGGCCTCGAGATCAACCGCGATGCTCGTTGTGTGACGGTGGACGGTGCACCGGTGCGCCTCACGCCCATCGAGTATTCCATCTTGCTGTATCTGGTCGAGCATCGTGGCAGCGTGGTGGCCGTGGGGGACCTGTTCCGCGCGGTGTGGAACGAGGATTTTATGCCCGGCTCCAACAATACGGTGATGGTGCACATCCGCCATCTGCGCGAAAAGATCGGCGATGATGCCCAAAAGCCGCGCTTTATCAAAAACGTCTGGGGCGTCGGCTACATAATCGAATAACGCCTTTGGTGGTGGGGAAGTGGATATGACAAAAGACGATAGACGGGTATTCGAGGTGCCCGATCGACTCTTTGAATACATAAGGGCGGTCGTCGACAACCGCGCGCTTGCGACGGTGCTGCTCTTTTTGCTGAGTCTGCTACTCATCGGCATTGACAATATTGTTGGCATCCTGGCAGTTCTGCTCATTGGCTTTTTGCTGATCGATCGATTCGAAATCGTTCGCCGCTGCGTGGTAATCGGCGGTGCCGCGTGGACAATTACGCTGGCGATCGGGGCCATGGCGCTTGGCGGTATTGGCGAGCCCGTGTTCTTTGATGCCGCCTTTGTGTTCAACATGCTTGGCTTTGTGCTGGCGCTCGCCGTCTGTGTCCTGTTCTTTTGCGGGCGCGCCCTGTATTACCAGGGTTATGAGCAAGGCGAGCAGCATGCCGACCGCGTAATCGCCGCCCGTATTCAGGACCGTCTGATCGATAGCCCTGACACGTGGGACAACATTGACGGCGACTTCCTCGAGGTCGAGGGCGCGCTCAACCGGGCGCGCGATTGCGAGCGTAGGGTTCAACAAGCCCTGCGTGACGAATCGCACCGCAAAGATGACCTGGTTACGTACCTGGCGCACGACCTGCGCACGCCGCTCGCCAGCGTGGTGGGCTACCTTTCGCTCTTGCAGGAGGCCCCCGATTTGCCGCTTGAGCAACGTGCACGCTTTACGGGCGTGGCACTCGACAAGGCCCACCGGCTCGATGCGCTCATCGAGGAGTTCTTCGACATCACGCGCTTTGATTTCCACGATATCGTGCTCACCCGCAGCTACGTCGATTTGGGGCTCTTACTGGCACAGGTGGCCGACGAGTTCTATCCCATTCTCAACGAACAGCATAAAGAAGCCCAGGTTGATATCTGCGAGGATCTGACGGTGCTCGTGGACGGCGACAAGATGGCTCGCGTATTCAACAACATCATGAAAAACGCCGTTGCCTATAGCTATGAAGGCTCGATGATCACGATTGAGGCCAGACGTTTGGGTAACGGCGGCGTGCGCGTACGATTTATAAACCAGGGCGATCCGATCCCTGAGCCAAAGCTCAAGGTGATCTTTGAGAAGTTCTATCGCCTGGATGCGGCGCGTGCGACCAATCGCGGCGGCGCTGGGCTGGGTCTCGCCATCGCCAAGGAGATTGTATGCGCGCATGGCGGCACCATCGCGTGCGAATCGACGCCCGAGCATACCGTTTTTACCATCGAGCTGCCCGCCGCGTAGCGTAGGCGCCCTTACAAACACCTGACAATGCGCTCACGTGCGTATGAGCCGCGGTTTCTACTATCGATACTGCTGAATTGATATCGACGTGGAGGTATGCGGTATGACGGCTGGTGTGGCTATGGAGCCCACGGAGCTCGAGGAGCTAATGGAGGCGCGAGCCGAGGCTGCGCACGAGCGCGAAGTCGGAGACGCGACGCGCCCCACGGCGCAGGACCTTGCCGCCTCGCCGACGCGCATCGACGTCGAGGGCCTCGACCTGTTCTATGGCGACCACCACGCACTTAAGGACGTGTCCATCAAGATCCGCGACAAGCAGATCACCTCGTTTATCGGTCCTTCGGGCTGCGGCAAGTCGACGCTGCTACGTTGCTTTAACCGCATGAACGACGGCATCAAGGACTGCCTCATCGAGGGCAAGATCGCGCTCGATGGCCAGGATATCATGGACGATTATGATATCTGCCGTCTGCGCCAGCGCGTGGGCATGGTGTTCCAGCGCCCTAACCCGTTTCCCATGAGCATCTACGACAACGTCGCCTACGGTCCTCGCGGTATGGGTGTGCGCGACCGCGCCGTGCTCGATGAGCTGGTCGAGGACTCCCTGCGTCGCGCTGCCCTGTGGGACGAGGTCAAGGACAAGCTCAAAGAGTCGGGCCTGGGTCTTTCGGGTGGACAGCAGCAGCGCCTGTGCATCGCCCGCGCGCTTGCCGTGCAACCCGACATCCTGCTGATGGATGAGCCCACGAGCGCCCTCGATCCCGTGTCGACGCTGGTGGTGGAGCAGCTTGCCTGCGGGCTCAAGGAGACCTGCACGTTGGTGGTCGTTACGCACAATATGCAGCAGGCGGCGCGTATTTCGGACTCGGTCGCGTTTTTCTTGCTGGGTGAGTTAGTGGAACACGCGCCCGCCGCTCAGCTCTTCAAAAATCCGACCGACCCGCGCACAGCGGATTATTTGACGGGACGTTTTGGCTGATACCATCTCGTAAAGGTACCTTTAGGGTTAAGATGCGGTCATGCCGGCCGCAAAGGGGTTCAACATGATCTATTACGTCGAGGACGATGACAACATCAGGGATTTGACGGTTTATGCGCTGCGTAAGCAGGGGATCGAGGCCGAGGGCTTTTCGTGTGATGGCGAGTTTAAGGCTGCTGTGGCGCGACGGGTGCCCGATGCTGTCCTGCTCGACATCATGCTGCCCGATACCGATGGCCTGGCAATTATGCGTCGCCTGCGTGCCGACCGCCTGACGGCGACGGTGCCCATCATGATGCTTACCGCCAAGGACACCGAGCTCGACAAGGTGATGGCGCTCGATGGCGGTGCCGACGATTACCTGACTAAACCCTTCTCGCTCATGGAGCTTGCGAGCCGTTGCCGCGCGCTGCTGCGTCGCGGCGGCATGGTCAAGCAGGCGAGCGATGTGCTCAGTGTGGGCGACATTGTGCTCTCGCCCAGCCATCGCGAGGTGACCGTTGCCGGCGAGCCGCTTAAGCTCACCCTGCGCGAGTTCGACCTGCTTGAGTATCTCATGCGCAAGCCCGGCGTGGTCTTTACCCGCGAGTCGTTGCTGCAGAGCGTGTGGGGCTGGGACTTCGACGGCGGTTCGCGCACCGTTGACGTGCACGTGCAGACGCTTCGCCAAAAACTGGGCGTGCATGCCAGCGCCATCGAGACCGTGCGCGGCGTGGGCTACCGCTTGGCTGAGCCTTCTGCCGGTGATGGTGCCGAAGGTGACGACACCGCGTCCACCGCATCGGAGGAGTAGCCCGTGGTCTTCGCCCCCCAGGGAAAACAAACGCTATCGCACCGCGTTTTTGTGACGATCTTTGTTTGCGCCATGGCGGTTATCGTGGCGTTTACGGTGCTGGGTGCGTTCTTCGTTCAAAACACCTTGGCGGATGCCACGAGTGCCAATCTGGCGCAGGAAACCGAGCTCATTGCTGCCGCCCTCGACGAGCAGCAGGAGCCCATCCCGTTCTTGCGTAGCCTCGATCGCGAGGACTTACGCATCACGCTGATTAACAAGGATGGATCGGTTGCCTACGACAACGAGGCGTCGCCTTCCACACTGCCCAACCATGGCGATCGCCCCGAGGTCATCGAGGCCTTTGAGAGTGGTTCGGGTTCCGCGGAGCGCGCAAGCTCTACGCTCGACGAGATTATGCTGTATCGCGCCGTCGCCCTTGATAACGGCCAGGTTGTCCGCTTGGCGCAGGCCCAGCCTGGCGTTGCGGCGATTTTGCTGTCGATGGTGGCGCCGATGCTGCTTATCGCAGCAGCGGGTGCGGTACTCTCGTTTTTCATGGCGCGCCGCGAGTCCCGTGCCATCATCGCGCCGTTGCAAGAGGTGGATTTGGACCACCCGCGCCGTAGCTATGAGCACGCCTATGCCGAGATGGTCCCCATGCTTGAGCGTATCGAGTCGCAGCGCCAGGAACTCAAGCGCCAAATGGCGGTGCTAGCGGACAACGACCGTATGCGCCGCGAGTTCACGGCGAATATCACCCATGAGCTCAAGACGCCGCTTACGGCGATTTCGGGCTATGCCGAGCTCATCGCAAACGGCATGGTTGAGGGCGAGGATGACTTGCGCAACTTTGGCGGTCGCATCTATCGTGAGGCGGGCCGCTTGGCAGCGCTTGTCAACGATATCCTTACGCTGTCTAACTTGGACGAGGCCGAGCGTGCAACTGAGGGCGAGGCGGTGCCCATTGGGTCCACGGAGCCTATTGAGCTCTCGCGTGCCATCTACACGGTTGAGCAGCGTCTTGAACAGGTCGCCCGTCAGGCGAATGTGACGATAAGTCATGAGACCAAGCCTGTGGTCATCGAAGGCGTGTCGCGCTTGATTGACGAGCTCATCTACAATCTGGCAAGCAACGCCATCCGCTACAATCGACCCGGCGGTACGGTTACGCTGCAGTGCGGCACCAACGACGAAGGCCATCCGTTCCTCGCGGTCGCCGACACGGGAATCGGTATCGCGCCTGAAGAACAGGGCAAGGTATTTGAGCGGTTCTATCGCGTGGACAAGAGTAGATCCAAGGCACGCGGCGGAACCGGCCTGGGGCTTGCCATTGTCAAGCATGCGGCCCTGTATCATCACGCCACGCTCGATCTATCGAGCGAGTTGGGCGTGGGAACCACCATTACGGTGGCGTTTCCCATACAGCAGGACGAGCCATTCGCATAGCGATACAACATAGATAATGATGTAGACGCCGCATCGGACTTTCGGGTGCGGCGTTGTTGTGCAATTTTACGATCGCTTCCGTCATTTTTACAGGAGAGCCTGTTTCTTATGTATAGAGTTTGGTCTCAGTAAAAAGATGCGATAACATACGGACAGTTTTGTCAATCCGAACTGGGGAAATGAAAGGCAAGCTGCATGACCCTTCTCGAACTGTTCCAGCTGCTGAAGAAGCACCTCAAGCTGGTCATCACCCTTCCGGTGGTCTGCGCGATCGCCATGGGCATCGTGTCCTTTGTTGCGATGGACAACACCTACACCGCGACGACGAGCATGTACATTCTCGCCAAGACCGACGATAGCGGTCAGATGAGCTACAACGATCTCTCGGCGAGCCAGATGCTTTCCAACGATATCGCCACGCTGCTGGATAGCGATAGCGTTAAGAGCGGCGCCGCCAATGAACTGGGCCTCACCGATCTGGATGACTACAAAGTGTCTGTTTCCTCCGAGACCACCACGCGTGTCATTACGCTTTCGGTTACCGGTACCGATGCCAAGGAGACGGCTAAGGTCGCAAAGGCCATAGCTAGCTCGGTGAGTACGGTCGCTCAGAACGTCGGCGCTGCCCAGAGCATCAACGTTATCGACGAGGCTAAGACCCCCGAAGCCCCCAGCGGTCCCAAGCGTATGCTGTACGTTGCTGTCGCGTTCCTCGCGGGCATCTTTATCGCAGTTGCCTATGTCGTTTTGGCAGACATGCTCAATACCCGCATCCGCGGTGCCGAAGAGGCAGAAGAGCTCCTGGGCATTCCCGTTGTTGGCCGAATTCCGGCTATGAAAGGTGGTAAATAGGCATGGCTAAGGCAAAGAACACCGATAAGCTCGTTGTACAGAATGCCGCTAAGACCCTTCTGGCCAACATCCGCTTTGCGAGCGTGGACGACCCCATTCGCACCATCACCGTTACCTCCTCGATTCCCAACGAGGGCAAGTCTACGGTTTCCATTAACCTTGCTCAGGCAATCGCCACGAGCGGCAAGTCCGTGCTCCTGGTCGAGTGCGATATGCGCCGCAGGTCCCTTGCCGATATGCTCGGCGTCCGCTCCCGCGGTGGACTCTATGCGGTCCTTTCCGAGCAGATCTCCATTGACCAGGCAATTGTCGAGACGGGTCAGAAGAACTTCTACTTCCTCGATGCCGAGCCGCATATTCCCAATCCTGCCGACATCATCGTCTCTCACCGCTTTTCCAAGTTGGTCAAGGCACTGTCTGCTAAGTTCCAGTACGTCATCTTCGATGCTCCCCCGGTTGGCACCTTCATCGATGCTGCCGAGATTGCCAGCCTGACCGACGGCGCGCTGTTCGTGGTGCGCGAGAACTTTACCAAGCGCGAAGAGGCGCTCAACGCCATCGGTCAGCTTAAGAAGTCCGAGAAGGTCAAGCTCATCGGTACCGTTATGAACTACTGCGAGACCGAGACCAGCGAGTACTACTACTCCTACTACACCAAGGACGGTAAGAAGGTTAAGAAGGGCTCCGACGGTCAGGGCACTTCCAAAAAGGGCATCTTTACCAACCGAGCAAACGTTTAGTTGATTAAGGCTGACCTATGCGTGACATTCATTGCCATATCTTGCCGGGTGTAGACGACGGCGCCGCCGATCTCGATGAGAGCTTGGCGATGCTCGAGGCTGCCAAGCGGGCCGGTGTAACCAGAATCGTTTGCACTCCTCACTGCCGTGATCCCTATTTTGATTACGACAAGATGTGGGATGCCTTTGAGCTGCTGCGCGATAACGCTGACGGTTTTCCGCTCCAGATGGGCTTCGAGGTCAACCATCGAAAGCTCGTTGAGCTTGGTATCGATGCCGCGGAGCACTTGCATTTCGATGGGACCAACGAGTTTCTGCTCGAGCTTTCGACGCATGCCGATGCGTATGCGTTTAGAGAGTACGAGAACACGATTTACGATTTGCAGTGCCGTGGCTACCAGGTGATCATCGCTCATCCTGAGCGCTATCGTGCGGTTCAAAAGGATGTAAGCGTGGCGGAGCGCCTGGTCGATATGGGCTGCAAGCTGCAAGCTTCGGCGGACTTTATTGCCGGCGGTCGCTTTGGTCGCGAGAAAAAGCCGGCACAGCGCCTGTTCGATCAGAACCTGTACAGCTTCATCGCGAGCGATGCCCATAACGTGGGTCATTACGATTGCCTGGCGAAGGCTCGCGCGAAGTTTAGCGTGCGCGGAGCTCATTTTCGCTAAAATCTGTCCCTAACGTTCTCATTGAATGAAAGGGCAGCCATGGATATCCAACTTAAGACGGGATGCTTTGATGACGCGGCGTTGGTGCGCCGCGTCATTTTTATGGACGAGCAGGGCTACGAGAATGAGTTCGACGCTATCGACGAGGATCCGAACTGCGTTCATGTGACGCTCTATGTAGACGGCGAGCTTGCCGGTTGCTCGCGCGTGTTTCCCGAAGAGCTTGAGCGCGCGGCTGACGCAGAGGCTCCGGTGTCGCCGGCGTGCGACTTGGACGAAGGTGTCGCGGCGGGGGAGACCTACATTATGGGGCGCGTGGCCGTGCTGCCGAGCATGCGCCGTCGCGGTTTGGCGAGCAAGATTGTCGAGGCCAGTGATACGTGCGCGCGTGATGCCGGCGCCAAGCTCATTAAGCTGCATGCTCAGGAATACGTGCTGCCGCTCTATGCCAAGGCGGGCTACACGCAGATTGCCCCGGTGGACTACGAAGACGAGGGCCAGCCCCATGCCTGGATGGCCAAGCGCGTAGATGGCAGATAGGAACGTTCCTTTCCTGCCGGCAGTTTGGGACACTCCTTGGCAATTGGCGCATCAGAGCGCTCGGACATACAGTTTTTCGATTCCGTATGTATATATGCGCGTTAATGGGTTATAAAATCTAAGTCTGAACATAGCAGGTCTGCGATGCGGCTCGGGCGACCGAGCCGTTTTTGCGGACAGGGGTAGCGCGAAAGGACTGCACATGCGTCAATTTAAGACCGAGAGCAAAAAACTGCTCGACCTCATGATCAACTCCATCTACACCAATAAAGAAATCTTCCTGCGCGAGCTTATCTCTAACGCGAGTGACGCCGTCGACAAGCTCAACTTTAAGAGCCTGCAGGACCCGAGCGTCAAGATCGACCAGGGCGACCTGGCCATTCGCGTCTCCTTTGATAAAGACGCCCGCACCATTACCATCTCGGATAACGGCATTGGCATGACCGCCGAGGAGCTCGAGCGCAATCTGGGCACCATCGCCCATTCCGGCTCCGAGGAGTTTAAGACCGAGAACGCCGAGCAGCAGGGTTCGGATGTCGACATCATCGGCCAGTTTGGCGTGGGCTTCTACTCGGCTTTTATGGTCGCCAGCCATGTGAAGGTCGTCAGCCGCGCCTACGGCGCGGATGTCGCCCATGTGTGGGAATCCGACGGTCTTGAGGGCTACACCATCGAGGACGGCGAGCGTGCCGAGCACGGTACCGATGTCATCCTGACGCTGCGCGAGAACGAGAAGCTCGATGCCGACGGCGAGGCCGAGACCTACGATCGCTTCCTGACCGAGTGGGGCCTCAAGAGCCTAATTCAGCAGTACAGTAACTATGTGCGTTACCCGATCCAGATGATGGTGTCCAAGAGCCGCCAGAAGCCCAAGCCCGAGGATGCTGGCGATGACTACACTCCCGAGTACGAGGACTACCAGGAGCTCGAGACCGTCAACTCCATGACGCCGATCTGGAAAAAGCGCAGCTCCGATGTCGAGCAGAAGGACTACGACGAGTTCTACAAGTCCACGTTCCACGACTTTGACGATCCTGCGCGCACCATCAGCTTCCATGCCGAGGGCACGCTCGAGTATGACGCCCTGCTGTTTGTGCCGGGCCGCGCGCCGTTCGATCTGTACAGCAAGGATTACGAGAAGGGTCTGGCGCTCTACAGCTCCAATGTCCTGATCATGGAGAAGTGCGACGACCTGCTGCCCGACTACTACAACTTTGTCCGCGGCGTCGTGGATTCCGCCGACGTGTCGCTCAACATCTCGCGTGAGACGCTGCAGCAGAACCGTCAGCTCAAGGCCATCGCCAAGCGTGTGGAAAAGAAGATCACCGCTGACCTTGAGGATATGCGTGACAACGACCGCGAGGCCTACGAGAAGTTCTTTGAGAACTTTGGCCGCGGCCTTAAGTACGGCATCTACTCGAGCTATGGCATGAAGGCCGATGAGCTCGCCGACCTGTTGCTGTTCTGGTCTGCCAAGGAACAGAAGATGATTACACTGGCCGAGTATGCCAAGGGCATGCCCGAGGATCAGAAGGCCATCTACTACGCCGCCGGCGATTCGCGCGAGCGCTTGGCCAAGATGCCCGTGGTAAAGGGCGTGCTCGACCGCGGCTATGACGTGCTGCTTCTGACGCAGGACGTGGATGAGTTTACCTTCCAGGCCATGCGTGAGTACGTTGCCGCCGATATGCCCAAGATCTACGAGGACGATGCTGCCCGCGAGGCTGCCGAGAAGGCTGTGGCCGACGGTGCCGAGCCCGAGGTCGAGGATCGTCATCTGGAGCTCAAGAACGTCGCGACCGGTGATCTTGACCTGGCGACCGATGACGAGAAGAAGGAGGCCGAGGACGCCACCAAGGAGAACGAGGACCTCTTTGGCGCTATGAAGGAGGCACTCGGCGACAAGGTCGAGAAGGTTGCCGTCTCTGCGCGTCTGACTGAGGCTCCCGCCTGCATCACCACCGAGGGCCCGCTTTCGCTCGAGATGGAGAAGGTGCTCCAGAAGGGTCCCGAGGGCGCGCCCGACGGTATGCCCAAGAGCCAGCGCGTGCTCGAGCTCAACGCCAAGCATCCGGTCTTTGCCAAGCTCGTCGCTGCTCAGAAGGCAGGCGATGCCGACAAGATCAAGCAGTACTCCGGCCTGCTTTACGACCAGGCCCTGCTCGTCGAGGGTATCCTCCCCGAGGACCCCGTAGCCTTCGCGGCGGCTGTCTGCAACTTGATGTAGTTCGGGGATACGGCACCGTAGCTAGATTAGAACGAGAGTGGATAATCTCCCACTTTTGGCTCGAATGCGGGCTTGAAGTGGGAGATTTTCCACTCTCGTTTGCTTTTGTACGGAGTAGTCGTTGGGGACGTTCTTAAATGACTAGTCGGATTGCTAGTTTGTGCGGGTTGTGGTTTTGGGAGCTGCGGGAATTTAAGATACTGTACAACTGTACGTTAAATCATCTTCGTAGTATATTGCTACCCGCAAAACTCAGCACCATTGTGCCGCGAGGCACTAAAGCGTCTACGTACAATGGTTGTCGATAGTACGATTCGATTCAACGACAGGATGGATGGTCCAAGCGTGAGTCTCGCCAGCAAACTATCCAATGCAAAGGTCTCCTTTGCGATATTTAAGCGCGACATTAAGCGACTGCTTATGAATCCCGTCGCCCTGGTGGTCACCCTGGGCGTGTGCGTCATTCCATCGCTGTATGCCTGGTACAACATCGTTGCCAACTGGGATCCGTACGGAAATACCCAGGGCATTAAAATCGCCATCGCCAACAACGATCAGGGCACCCAGAACGACCTAGTGGGCGAGCTTAACGCAGGCGATAAGGTGGTCGACCAGCTCAAGGAGAACGACCAGCTTGGCTGGACTTTCGTCGACTCGGCGGCAGATGCCAAAGAGGGCGTCGAAAGTGGCGAATACTATGCCGCCATCGTGATTCCCAAGAACTTCTCCGACAATCTCGTCTCGATGCTCGACGGCAACTACCATCAGCCCAAGCTCACCTATTACGTCAATGAGAAGAAGAGCGCCATTGCGCCCAAGGTCACCGATACCGGTGCCAACACCATCGAGGAGCAGATCAACTCGGAGTTTGTCTCCACGGTGGGCGAGACCGTCGCTGGCATTGCCAAAGATGCTGGCATCGACCTTAAAGACAAGGCAACTCAGACCCAGGATTCGCTGGCGGGCTCGGTGTCCGAGGCGTCTGATACCCTGGGCGAAGTACGTGATTCCATCGGCGACATGAACACCGCCATCGACAAGACAAACAGCTCGATTGCTTCGGCCGATGCCGCGCTGGCGGGTCTGCAGGGACAGGCGCCTTCGCTAACGCAGGCAATCGCTCAGGGTAATGATCTGCTGGGCGAAGCTCGCACCACGGCTGGCAAGTCCATCACCTCGCTCTCCAAGGCACTTTCGGAGGGCAGCATCGTGCTGAGCAAGACATCGGCTTCTGCGAACGCCGCGATTGGCAAACTCACCGGTACGGTTACGTCCACGACCACTCGAATCGACAACTCGCTCGAATCCCTTCAGGCGACGATTGACCACAACAGCGCTGTCATCGAGCGCCTGCAGATTCTCGCTAACGATACGTCAACGGGGTCGGAGGACGCCGACGCGCTCATCGCATCGACCATCAATTCGCTTCGCGAGCAAAACCAGAAGCTGCAGAGCATCAAGGATGGCCTCTCTGCACAGTCGAGCGCCATGGCAAAAGACGCTACGGCAATCTCGAACGCGAGCAACGTACTCAACGCGGCAATTAAGACCGGTACGGCTAACCTCGGTCAGGCTCAGACCGATCTGGGGCAGAACGCACTGCCGAAGGCTTCGAGCGCGCTCGACTCCTTTGCCGCCGTTTCGGGCGATTTGACCGGCATTGTATCGGGTATGACCCCCACGATAGCGAGCGCGCGCGGCACGCTGGCGCAGCTCGACGCCACGCTCAAGCAGGCAAAGACCACGCTGTCCCAAACCGACGCCTCCCTTGCCAAGGTTCAGGACAAGCTCGCGACCGCCGCCAATGACATTGCGGCGCTACAGACCTCTGAGTCTATGGGCGAGTTAGCCGACCTCATGGACGTCGACGTCGATGACGTGGCAGATTTCATGGCATCTCCGGTTGAGCTGACGTCCAAGTCAATCTATCCAGTCAAGAGCTTTGGCTCGGGCATCGCTCCCTTCTACACCAATCTGGCGCTGTGGGTAGGCGGCTATGTGCTCATCGCTATCTACAAGCTCGAGGTCGACCGCGAGGGCATCGGTAGCTTTACGGCGCGTCAGGGCTACTTTGGCCGCTGGCTGCTGATGGTGATCCTGGGTGCGTTCCAGGCCATCATCGTTACGGTGGGCGATTTGGTGATTGGCGTGCAGTGCGTCAACCCGCTGCTGTTCGTGCTGGGCGGCATCGCTATCTCGTTCACCTACGTCAACATCATCTATGCGCTGTCCACCACCTTTAAGCATATCGGTAAAGCCATTGGCGTCATCCTCGTCATTGTGCAGATCCCCGGCTCGTCGGGCATGTATCCCATCGAGATGATGCCCGGCTTCTTCCAATGGCTGCATCCGCTGCTGCCCTTCACCTATGGCATCAACCTGCTGCGCGAGACCGTCGGCGGCATGTACTCGTTCAACTACCTGTTCAACCTGTGCATCCTGGGCGTGTTCCTGATCGTGGCGCTCTTTATCGGTCTGCAGCTGCGCCCGTTGCTGCTCAACCTCAATCTGCTCTTTGATAAGCAGCTTTCCACGACGGGCCTCATGATCTGCGAGTCCAACGACCTGCCGCGCCAGCGCTATTCGCTGCGCACGGCCATGCGCGTCATGCTCGATTCGGATTCGTACCGTCGCGAGCTGCTCGATCATGCCGTGGCGTTTGAGCATCGCTACCCGTACTACATCAAGGGCGGTTTTGCCGCCGTGGTAGGCGTCCAGGTCCTGCTCTTTGTACTTTCGACGGTGCTCGATATCGACAATAACGGCAAGATCATCCTGCTTGTTATCTGGATCATTTCGGTCATCGCCATCTGTGGCTGGCTCATCAACATCGAGTACATCCGTGCGAGCCTCAATACCCAGATGCGTATCTCGGCGCTTTCGGACGAGGACCTTCGCCGCGAGATGCGCGAGCACACGGCTGCCATCCCTGCCGCCCGTCGCATGTTTGGTCTCAACGCCAGCGAGCGGGGCACCAAGGACAGCGAACAGCCCACGAGCCGTCTGCCGCATATCGGTGCGCATCGTAAGGCTCAAGATGTCGACGGCGTTGACAACGTAAGCGGAAACGACGGGGACACCACCCCGCTCGGCAAGCACTCCAAAGGAGGTGAGGCATAAATGAAAAACATCCTGCACCTGTTTAAGCGCGATGTCCAAAACGTGTCTCGCTCCGTGATCGGCATGATCGTCGTGATGGGTCTCATTATCGTGCCGTGCCTGTACGCATGGTTTAACATCGCCGGAAGCTGGGATCCCTACGGCAATACCGGCAACCTTAAGATCGCCGTGGTCAACACCGACGAGGGCTACGAGAGCGATCTGATTCCCGTCGAGGTCAACGTGGGCGAAAACGTGACCGCCACCCTACGCGGCAACGAGAGCTTCGATTGGGTTGTGCTTAACGATCGCGAAAAGGCTATCGAGGGCGTTAAGTCGGGCGCGTACTATGCTGCCGTCGTTATCCCCAAAACGTTTAGCGCCGACATGATGACGCTTTTCTCGACCGACGTGAAACACGCCGATATCGAGTTTTACGAGAACCAGAAGGCCAACGCCATCGCGCAGATCGTGACCGAGAAGGGTTCGAGCGCCGTTCAGAACCAGGTTAACGAATCTTTTACCAAGACCATTACGAGCATCGGTCTTAAGACGGTGTCCAGCCTGCTCGATTACATGAGCACCGACCAAGTCAGCAACTTTATCGCCAACCTGTCCTCGACGCTCGGCGATTCGATTGAGGACCTGCAAGACGTTCAGGCTAATGCTTCGTCGCTGGCGGGCATTTTGAGCTCTACGTCCGATTCGTTGACGTCGGCGAGCGGTATGCTCCAGCAGACGGGTACGGTCGATGAGTCGACCAAGCAGCTGATGGAGCATGCCAAGAGCGGCATCGATGATTCCAAAGAAGCGCTTAAGACGGCAAACGATGCCATCGATGCCGCGATCGATGGAAGTGCGGGTTCGTTCGACAATGTGTCTGCCGAGCTCGCGAAGGCGTTCGATGCCGCGAACCAGCATGTCGACCTTACGGTGTCCCAACTCAACGATGCCGCGACGGCGCTCAATACACGTGCCGACGATATCGACGCCACGGCCGACCAGCTCCGCGGCTTTGCCGAGCAGGTCAGTGACGAAAAGCTCCAGGAGAGCCTCAAGTCTGTGGCAACATCGCTGAGCAGGATCGCGGTGGAGTATCGAAACAACGCCAAGGACCTAACGGCAACCGCTAAGTCCCTTTCTGACAGTATGGCAGAGGTCAACAGCATGCGTGCTGAGGTCGACCAGGCCATCGCCGATGCCAAGGCGGGCATTTCGGGAGCCAAGTCCGACTACGATTCCACGTTCTCGGTTAAGGCCAAGGAGCTCAAGAAGACTATTTCGGGCGTTTTGGATTCGCTCAACGGTATCTCGGGCGACCTGGATAGTGCTGTTGCCGGCCTGACCGACGCATCCGGTTCGCTGGCAAAGGGCCTCTCCAAGGCTGCAAAGCTGGTCAACAAGGCTTCCGATCAGCTGGGTGAGGCGTCGGACAAGATCAGCGCTTTCAAGGACGAGCTCGACGGCGCCTTGATGTCGGATGACCTCGCTACGATCAAGACGATGATCGGCAATGATCCCGAGGGTCTGGCCGTGTCGCTTTCCGGCCCCGTCGCGCTCGACCGCAAGCCGGTCTATCCGATTCGCAACTACGGTTCGGCCATGGCGCCGTTCTACACGATTCTGTCGCTCTGGGTCGGCTCGATCGTACTGGCGGCCATGATGAAGGTCTCGGTCGACGATGAGCTCATCAACGAGCTCATCCCCGTGCGCTTGCACGAGATCTATCTGGGTCGTTACCTGTTCTTTGGCGGTTTGGCTCTGCTGCAGGCAACGCTCGTGTGCGCGGGCGACATTCTGTTCTTTGGCATTCAGTGCGACAACCCGCTGCAGTTTGTGCTAGCGGGCTGGGTCGCGAGTCTCGTGTTCTCCAATATCGTCTACACGCTTACGGTTTCGTTTGGCGATATCGGCAAGGCGCTCGCAGTCGTGCTGTTGGTCATGCAGGTCGGCGGCTCGGGCGGCACGTTCCCCATCGAGATGACCGGCCCCGTGTTCCAGGCGATCTATCCGTTCCTGCCGTTTACTCACGGCATCAACGCCATGCATGCCGCCATGGCTGGCGCCTACCATATGGAGTACTGGGTTGAGCTGGGTATTCTGGCGAGCTATCTGATTCCGTCGCTGGCCCTGGGCGTCATCTTCCGCCGCCCGGTCATCAAAGCCAACGACTGGATTATCGAAAAGCTTGAAAGCACGAAACTTATTTAGTGCAACAGCGTGACATCGACGAAACATCGAGGTTTACTCTGCCGACGCTTTAGTGGGCTGGATTGCGTGGGCTGCTTGGTTGTTGCTACAGTAGCGGGGCGTGCCGGGGGTCCGGTGCGCCCCGTTTTTATTTGACCATGAGGCGGCACGCAGCCATACGCGTGCGGACACCACGCCCAGATTGAGTGTGAGGATGTTCCATGGCCCAATACGCTGCCAACGAAATCGAAAACATGCCCGATAGCCCTGTGGCCCGTGAGGATTTGGGCGCGGGCGGTATTCCCAGGGGCGCCGGCGCACGCTCCCCGCTGTTCTGGAAAGTTTTGCTACTTTCGGTGGCGGTCATCTGGGGCTACTCCTTTACCACTATGAAGGACGCACTCGGCACCATTCCGGTGTTCGAGCTGCTCTATGTACGCTTTCTGCCTGCAGCGTTGGTCATGTTTGCCGTCTTCCACAAGCGCATCACTGCACATTTCAACGCTCGCAATCTGATCGTTGGCCTGAGTATGGGCGTGCTCATGTGGGCGGCCTATGCGTTGCAGACGGTCGGTCTGGCATATACTACGGCGGGCAAGAATGCTTTTTTGACGGGCACGTATTGCATCCTCGTGCCGTTCGCGAGCTATCTTCTGAGCGGAGAAAAACTCACCCGCTATAACCTGGGCGCGGCACTGCTGTGCTTGGCGGGCATTGGCTTGGTGGCGCTCGATAGCGTCGAGTTCAACATCGGTGACGTCATTACGCTGGCAGGCGCGGTCTTCTTCGCCATCCAGATGGCGGTGACCGCCAAGTACGGTCGCAAAATGGACATCAACGTTATCACGTTTTGGATGTTTGTGGGCAACGGCGTGCTGAGCCTGGTCTCGTCGCTGCTATTCGAGACCCAGGCGCCTCTGTCCGTGTGGACGCCGAACTTTATCGTTGTGATGGCGTTTCTCTCGGTGGGCTGCACATGCGTGGCTCTGCTCATCCAAAACGTCGGCCTGGCGCATGTCCCGGCTTCGACGGGCTCACTGCTCCTTTCGATGGAGTCGCCTTCGGGCGTGTTGTTTTCGGTGCTGCTGATGGGGGAGGCGCTCACCTCGCGCCTACTCGCCGGCTTCGTGCTTATCTTCCTGTCGATTATCTTGAGTGAGACTCACTTCGATTTTTTGCGCAAAAAGCCGCGCCCGCAATTGTAAACAACTTGTTGCGCCGCCCTCCCGGGGCGGCATTTTTTATGCGTCGCCCTTAAAGTTGTACCTTGCACTTTATGCTATCAAAGTGCTTGCTGCAAAAACGTTACTGGAGGGCATCTATGGCACCAGCTTTGTCCGATTTTCAACCGCAACCAGCGCCCAAGGCTACCGCAGCGGCGCAGGCCGCTATCGGTGACGGTCTTGTTGCAGAAGCTCAGACTTTTGCAGACGAGCTTGCTGTGTGGCGACACGATCTACACCAGATGCCCGAGCTGGGTAACAACCTTCCGCAGACGTCCGCCTTTATCCAGGCGCGTCTGGACGAGATGGATATTCCCTATGCCGTGCTTGTTGACGGCTCCTGTGTCGTTGGCCTTATCGGTGCCGGCGCGGCAGCTGCTGCTCGGGGTAACGGTACGTGCACGGACAAGCAGGCCGGTACGGTCATCATGCTCCGCGGCGACATGGATGCCCTGCCCGTTGCCGAGGAATCCGGCGAGCCCTTTGCATCCACCAATGGCTGCATGCATGCTTGCGGTCACGATATGCACGCGACGGCGCTGCTTGGTGCGGCTCGTATGCTCAAGGCCCGCGAGTCCGAGCTTCTCGACGCCAACGCCACGGTTAAGTTGCTGTTCCAGCCGGGCGAGGAAACCTTTGAGGGTGCCCGTGCCGCCATCGTCGACGGTCTGCTGCAGAACCCACGCCCTCAGGCGGCTTTTGCCATGCATGTTAACAGCCAATCGCCGCTCGGCCTGGTGCTCTATGGGAGTCCGGCGCTTTCGGGCGTGTACGGTTTCCGCATCACGCTGCAGGGCAAGGGCGGCCATGGCTCGAGCCCCGAGATCTGCATCGACCCCATCACGGCCGGCGTCCATGTGCACCTGGCGCTTCAGGAGCTTATCGCTCGCGAAGTGCCGGCGGCCAAGGAGGTCGCACTGACCGTGGGTAAGTTTGCCGGTGGTCAAGCGGCCAACGTCATCCCAGATACCTGCGTGCTCGAAGGCACGCTGCGCGGCTTTGACGTTGAGCTCATGGAGCACCTCAAGGAGCGTATCGCCGAGGTCGTCAACGGCGTGGCCGCAACGTATCGCACGTCGGCCACCATCGAGACGCTCTCGGATGTTCCCCCGCTCGTGCTCGATGACGACGTGACCCAGGCTTCGCTTGGCTACGTGGGTGCGACGCTGCCCAAGGCCGCCTTCTTGCCGCTGTTCCATGCCATGGCGAGCGAGGACTTTGCGCTTATCTCGAGTGAGATACCGAGCGCATACTTTACGATCGGCGCGGCTGTGACCGATACGGACGAACACTTTGCCCAGCATCATCCCAAGGCACGCTTTAACGATGCCGAGCTGCCGCTCGGTGCCGCGGCCTATACCGCCGTCGCTTTGGGCTATATCGCCGACCACCGGTAGCACCCAACCTTGCTACTCGTTTGTTTAAAAAGGAGCAGTATGTCCCAGCAGCGTAAGTTCTTCCCCGGCTGGCTCGTGGTGGCTTCCGGCTTTGTCATCATGGCCACGTGTTACACGATTTTCGTTAACTGCATGAGCCTGTTTCAGCCGCTCGTCGTCAGCGACCTGGGCATCACGCTTGCGCAGTACAACATCTCCAACGCCATCTCCACCGTGGTGAGCGTTATCGGCTCACTTGTGATCGGTCATGTTGCCGATAAAGTAAGCGGTCGCGTTTTGGGCTCCCTCACTGTAATCGCCACCTCTGCCGTTCTTGCCGGCATGAGCTTTGTCGGTGAGCTATGGCAGGTCTACGTGCTCTTTTCTGTTCGCTCCGTTCTGTCTGTGGCTGCCCTGGAAGCCGAATGGATGCTCGTACCATCATTCGGTTTCCAAGGCGGCCACGGGCCTACGAAATGATCCGTTTTCCTCCGTCCCCAGCAGATCATGTGACCCGAAGGGGACGGAGGAAAAGGGATCACAAATAGCGGCGGCGCATCTGGCCGAACGAGTCCCCATACCCTCGTTCGGTCAGACGCGCCGCCGCGTTGCTGCTTTGTGCCGTATAATGTCCACTACCTATGACGCGATACAAAAGAAAGGTGTTTGCCCATGCAGGCACAGAAGGCGGAGGGAACCCGCGACCTTATCGGCGCCGAGATGCGCGCCTGGCAAAAGATGCAGCAGATTGCGGCCAGCGTATTCGAGCCGTTTGGCTTTAAGCCCATCGAGACGCCCGCGATCGAGCAGGTGGACGTCTTTGTCCACGGCATCGGCCAGTCGACCGACGTCGTGCGCAAGGAGATGTTCCGCGTGTTTAGCGGCGCCAACCTGGAGCGCGTCTTTACCGAAGGGACCGATACCAAGCTCAAGCCTAAGCAGCGTCTGGCCCTTCGTCCCGAGGGCACGGCCGGTGTGGTGCGCGCCGTCGTGGAGAACAACCTGGTGCCCCAGGGCTCCACGCCGTTTAAGGCTTACTACGCCGAGGCCATGTTCCGCGGCGAGCGTCCCCAGAAGGGCCGCCTGCGCCAGTTCCATCAGGTGGGCATCGAGTGGCTCGGCGCTCCCGATCCGGCGGCAGACGCCGAGTGCATCATCATGCTCATGGAGTTCTACAAGCGTCTGGGCTTCGATCTTTCCAAGCTCCGTCTGCTCATTAACTCGATGGGCGATCCCCAGTGCCGTCCGGCCTATCGCGAGCAGGTTAAGCAGTTCATTCTCGACCACGCCGACGAGATGTGCGACGAGTGCCGCGAGCGCGCCGAGCTTAACCCGCTGCGCGCCTTCGACTGCAAGAACGACCATTGCCGCGAGATCATGGCCGAGGCTCCGCTGATGGGTGACAACCTGTGCGACGAGTGCCGCGAACACTACGAGCAGGTCAAGCGCTATCTGGATGCCGCCGGTATCGAGTATGTCGAGGATCCCACCTTGGTGCGCGGCCTGGACTACTACACCCGTACCGTCTTTGAGGTCGAGGCCCCTGGCGCCGGCGTCGGCTCCATCGGCGGCGGCGGCCGCTACGACGGCCTGGTCGAGCTCGAGGGCGGCAAGCCTACGGCCGGCGTCGGCTTCGCCGTCGGTTTTGAGCGCGCCCTGCTGGCCCTACAGGCCTTTGGCAGCGACCTGGGTGCCGAGGAGGCCCCGTGCGTCTACGTCGCCAATGCCGGCAAGGAGTTGCGCCAGAACGTCTTCGCCATTACGCAGGAGCTTCGCGCTGCAGGTATCGTGACCGAGGCCGACTACCAGGGCCGTTCGCTCAAGGCTCAGTTTAAGCAGGCCGACAAGGTGGGCGCCAAGCTCATCCTGGTCTTGGGTGGCGACGAGCTTGCCGCCGGCAAGGTCAAGGTGCGCGACATGCAAAGCCATGACGAGGTTCTCGTCGATCTGGCCAATGTGGTCGAGGCGGTTCGCGAGCGCCTGTAGCGCATCTTTTTGAGCTGCGGGCCTGCTAACGTGCCCTGCTCATGGAGAGCGATTGTTACGGGGGTGTTTCGCTTTTATGCGGAATGCCCCCGTTTACGTATGCCGCCCACCGAGAAATACGACCATTTGGGGCAAAAACCCTTGCAATGCAGAAAATACTTTTGTGTGGTAAAGCGCAATCAGTGTCGAAAGTATTTCTCAAGCGCCTATAATGAATACCGCATGTTACGTGCATAGAAAGAGGAATGGGAGGAAACGTGGCTGAGAACCTAAGCAACCAGTCTGTACCCGAAGCCGCGGCGCGCGTCGCTGCCGTGGTCAACCGCCTCGTTAACCGAATCGGCTCGAATGCCGAGTCCAGGGAGCGTCTCGCCGAGATCGAGATCCCCGAGGAGCTGCGCGATAATCTGGCGCTGTTCCTGCGCCTGGAGCGTCGTGTGCTTAGCGAGTATGATCCTGAGATCGCGGACCTGTTCGACAAGATCCTGTTGGCCGAGATTGTGGCCAATGCCGGCAACCCCGGTACCCGCGCTGCCGACGAAGTCGTCGACGAGCAGGGCGTGCCCACCGCCGACGAGCCCACTGCCGTGGCATTTCGTGAGGTCGTCGATCTGATCGACAGCCTGCCGCTCGATAAGCAGCAGGTCATTGTCCGCGCCTTTACGAGCTTCTTCCATTTGGCAAACCTGTCGGAGGAGAACTACCGTGTGGCGCAGCTGCGCGAGCGCGAGGCCGGTGCGTCGACCGATACCGAGGTCGATCCCGCCAACGAGCTCACCGTCGCCTATCACCAGCTGGTGAATGAGCTGGGCGTCGAGGGCGCCAACGAGCTGCTCGGCAAGCTTGAGTTCCATCCCGTCTTTACCGCGCATCCCACCGAGGCCCGTCGCAAGGCCGTCGAGGGCAAGATTCGCCGTATCTCCAACCTGCTGGAGGAGCGTCCGCGTCTGGGCGGCTCCGACCTGGTGGAGAACGAGCGCCATATGCTGCAAGAGATCGACGCCCTGGTACGCACGAGCCCCATCGCGTTAAAGAAGCCCACGCCGGTCGAGGAAGCCGATACCATCATCGACATCTTCGATAACACGCTGTTCGACGTTATCCCCGTCATCTACCGTCGTTTTGACGACTGGGTGCTGGGCGACAAGGCCGGCACCGTGCCGCCGCTGTGCCCGGCGTTCTTCCACCCCGGCAGCTGGATCGGTTCCGACCG
>DXMG01000028.1:27403-29371 GCA_019414325.1 Collinsella sp. | reverse complement strand
GTGAAAATGGTGAAAAATATATTGACGCTAACATCGCCCCGGCGAGCGCCTCGTAGCCCGCCGCGTCGGCGGGGAACTGGCGGGACAGGACCTTGCGGCCCCTCCAGTCGAGGACGCACAGCCAGTGCGAGTCGGCGTGGGTGTCGACCCCGCAGAAGACCGGCCCGCGGGCGCCGGGTGTCGATTCGGTTCTCATGTCTCGCTCCGTTCTTTCCGTGCTCGCCTGGACCGGGCAGACGGCACACTGACGGGGCGCGATAGAATGCGGTTGTTCGGGTCCGCGGTATCGCTCCATGCTCCTATTAGGTCATGCGGCGGTCTCGGCTCGCCGCGGCCCGCGCGGGACATGTCAGGAAACGAGGGCAGCCCTGTGGGCGCCAGCGGAATGTGGGGTCACCGCGCGGTCCGCATCTGATGGTGTCGACGTCAATGGTATACGGGTGCATCATCGACGTCTTCAATACAGAAAATATCAGTGCGGATTGTAGTGGTCGGTGAGCTCACCGGCCACGCCCTTGATACCCACGGCGTTGCAACCGTTGGCGTCGAGCATGCGGCGAGCGACCGTGGCACCCGTATCGCCGTCCGAGCGCACCTTGGACCAGGTCTTGTACGTCGAGTTGATATAGCTCTGCGCAGCAAGGCCAAGCACTGTACAAACAAGAACAACCAGCAGGTACAGCGGGTCGATGCCAAAGCCGTAACCATAGTAATAGGGCATGCGAATTCCTCCGAATCGAGTTACACGTTGGAGGCATTCTACCCATTCGACTGACCAGCAAATCAACATCGATGTTTTGGCAATGTCAGCGAAAACGGGCGAGAGCGAGCAAGGTGACGTGAAAGAGAGGCGACGCGTACTTTGGTACGCGAGCGACGATTGAACGTCAGATTGCCGCTCTCGGCCGTTTGCAGCGTCGAGCTGTTAGGCGGTTTGGTAAAACCGCGTAACTATATACCTACAGGAGCTCGATTTTGCCGTCCTTCACGGTGAGTCCCATGTTGCCCGAGAGCAGATCGTCCAGACGCGAACCCACAAGCTCAAAACGCCAGCCTTCGCGCAGGGGACTTTGCTCAGGATGCTCAATGTAGTCGGCCAGGTCATCGCGCGAGGCAATGACCGAGGTCGCCACGCCCGAGCGCTCGGCAACCAGGCGAATGAGCGCGTACATGAGATCCGTCACGCTCTCCAGCTCCGGAGAGATTTGGCGATGCCCGCGCACCATAAGCGGCAGGCGGTCGTGCGGGCAACTCGCGCCGCGCTTGATGGCCATCAACGCGCCATCCACGTCGCGCTCCCCCAGCTGGTCGGTGCCGCGAATGCTGCGGAACTCCTCAACGCGCACGGGATTGCGCTTAACCAGGGCCAACAACGTATCGTCGGACATAACCCACTTGCGCGGGATGTTGCGCCGCTCAGCGCGGTCCTCACGCCAGGCGGCAAGCTCGCGCGCAATGCCCAGCTGATGGCGGCTACACGAGTTGATGCGCTTGACCTTGCGGAACGCCTCATGGCGATCGGCACGGTAGTGCGACTCGTCGGCCAGAGGGCGCAACTCATCGAGCACCCAGTCCACGCGGCCCAGCTCGCGCAGACGGCTCATCATCTCGGTATAGGCGACGATCAAGTACTTGACGTCATCGATCGCGTACTCGATCTGCTTGTCGCTCAGCGGGCGGCGCGACCAATCGGTCAGCGACTCGGTCTTGGGAAGTGATACGCCGCAGAACGTCTGAACGAGCGCGCCATACGAAATCTGCTGGCGCTCGCCCAAAAAGGCGGCGGCAACCTGCGTGTCAAAAATCGGTCGCGGCAGTGCGCCCACGGTATGGAGCATAACCTCCATGTCTTGAGAGCAAGCATGGAACACCTTGACCACGCCCTCGTCAGCCATAAGCTCGGCAAGCGGCGACAGGTCGTCGATCACCAGAGGATCGACCGCGACACTCTCGGCGGGGGTGGCAATC
>DXMG01000028.1:0-27393 GCA_019414325.1 Collinsella sp. | reverse complement strand
CAATCTGGACCAGGCACAGGCGCGGATGAAACGTGCGCTCGCGCAAAAACTCGGTGTCGACGGCGATCGCGTCGAACTCGCGGGCGCGCTGGCAAAAGTCGACCAGAGCCTGATGTGTGGAAATGTACATATCAACCCATCGAATAAGGTTAGGCCCGAAAAACACGGGTAGGATATCGGCATTGCTCTACAACTATACTCGGTTAGTCACAGAACGGGAACGTAAGTATGCGCTGCCTTATCATCCACAACCCGGCATCGGGTCCCAGCTCCGATGAAATCTTCGCATTCACGCACGCCCTTGCACAGGGCGGCGACGAGGTCGTGATGCGTTTTATCGGCGATGGCATGGAGCCCGAGGACGCGGTAGCGGACGTTCGTGAGTTCGATCGCGTGGTCGTTTCGGGTGGCGACGGCACCGTCTCCAACGTGCTCGACCAGATGCGCGGGTGCGGTGTCCCTACGCTCGTCTTCCCCTCCGGCACGGCTTGCCTGTTCTTTAACAACATCGGCAATGCCCCCGAGGCGGCGGCACTCGCCAAGGCTTGCCGCGCCGGCCGCACGGTCAAGGTGGACATGGGTGAGCTCTTTTGGCTCGACGAGAACGGTAACGAGAAGCGCCACGGCTTTATCATCATCGCCGGCTCGGGCTTCGACGCCGAGATCATGATGAAGGCCGCTCCCACCAAAAACGACATTGGCGAGATCGCCTACTTCCTCTCCGCGCTCGCTACGCCCAACCCCACGGTGGCACACTTCACCATTGAGCACGACGGCATCGTCGAGGAGCTCGACGGCATCTGCTGCATGGCAGGCAATACCTCGGTCATCCAAAACGACATCAACCTATTCCCTAACTGCCGCATGGACGACGGCATGGTCGACATCGTCGTTATTGAGCCCGTACGCACGGTGCAGCTGCTCCCCACGGTAATTACCGCCGCGCTCGACCCCGCTGGCAAATTGCTCGGCCGTCCGCAGTTTAAGATCATCCAGACCAAGGAAGCCAAGATCACCTGCACGCCATCGCTGGGCATGCAGTTCGATGGCGAGATCATCTCCAGCAACTCCGGCGTCTTTGGCGCCCGCGCACTGCCGCAATGCCTCGATCTCATCGTCGACGAATTTTCACCACTCGGAAAATAGGAGGGCCCCATGAACGACAATCCCCTGATTGGCTTTATCGTCATCGTCTTGGCCATGCTCGTCGGTTACGCCATCAATGTGATTCACCGCCGAAAGAAGTAAATCCACATTGGTATGATATTCATCCAGTTATCGACTCTCCCGTTGTTTATGCAAATCCTAAACAGCGGGAGAGTTTTCTTTTTGAGCATTGTCTGGCGCTTTATTCAGCTACAGTAAATGCAGGGTGCCTTTATTTAACTAAAGCAATAAAATGAGTATTATTATCCGCTCATCGTATATTTCTTCACGCTCATCGAGTAAAAGCTGTTGTCGAATGAATACTCTTTACACTTCCTTTAGGCTAGTAGATGTATTTATTAGCTGAAACTCCGTACGGTTTCGCGGGGTTTCAACAGTTGGGAGGGATCATGAGGTTTACTCATCCTGTCAACACGCTCAAGAAGCTCGGCTGCGGCCTTGCATTTGGAGCAGCGGCCATTATGGCCATGCCGACTTCGGCGCTCGCTTGCACCCAGATCTACATGGGCAGCCAGCTCACGGCAGACGGCAACACGTACTACGGACGCTCCGAGGACTTCGGCCCGCGCTACATCAAGCACTTTGGCATCGAGCCCGCACACAAGGACGGCAGCAAGTACACCTCGGTCGAGTCCGGCTTTGAGTACAAGTCCAAGGGCGCAACCTACCGCTACACCTTCGTTCGCGACAACCCCTCTCAGTGGGAAGATCGTTACGACGCATATTCCGAGGCTGGCATCAACGAAAAGGGCGTTTCCTGCTCTGCCACGCTGAGCACCTCCTATAACGAGAAGGCAGAGGAAGCCGACCCCGTCACCGAGGAGACCGGCATCGGCGAGTACAACTACGCCAGCGTCATTCTGGGCGAGAGTGCCACGGCCCGCGAGGGTGTCGAGCTCCTCGGCAGCTTGATTGACGAGCAGGGCGTCTGCTCCAACGACCAGATCATCATTGCCGACAACAACGAGACCTGGCTGTTTGCAGCGCTTTCCGGCCATCAGTGGATCGCCATGAGGCTCACCGACGATATTGCCTCACTCAACCCCAACATCGGCAACCTCACCTATGACGTCGACCTCGACGACACCGAGAACTGCCTCCACTCCGAGGGCATCGAGTCCATGCCTAAGGAGAAGGGCTTTGCCGAGTACACCGACGGCAAGTTCGACGTCGCCAAGACCTACGGCGAGGAGATTAGCGAGGCCGGTATGCACCAGTGGTCGCGCTATGTCCAGGGCCGCGATTACTTCATGGCTCCGCTTGCTGAGGGCACCGACTATGAGATCGTCAAGGACGAGCGCGAAGACGCTCGTGCGACGACCGGCGCCCTGGTCCACGAGATGCAGCCGCTGTTCTTCCAGCCCGGCAAGTCCGACTGGAACACCTTTGAGATGATTCGTTCCTTCGCCGCTCGCGGCGAGAATGTCGCCGGCCTCAACGCCAACACCGACGGCGCCTATGCCATCGGCTCCAACCGCAACACCGAGATCCACACCTTCCAGATCCGTCACGGCATGGACCCCGAAATCGCGACCATCCAGTGGGAGATGCTCTCCAACGCCGAGTTCTCCGTCGCTATCCCCCTCTATTCCGCACTGCTCACCGAGGTCAGCCCCTACTTCAGCGATCAGGATGTCTCCTTCGATCACTGTGAAGAGGAAGACGTCGTGAACAACGAGGAGCCCAAGAACTCCATCAACTACGTCCTCATGGACATCAACACGCTCGCCTATGAGAACCGCGACAGCTGCGCTACCGGCGTCCGCGCCTATCTCGACGCCCTGCAGAAGGAGCTCATTGAGCAGAACCTGACCGTCGACGAGGCCATGCAGGCCGCCAAGGACACCGAGGCCCGCACCGCCCTGGCCAACAAGGCCGGCAAGGCAGCGACCAAGAACACCTACGTCAAGTGCAAGGCCATGCTCGAGGAGATGCGCGACTACCTCAAGAAGTTCGTCCCGAGTGACTACGATGCCGACAACGACTGCCTAGTCGAGTCCATCACCTACGCCGACGAGGCCCTCTCCGATGAGGACGTTGCCGAGCCCGAGGTTGAGGAAGAGGCGACCGAGGAGAAGTCCGAGGGCAACAACATGGCCGCCATGGCCGTTGGCGCCGTCGTCATCATCGGTGTCTGCGGCTTCGTGCTCTATCGCCGCAAGAAGGCCTAAGACCCTCGCGTTCCAAGAGACGGGCGGGGTCGCATGAGTCATCCCGCCCGCTCAGCCTGCCCTTTTGACCGGCAGGAAACGCCGCCGAAATCTTTTCAAAAAAAGATTTCCCCGCACACACTTCGCTGTGCTATAGTGCAGCGCAACAGCAACGAGGTGCAACCGCGCCAAGGCATCACGAAAGGAGCCACCAAGATGATGAACACAATGAAGTCCCTCAACAACTGGTGGTGGCGTGATGCGAATACGATCGGTCGACAGTGAGTCCCTCACGCCTGTTTTTGCGCTCTAGGTGATTGGAAGGCCTCCGGTTTCGACCGGGGGCCTTTTTCTATCTCGAGCCCGATCGCATTCGCATCACGCGCCTCCGTTTTTCTCTTACACTCCCCTTTTTGAAAGGACTTTTACCATGTCTCAGAACACCACCGCCACAGCCCAGCCCCGCACCGTCCAGACCGCCGACCGCGGCAAACTCGATATCCACGCCCTTGTCCTGCTCGCCATTCTGCTTGCCGCAGGCTTCATCCTCAACTTCACCGTCGGCAAGGCAATCTCGGGCATCTCGGGCGGTATGATCAGTCCCGAGTTCATCATCTCGGCCTTCTGCCTCACCATCCTGGTCGTTCGTCCCAACATTGGCCAAGCGCTCGTCATTGGCCTCATCTCAGCGGCCGTGATCCAGATCACCACCACCTCGCCGTTTGTCGATTTTGCCGCCGAGGGTATCGCCGCCATGCTCATGGCCGTCATTGTCAACGCCGCCGCCAAGGACGGCCAGGTTAAGCCCGTCGTCGCCATCGTCGCAACATTCGTGACCACCTTTGTCTCCGGCGTTATCTTCATGGTCATCAAGATGGCCATGCTCGGCGTGGTGGGCGAGCTCGCCGCAGCCATGCTGCCCGTCGTCGCCATGACCGCCGTGTTTAACGCCATTCTGGTCGGCGCCCTCTACATGCCCATCCAGAAGGCCCTTAAGCTCAACTAACCTGTTCGGCTTTGCGAGCCACCCCATCTTGGCGTTCATTCGTCGCTCGCGTACCCAAGTACGCTTCGTTCCTCTTTCGCGCCAACCTGGGGCACCTCGTAAAGCCGTCTCCGTGCTTCACCGCCAAAGACTGTCCCAAACAACGAGCTCTTGAGGACGTTCTTATAAACGACTGGACATGCAAGAACGTCCCCAATGACTATGAAAGGTACCCATGGAAACGATCATCAACGTCGACGATGTCTCGTTCTCCTATGGCACGCAAACCGAGCAGGCGCTCAGCCACGTTTCGCTCAGCGTGAACAAGGGAGATTTCATCGGCATCATCGGGCCCTCGGGCGCCGGTAAGTCCACACTTGCCGCCTGTCTGTCGGGCGCCGTGCCTCACCACTACACCGGCACCTTTTATGGCTCCGTGTTAGTTGACGGCCACGACACCTGCGAGGTCTCGCTCACCGACGTATCGCAGGTCGTCGGTAGCGTACTGCAGGACATCGATACGCAGATGGTCGCTTCGGTCGTTGAGGACGAAATGCTCTTTGGCCTCGAGAACTTTGGCGTTCCGCACGATCAGATCGAGCAGCGCGTGAGCGAGACGCTTAAGACCGTCGGTATCAGCGACCTGCGCGACCGCGAGATCGCCACCCTCTCGGGCGGCCAAAAGCAAAAGGTAGCTATCGCCGCCATCCTCGCCATGCGTCCGCGCGTCTTAGTGCTCGATGAGCCAACCGCAGCGCTCGATCCCGCCAGTTCCACCTTGATCTTCGAGACGCTGCGCGAGGCAAACCGCGCGCTCGGCATCACCATCGTCGTCGTTGAGCAAAAGGTCGCTTTACTTTCGGAGTACTGCAACCGTGTGTTGGTGCTCGATCACGGCCAGATCGCGCTGCAAGGTGAGCCGCACGAGGTCTTCGCACGCACCGACGAGCTTCGCACCATCGGCGTCGATTGTCCGCGCGTCACGCGCATCTTCAACAGTCTCGAGGCCGATGGCTTGGTAAGCGGCACGCCCTGTCTGGATGTCGACGAGGCAGAACGCCTGATCACGGAAATCGTCGACCCCGACCGTGCGACAAGCGATACCCAGGCGCCCGCAGGCTCCCCGCACGCGCCGTCGCTGCGCCCGCATGCGAAAGACGCCGAGCCGGTGCTCACCTTTGACCATGTCGAGTTTTCTTACCCCCATGGAGGCGCCGCCGTCCACGACCTCAACTTGACGCTCTACCCCGGCGAGCTCGTGGGCATTGTCGGCCAAAACGGAGCCGGCAAAACCACGCTCACCAAACTGCTCACGGGTTTGCTCAAGCCCGCATCGGGCAGCGTACGCGTTACGGGCTTGGACACGGCATCGGTTCCCACGAGCCGCATCGCACACGAAGTGGCAACGCTTTTCCAGAACCCCGACCGCCAAATCTGCAAAGACAACGTGCTCGACGAGGTCGCCTTTGGTCTAGAACTTGCCGGCATCGACCGCGCCGAAGCCCTGCGTCGCGCCCAGCTGGTCATCGACCGCTTTGGTCTGCCCGCCGACGAGGCACCGTTCTCACTGTCGCGCGGCCAACGCCAGATGGTGGCGCTCGCCTCCGTTGTGGTGATCGAGCCCAAGATCGTGGTGCTCGACGAGCCCACGAGCGGCCTGGACTACCGCGAGTGCATGACCGTGATGGAAACGGTGCGCACCATGGCCGAGCGCGGTTGCGCCGTCATCATGGTCTGTCACGACATGGAAGTCGTTTCCGACTTTGCCGAGCGCATCGTGGTGATGGCCAACGGTCGCATCCTCGACCGCGGCCGCACGCACGAGCTGTTCTCGAACATCGAACTCATGCAGCGTGCCTACGTTGAGCCGCCCCAGGTCATCGAACTCTCGCGCCGTCTGGCATCCACCGTCTCGCCCGCCTTTACGCAGGTGAGTGAGGTCACTGATATCGTTCGCATTACCGAGGAGATGGTCCGCCGTGGTTAACGTCATCGACTACATGCCGGGCGACACGCTGCTACACCGCCTGAACCCCGTCATCAAACTGGGCCTCGCCGCCACCATCATCATCGGCATTTTCTTGTCCGACACCTATGTGGCACTGCTGGGCTTTCTGGCACTCACGCTCGCGCTGGGAGCCTACGCCGGCGTCGTCGACCGCCTGCTCGCTCTGCTCAAGCTACTGATTCCACTCGCGCTCATCATGCTGGTGCTGCAGCTGGCTTTTATGCGCGATGGCAACGTGGTGTGGAGCTTTGTCACCGATGAAGGCCTCATCACCGGAACAAAGGCCTGTCTGCGTCTGCTGGGCGTGGCGCTACCGCTTATTCTGATGCTCATGGTGACCAAGCTCAACGACCTTGCCAACGCCTGCGTCGAGGTGCTGCACGTTCCGTATCGTTACGCCTTCACCTTTACCACGGCGCTGCGCTTTGTGCCAGTGTTTGGCCAGGAGATGAACGCCATCATGGAGGCGCAGACCGCACGCGGCATCGAGTATGACACCAAGAACCCCATCAAGAAGCTCAAGCTCATGCTGCCGCTGTGCGTGCCGCTACTGATCTCGAGCGTGGGTAAAACCGATGCCACGGCCCTGGCAGCCGAGCAGCGCGGCTTCTACCTGCGCACGCGCGCGAGCTCGTACAAGCGCTACCCCATCAAGGGCCTGGACATTGCCATACTTATTGTCAGCATTGCCCTCATCGTCCTCGGCTTCCTGTTTTAACCCATCGCCCCCGGCAACCGACAAATTCAAAAGGCCTCGGCTCGCACCAAACGAGTCGAGGCCTTACTGTTCCCCCAGATAAAACCTACCAAAATAAACCTGTCTCTTTTTGGCAGGTCGAGGGCTACAGGCGGTAGGGGGCGCCGCTGCGGATGATGGATTCGCGCACCAGGACGTCCATGGCGTCAAGGGTAATCTCGGGCATCTCCCGGTACTTTTGCAGCACCGAGAGCTCGGTGCAGGCCAGAATGACGCGGTCGCAGCCGCTGCGGGCGAACTCCCACATCACGCGGTCAAACTTGTCCATATCGGGCTCGCGTCCGGCCTTCACGTCATCATAAATCAGCGACATCACGTCGGCCTGGCGCTTCTCGCTGGGATAGACGACCTCGACGCCCGCGGCCTCGCACTCGCGCCCATAGACGCCTGCACCCACGGTGCCGTCAGTGCCCATGATGCCGATCTTGCGCACCGGCTCGGACGGCATGCTCAGGTTGGGATCGAACTCGCACTCCCCCATCACCGCGCCCGCCAGGGCATAGCGCACCGACTCACGCGGCATGTGGATAATCGGCACCTTGGTAAACGACTGAATCTGGTCGTAGAAGTAGTGCGATGTGTTGCAGGGAATGGCAATGTGCGCGCAGCCCAGTGTCTCGAGCGCCTGTGCGCACTCCTTCATGGTCGCCAGCAGCTCGGCATGCTCGCCGGTCTTGATGGCCAGCGTACGGTCGGGCATGGTCGACTTGGAAAGCACCACCATGTCGATATGCTCCTGATCACAGGCAGCAGCCGTATGACGCACGACCTGGTCGTAGTAATACGACGTGGCCTCAGCGCCCATGCCGCCGATAACTCCCAGCTTTTCCATCGCCGCCTCCTTGGTGACGCTCGCACCGTTGCGCGTATCATGCCCGCGCCCGCCCGATGTAAACCGGGCGGGCGCCGCGCTCATCTACTTGTAATACGTCTTGAACAGCTTAAAGTGACGCAGCTTGGTGTGCCGCATGCGCAACCAGCGGTTAAAGACAAAATCGCCCTTCATAAACGAAGGATCGGCGGCCTTGCCCTCCTTGGCCAGACGATGCGCCTTCGCACGCAGCTCGGGGTCCTTGACATACTTGTCAACGACACCCATGGGGACGACCATCCACAGAGCCTCGTCCTGCGCCGTCACAAATTCCGGCTCAAACGGACGGTTATAGACGTACTCATCCACCACGTACTTGGCAACGTTAAAGCCGCTGTTGGTGACGTAGTAGTTACTGCGGCCCTGACGCGTGTTGAAGTCGAAGAACTTAAACGAACCATCGCGTTGGTCGTACTTGACGTCGAAGTTGGAGAAGCCCGTGAACTTAAGGTCCTCAAGCAGCTTGCGCACGCCACCCATGAGCTCGTCGTTCGGCTCGGTGATGATGCAGGCGTGGTTGCCGACACCATGGGGCTGATGCTCCTCGAGCAGCACGTGACCCAGGCACATCATGCGAACCTTGCCGTTGCGGTCGGAATAACTGGTAAGCACGCGCATGTACTCGTCGTTGCCGGGCACGCGGTCCTGCAAGATGAGGTCATCGGTGTAGCCACTGGCGTACACATCGCGAATGACCTGCTCCAGCTCGGCGCGATCGGCAATCTCGTAGGCCTTCTTCTGGCCCTCGAACTCGTGCTCCCACCACATGATGCCGTCAGAGGGCTTCAGAATCATCGGGAAGGGAAAGTCGATCTGGTCGAGCACCTCGGCGGAAGCCTCGCCCTGGGCGTTGAGCATCGCCATGGTAAAGGTAAACGTGTGCGGATAGGGCACACCGTGCTTCTCGCACAGCTCGTAGAAGATCTCCTTCTTCTGGCACTGCTCGAGCATGCTGTAGGGCGCATAGGGCGCGATGACGTTGGAGGCAAGCTGGCCGGCATCCTGAGCCTGTGCGGCAAGCGCGACGTAGTTATCGCCGCAGCCCATGAGGATAATCTTCCTATCGGGATTGGCCTGTGCAATGCCGTTGACGGTCTCGATCATGACCGGCATAGTGTCGATATCCACATTGGGCGTATAGTCGATAATCTGGCTGCGGTATGCAGGACCCGTCTGATACTTGCCAAAGACCAGGCTCTTGACCTGATACTCCTCGTAGAAGGCGCGCGCCACCGAATAGGCGTTGATATCGCCGCCGAGCAGCACGGGTATAAACTCGCGCTCTGTAAACTGCAATGCCATGGAAACTTCCTATCATCAACTGCCCGTACGATGGGCGGTCTTTATGCAACTGGTTTATTCTAGCGTGCCAAACCGTCGCTTCCCAAAGTTCCACCATATCTATGGCAAGCAGGCGCTTATGATCGAGCCCGCAGGGTTCCGTAACGTTAAAGTTGAACTCTATGGTTTCTTAACAATTCACTATAACTGCAGGTCAAGGCCAAAACCTCAAGTTCAACTTGACCCTTTAGAACCTTTAAGGTTCAAGTTGAAGTCGAAAGCAGTAGTAGAATACCTTTCGAACTATAACCTACGATTGATTGCAGAGGGACTGGATGCAGCATTCGAACCATCGCACCGCAGCGCTCATCGCGTCGAAGCCGGCTCGTATCATCACGAGCGCCGCGCTTGCCGTTACACTGACGGCCGCGCCGATGCTCTCCCCCGTCGCAGCCTATGCCGCCTCGCAGGCAACGCAGGATCAGCTTTCCGCTGCCCAGCAGAAAATCGAAACCGCCACGAGTGCCTACAACGAAGCCCGCACCAAGCTCGAGGATCTGCAGAAGCAAATCGACACTAACGAGGCAAGCATCGAGAAGATCGAAGCCGAACTTCCCGATCAACAGGCCAAGGCGAGCTCCGCCATGCGCGATCTGTATAAGTACCAGAAGGGCACCAACCCCATCGTGAGCTTCCTGGTCAACGCGCAGAGCCTGGGCGAGTTCATCACCACCTGCAAGTACACCAACCAGATCACGAGCTCGAGCGTCGACGAGATCGAAGAGCTCAACAAGATGCAGACCGAGCTCGAGCAGAACAAGACCGAGCTCGAGCAGGCGAAGTCCCAACTCGAGACCGAGCAGAAAACCGCCGAGGACGCACTGGCACAGGCCCAGCAGCTTCGCAGCGAAGCCCAGGCAAAGGCCGAGCAGGAGAATGCCGCAGAGCTGGCCAAGCTCGAGGCCGACAAGGCCGCTGCCGCCGAGAAGCTCTCGGGCGAGGGCGTGAGCGGCAACAACTCCAACAGCCAGGCCAATAACGCCAACACCACTATCGACACCACGGTGAACAACTCCAATACCGGCAACTCCGATTACGACTCGTTTATCAACGAGTGGACGAGTCGCATCGACAACTACCTCGCCGGCTCCCCCATGGCAGGCCAGGGTTACAACTTTGCCGTGGCAGCCTGGAACACCGGTGTTGACCCTCGCTGGTCTCCCGCCATCGCCTGCATCGAGAGCAGCAAGGGCCTCTATTGTGCCGGCTCCTATAACGCCTGGGGCTGGAGCGCCCGCGGCGGCGGCTGGCGGAGCTTTGGTAGCTGGAGCGAGGGCGTCTCTGCCCACGTTGCCTACCTGGGCGCCAACTATGGCTCCACGCTTACCCCGGCAGCCGCCAAAAAGTACTGCCCGCCCACGTGGCAGGACTGGTACAACAAGGTTGCAACCCAGATGAACCGCATCTAAGATCAACGTCAAAGGGCCCCAATTGGGGCCCTTTTTCTTTTACGCGACGGAGGTATCGACGACGCCAGTCGCGTTTGCAATGGCAACAATGATAATCATTACCAACAAGAGCACACCCATAGCCTTGAGCCAGAGCTTTGCAAGCTTTTTACCGCGGTATCTATCGAGTAGCTCAAACCGCCGGCGAAGGCGGCGTTTGTCGAGCATCACAAAATGGATGAGCACTACGAGACCGTCGACGAAGATAAAATACTCAATCGCGAGAAACCACATCGGGTAGTTTTGGTTGGCGCCCGTAGGATGAAAAACGGCAAAATGGCTTCCGGCAAAGAAAACAAGTAGCGAAAGATAGACGAATGCGTTCCAAATGCGCCCAACGGTGTCGGGAATGCGGGAGAGTAAATTCGGGCGCTCAGGCACCAACGGCAATCCGCCCTGAGACTGATCCGTGGGGAGCACGGGCGCAGGGCACACGGCTCGCCGCTCCGGAGGCTCTTGGAAGGAAGCAGCATTCGGCGCGGACGACGGCGTCGGTGCGGACAACGCATAGGATGCACGCGCAGCGTGCCCTAGCGCCTTCGCGCTTGCAAAGCGCTTGTCCGGATCGAGCGCCATCGCCATGCAAATAACATCGGCAAGCGAGGCGGGGATATCATATGCCTCGCATTGCTCGCGCATGTTCCGACCCGGCTTGGGGTCGGCCCCCGTCAGACAAAAGAACAGCAGGGCACCGAGCGCATAGACATCGCTGCGCACGCTCGTCTGGCCAAAACCATACTGCTCGGGCGGCGCATAGGGACGCGTGCCAAACTTAACGGTATCGGCATCGGCTCCCTCGCGCCACACGCGAGCGATTCCCAAGTCGATAATCACCAGCGATGAAAATGTCATGCCTGTATCGGGCGTATAGTTTGCGCCCGATACGATGATATTCGAGGGCTTTAGGTCGCGATGGATCACCGGCGCAGCCATCTCCCCCGCCGACGCAAAGCCGGCATGGAGCTCCGCAACTGCATCACAAAGGGCGCCAAACAGCTCACAGGCATAATCGGGCGTCGCACCCAAACGCCCCACCAGGGCCCCGAGCGTTTCGCCTTCGATGTATTCCATGACCACGCAAAGCTCGTCGCCCACGCGGCGGCAATCGACAATCCGAGGCAAGTGCTCGTAACGTCGCCCAGCATGCTGGGCCGCAAACAGGCGTTCATACGCCCCGCCAATCTGGGCCGACGCGTCGATGCGCTTGCGAACAAAGGGGCCAAGAGATCCTCCGCCGGAGCCCTCAAAGTACACGAGCTCGGTCGTCTCGACGTCGGAGTGCTTGAGCACACGGTCTACGCGATAGCTGTCATCACGCTCAAGTGACGCCAGGTGTCCGGCGAGCGCAGCGGTCAGCTCATCATCGGAATATGTTGGGCTCTGAGTATCCATAGCGTCCATAATAACGCAGGGCGCGGACGCCCCATGACGCCCGTGCCCTGCACGTTCTAAATATCGTGAACACCGCTTCCGCCGGCAGCCAACCGTTAACTCACCGTCTCCTCACCAAAGCGATACAGCTCCTCGTTCACCTTTTGCAGGCTGCAGCCACGATCGATACAGAAAATGATGATGGCGTCACGGCGGTCCTTGCAGTTGAGGACATTGGCGCCCGCCGCCGACAAGGCGCGGTTGGTCTCCTTGAGCGTCAGCGCCATGGCAAAGGCAATCTGCAGCACCTTATTGCGGCTCGGATGCCGCGCACCGGTAAAGATCTGATAGCCAAACGTCTCGTTGAGGTCGGCCATACGCACCACGCGCGAGCGCTCCAGCCCCTTTTCTTCCAAAAGCTGTTTCAGATACTCCGAAAGCGACGGGGCGGTAAAGTCGTGCTCTTTGATATAGCCCTCGATACTCGGAGCATCGAGCAGCTCGTTGAGCAACTCTTCGGTTAGCTTCTTATCAGGCATATGGCCTCACCCCCCAGCTCGCATAGTAACCATGTTTTTAATTCTAGTTAAAAACCGCTCACGTCAGAACGTTCCCAGCTGGCAACCTGGTCGGGAGATACCGTGCTCATCGCTTCGAACTTCCAGGTGCCGCCCGCTTTGAGATGGTTGGTGTTCGCAAGAGCCGTTCCCACCTGATTGCCGTCTGCGTCATACAGAACATACTCAATCTGAATGTAGCTTTGCTCTTTATCCGTATTATTGGTCAACGTGCCAGTGATCTTATACGCGAACTGATTAGACGTATCCCCGGCCTCATCCGAAACCGTATAGGGTTCTTGTGCCTCTTTTTTCTCCTCGACTTGCTGGGTCTGTTCGGCAGGCTTTGCTGCATCACCCGTAGACGAATCAGACGAGTTACCGCCCATAGAACCCACGACGCCGGCAACAACGAGCACCACGATGACGCCCAAAACGATCTTGCCGATCGGCTTCTTTCCCTCTTTTGCCATTATGCATCCTTCCTACGATCCGGCTACCGTGCCGGCACACAGCACATCGTAGGAGGCAGCGAGCTCAAATTCATTAGCTGGGAGCTAATGTCGCAGCACAGCTTGCCACCTGGCACTCATTGAGTCTTTTTTCCTTCACCGAACTCACTCCATTGTTGTTGACTATTAAACATTTAGACGTAAACTGCTTTGTTACCTTGTCAACATCTGAAAGGAACCTCATTGGGAAAAGACGTACTGGTGCAGCAACTCGTCGACTCATTCGACAGCTGGCCCGCCAAAAATTCCGGTTGCGGATCGTCCCGCATGACACAAGAGCTCTATCCTTTTGACAAGCTCTTCTCTCCCATCAAAATTAACAAGCTCACCGTCAAAAACCGCATTGTCATGGCACCGATGGGCAATATCGACATGTGCGAGGAAACTGGCCGCCCCAGTGACATGATGCTGCAGTACTTTTTCGCCCGCGCCAAAGGCGGCTGCGGCCTCATCACAACAGGACTCGTACCGGTAAGCCACGGCATCGATACCACGGTCACCGAGCTGGACAAGCTCACCTATTTCCCGCGCATCGATCGAAGCCGAACCGTTATGGCAGGCTGGCGCGACCTTGCCCAAGGTGTCCATGCCTTCGGATCACGCATTTTTGTCCAGCTTACGGCCGGACTCGGCCGCGTGGGCAACCCGCAATGCCTCATCACGCAAAAGAAGTTTCCGGTCTCGGCGAGTTTCTTGCCTAACTACTACATCCCCGCCATTCCATGCATGCGCCTCTCGGACCAAAAGCTGCGCCGTATCGTAAACAATATCGGCCAAGCGGCGGCCGATGCTCATGCCATGGGCATCGATGGCGTCTATTTGCACGGGCACGAGGGTTATCTTATCGAGCAGCTCGGAAACCCCGCCTTTAACCATCGCAAGCTCGGACGTTATGCCGATTGGCGTCAGTTTGGCCTCGATATGATCAAAGAAATCCGTCGCCGCGTTGGGCCCGACTACCCCATCATGTACCGCATCGACCTTTCGCTTGCACTCGAGGAAACCTATGACGAGCAGGTCATGAATTCGACCTATCTGGGACGCATGCGCGGCGGCCGTACAGTCGAACAGACCCTGGGTTATATGGAAGAGCTCGTGGCGGCGGGAGTAGACATCTTTGACGTCGACCTTGGTTGCTATGACAACTGGTGGATGCCCCACCCGCCTGCGAGCATGCCCGCAGGCTGCTTCGTTCCCGTGGCGCGCGCCGTTCGAGAGCGCTTTGCCGCCGACAATATCCGCTCCAATGCCGGCCTTCCCGTACCCGTTGTCGCGGTGGGTAAGTTGGGCTACCCCGACATTGCCGAACGCGCCCTTCGCAATGGCGACGCCGATATGATCATGCTCGGACGCCCGCTGCTTGCGGATCCCGAGTGGCCCAACAAGGCGTACGCCGGTCGCGTGGCAGATATTCGCCCCTGCATCGGATGCCAGGAAGGATGCCTCAACGAGTTTGTCGAAGGGGGCCATCCGCAGTGTGCCGTCAATCCACGCTGCAGCTTTGAATACCTCATGCCCCAGACACCCGCTCCCGCCAAAGAACCCAAACGCATAGCGGTGATAGGAGCCGGACCCGCTGGGATGGTCTGTGCGCTAATCGCCGCGCGTCGTGGCCACGACGTAAAGCTCATCGATGCCGAAGATGAACTTGGAGGAAAACTCCTCTCCGCCAGCGCCGCCCGGATCAAGTTCGACCTCGATAACTACCGATCATATCTTGTTCGACAGGTGCGCGAGCAGGCAGAAAAACCCAACGGGAACCTGACACTCGAACTTGGACGGGCAGCACGCGCCGAAGATCTTGCAAAAGCAGGCTTCGACGCAATCGTGTGCGCGACAGGCACTTCCAATGCAATACCGCCCATCCCCGGTCTTACGGAGCTTGCAGCATCGGGCCATGCCGTGCTGGCAACGCAGCTACTGCGCCAACCCGCGCTGCTTGGCAACGCCAAAACCGTCACCATCATTGGCGGAGGGGCCGTGGGCTGCGAGGTTGCCCAATGGCTCACCGTCGAACACGGCATACCACAGGTCAGCGTAATTGAAATGCTGCCTCACATGATGCAGGGCGCCTGCACGGCAAATCGCGGCCACCTACTCCATACGCTCAGGGGACGCAATGTGCGGCTCCTCAATATGACACGCGTCGAGCGCGCGGAAGTCGGCGGCAAACGCGAGTCTGGAGCCCCATCGAGGTGTGCGCGTCTCCACTTGAGTCGCAACTGCCACAAAAACGTTCCCGACCCCTACGTCTCGTGGTCACCGGTCTTGCCCGAGAACGTCGAAAACCCGCTTGCACCCAAAATCGGCAACGACTGGAAGTCACTCGAGCTAACCTGCGACTTGGTAATCATTGCCTGCGGCGGACACCCCGACGACGCGCTGTTCTACAAACTGCAGCAGACGCACGCCGCTGACGAGCTGCATAACATCGGCGATGGGTTTGCGCCCGGCCGTGTGCTCGAAGCGGTCCGTGCGGCATACCGACTCGGCACCAATATCTAACACGAAAGGATGGGCTCACAGATGAACCTGACCTCCCAACAACAAGCCCTGCTCGACGGCGCCAAGGGCCCCGCCATGGCCAAAGTGGTCAAGACCCTCGTTATGTACGGCGAATGCTTTGGCGCCGAGCGTATGGTTCCCGTGACCGGCGCAAACGGTCATCTTGTCACAAGTTTTGGCCTCTCCATGCTCGGTCCAGTCTATGACCTTATGGATGAGCTGCTGAAAGACGGCGCCCTGTCCGGTCAGTCATTCTCGGTCGACCCGAGGCCCCTCGACCCCGCCGTCCCGGCCAACCCGCTGCAAAAGCTGCTGTTCAAGATTATGTATTCCAAACAAGACGATTATGAGGCACAGCTGCGCAGCATGGGTCTATTGGACAACGATGCTTTCACCTGCACCTGTTACCAGCCCGAGGTTGGCAATCGACCTCGGCGTGGCGACATCCTAAGCTGGGCAGAAAGCAGCGCCGTGGTCTTTGCCAACTCCGTGCTGGGCGCTCGCTGCAATCGCAACTCCGGCATCATCGAGATGTTCGGCTCAATTGCCGGCTTTGTCCCGGAATTCGGCCTGCTCACCGATGAGGGCCGCAAGGCGACCTGGATCATCGAAGTCGACTGTAAGCGCAAGCCCGAAGCGCAAGTGCTTGGCAGCGCCATTGGCATGAAGGTGATGGAAGACGTCCCTTACATTAAAGGCCTCGACCGCTGGCTTGGCCGCGAACTCACACCCGGCACGCAGGACTACCTTAAGGACATGGGCGCCGCCAGCGCATCGAACGGCGCTGTCGGGCTCTACCACGTGGACGGCATCACGCCCGAGGCCGTCGAACAAGGCGAACACCTCATAGCACTAGACGCCCAAATCTATCGCATTGACGACGCCGAGCTGGAACGCATCCGCTCGAGCTACCCCGTTATGTGGAAGAACCCGGGCGCACGCCCCAAGCTTGCCTTCATCGGCTGCCCCCACCTCTCGTCTGCACAACTCGCCCATTGGGCAGACGCCATCTGCGATGGGCTGAGCGCCTCCGGCAAGTGCCGCGTGCAAGTACCCACCGTACTGACCGCCGCCCCATCCGTGGCAGACGCCTTCCGCAAGACTGCGGCATACAGACGCCTCTCGACTACCGGTGCCGTCGTCTCGAGCATCTGCCCGCTTATGTACACCAACAACCCGCTGTGCGGCAGCATGCCCATCATCACCAACTCCAACAAGTTGCGTACGTACTCGGCATCGCGCTACTACACCGACGACGAAGTGCTCGCCTACGTCACCACCGGAAAACCAATCAAATAGGAAGGCGACTCCTCATGGAAAAAATCTTTCACGGCCGCGTCGTTGTCCCCGGAACTGCCCACGCCAAGGCACTTGTCTCTCACGGAGGGCTCAACACGCTCGCATCGTTTCAGAAGGCACTGATGTTTGGCGACAAAAAGGCCACGTGTTCCGACCAAAACAATCCCGACTTGTACGGCAAACCTTTGGCGGGATGTGCCTTGTGTCTTCCGCAGACTATCGGCTCCACCACAGGCGGCATGGTGCTCTTCTGCGCCACCAAAATGGGGCGCCAACCCGCATGCCTGCTGTTTTCCAAACCCATTGACAGCCTTGCCGCCGCTGGCGCGATCCTCTCGGGTGTATGGACCGACACCCCCATGCCCACCATTGACAACCTGGGCGATGAGTTTCTCGATGCTGTGTCGACGGGAGACGCCATCACCGTGACCGAAGACGGCACGGTCATCGTCGGCTAAGGCTATCCGACCCGCCGCCCGCAGATGAGCAACGTGTTTCGCCATTTCCCACGCGCGGTGCGGGCGATAATCTTGACGTATTCGATATACAACACGAAAGGAGTCCCACCATGGGAGCATCGGTATCGGTCGCACAGGGCGCGCCTCTTGATGCAGGCACCTACAAGGCAGACGAGGCAGCCGTCGAGCGCTTTTGCGAATTGCTGCGCATCCCCACCGTTTCGCGTGAGAACATCGCCGAGCGCGACGATGAGCCCTTCAGCCAGTGGATTCCCACGCTTCAGCGACTTTATCCGCATTTCTTTAAAGTCGCCGAGCTCACACGCGTCGACGACTTTGGCATGCTCCTGCGTTGGCCTGGCGCCGATTCCGCCTTGGACCCCATCGTCATGATGGCGCATCAGGACGTCGTGCCCGTCGAGGGCCAAGACTGGAAGCACGATCCCTTTGGAGCCGAGATCTTCGACGGCGAGATCTGGGCCCGCGGATCACTCGACACCAAGTGCATCGTCTCGGCTTTCTTCGAGGCCGCCGAGCATTTGATTGCCCAGGGCTTCGTTCCCCCGCGCGATGTCTGGTTCTTCTCGAGCGATGGCGAGGAAATCGCCGCACCTACTGCAACCCATGCAGTGCAGTGGCTTCGCGAGCATAACATCCATCCCTACATGGTGCTCGATGAGGGTGGCGCCGTGGCAACCGACGCCCCGCTCGGCGTCACCGAACCCGTTGCCATGGTAGGCGTGTCCGAGAAGGGCCACGTCGACCTTACCGTCACGGCGCGCGCCGACGGCGGCCATGCCTCTACGCCTGCGGCAAACGATGCCTGCCGTCTTCTCTGCCGTGTATGCGAGACTATCTCGGCCAACCCCGGCAAGCCGCAGCTCACGCCCGCCGTCGAGGCCACACTGACCGAGTTGGGTGCCCGTAGCAGCGCGACGTATCAGGCAATCTTTGGCAACCTGTGGCTCACGCGCCCCGCGGTTACCAAGATCATGGCCGCCAGCCCCGAGACCTCGGCCATGCTGCGCACAACCTATGCGCTCACGCAGCTCGAAGGCTCCAATGCGCACAATGTGCTGCCACCAGTTGCTCGCGCCAACTTCAACGTGCGCATCGCTCCGTTCGAGACCATCGCCGATGCCGTTGAGCGCGCCCGCAAGCTCGCCGCCCAGCAGTGCCGCGCCTCGGGCGTAAGCCCCGACCATGTCACCGTCGAAATCAACGAGGCGATTCCCTACACCGAGCCCGCGCCCATCTCGCCTTACGAAGACGATGCCGCCTTTAACTACATCCATCGCTGCGTGTCGGGTGTCTATCCCGAGGCCGGCTTTGCTCCCTACGTGCAGAACTCCTGTACCGACTCGCGCGAGTTCAACGAGATCTGCGATCGCGTCTACCGCTTCTGCGGCTTTATCTACTCGGGCGAGGCGCGCAAGCTCATCCATGCCGCCAACGAACGCATCGGCGTCGACGTCTACAAGCGCGGCATCGAATTCTATGTGGCGTTTCTCGCCAACCTTGAACAACTGTAGAACGGGGGCCGATAGCACCCCTCCCCGCTTTTACCGACCAGGAGAACCAGCATGACCCAACCAAATCTTAAGCGGGCGGCCCGGCTCGACACCAAGGCCGTCGCCCTCGCCTCCCTACCCTTTATGGGCATGATCAGCTTTTGGCAGGTCTACGACGGCATCGTTCCCAAGATGCTCACAGGGACCTTTGGCCTATCCAACTCGCTCACCGGCGCGATCATGGCCATCGATAATGTCTTTGGCCTGTTCCTGCTTCCGCTCTTTGGCATCCTCTCGGACCGTTGCACAAGCAAACTCGGGCGCCGAACGCCCTTTATCTTGGGCGGCTCCGCGGTGGCAATACTCTCCGTCCCGCTCATCGCGTTCGCCAACAACATGGGCAGTCTACCTCTGCTCATTGGCGCGATTATCCTCACGCTTTTGGCAATATGCGCCTATCGCACCATGACGGTCGCCATCGTGGCCGATATTACGCCTCGCCCACTTCGAACCAAGGCAGACTCGATCGAAAAGATCGTCGGCTATGCGGGAACGGGTCTTATGCTCGTCGCCATCTCGGTCATGGTTCCCAAGGCCGACAAACCTGATTATCTTCCGCTCTTTATCTTGCAGGCCGCCTTTATCCTCGTGTCGGCCGTTGTCTACGGCATCTTTGTCCGTGAGCCCGCCCTCGTCGAAAAGATGCGCGAGAAATCGCTGTCAATGGGCATCGACGAGGATCAGATTGACAAAGACGACTCCCCCGAGGCCGGCGGTAAAAATCGCATTGCAGACGCCGGCGTACGCCGCTCCATCATCATGCTGCTCGCCGCAACGTTTTTCTACTACATGAGCTATAACGCCATGACCACCAATATCAGCCGTTATGCCGATTTGTTCTACGGCATGGAGGGCGGTTCCTATGCCATCATCAATATCGTGACGATTGCAGGCGCGCTGCTAAGCTACGTACCCCTGGCAAATCTTTCGCTCAAAATCGGCCGCAAAAAGGTCGCCCTGGGCACCGCCGTCATCATGGTTTTGTGCCCCGCGCTTCTTTGGCTGGCACCCGGCTTCTCGCCCGTGTTGTACGGCGTCTTTTTGTTGATGGGCGTCGCGCTGGGCGGCGTGGACCTGTGCGTGTACACGATGATTCTGGAGTGTTGCAGCTCCCAAAGCGTGGGCCGCTACTCCGGTTACTACTACACCGTGAGCATGGCGGCTCAGGTGGCGACGCCGATTCTCTCCGGCATCGTTATGGACGTGGCGCCGTCGATGCTCTTCGCCTACATCACGGCAATGGGCATGATTATGGCCGCGAGCATTGCCGCCGCCAAGCACGGCGATGCCATCTTGATCGACGAGGTCGCTCGCCGCGAGGCAGCCAAGTAGGAGACCGAATTAACTACCGTGCGAAAGGGGTCGGATGGGCAAAGCGCCCATCCGACCCCTTTTTCGTTTCATCCTCAAGAAGCTTGTCGAAGCCTACCCCACCGTGACGGATTCCCCAGTAAAGGTGCTGATGAGCAGCAGGATAAAGAACGCCAAGTAACTGATGCTCAGCGGGTACGCAATAATCAGGAAGACGACCCAGCCGACATTGGTCTTGCCGTCGGCACGGCGTTGCTCGCGAGAACGGCATAGCCAAATCGTCACGCCAATGGCCACAATCAACAGCGCAAGTGCCGCTGCTGCCAGTCCAGCAAGCGCAAACATCACGCCAATGCTCACAGCAATAACCGGGAGCAGCAGCAAGCCGCACCCGCACCCACCAGGACTATACACGGCAGACCATCGGCGTCGTTCCATCGTCACTCCAAGCCAAGCAATCGTTTGTAGACATCGAGTCCTTTGAGCAGGACTTCCTCGTCAAAGAGCACGGTATCGGTGTGAAGGGCACTCATCGCATAGGCTGGGCAGCCATCAGCGTCAATCGGGTTTTCTTGCCCCTCTGGCACACCCGTGCCCAGCAAGAAGAACACACCCGGCAGATGGCGCTGATAGAAAGCGAAGTCCTCGGCAATCAGCAAAGGCTCATCCACGAGCTGCAGCTCGGGCAAAGCAGGCGCGACATTGGCAAATAGCTCGGGGTCGTTGTCAACCGGCGGATAGCCCTCGGCAAAGTCGAGATCGTACGTGCAGCCCGTTGCAGCGCATGCCTCATCAAGCACGCGGTGCACGCCCTCGCGTGCACGGTCGAACATGTCGTCTGTAAACACACGCAGGCTGCCGGCCACATGGGCCTCCCCCGCCACCGCATTGCAAACGGTACCGGCCTGCAGCAGACCAAACTTGCCGATACAGGGCTCGTCGGTGCCCAGCTCGTCCATCAATTCGCGCTCGGCGACCAAGAACTTGGCAGCCGCCAGCGCCGCATCGTGTGATTCGTTTACGGGAACGCCGTAAGTCTTGGCGATATGGATACTTGTCCCGTGAATGCGTACGTGCGTCTCACTCGAGCGCGCCAGCAATGGACCGGAGCAGCTCGCCAACGTGTTTGCAGGCAGGTCGGGCCATACGTGGAACCCGAAGATGCGATCTGCCCCATAGCGCTCGAATACGCCGCTCTCACACACCGTCTTGGCGCCACCGGTCGTTTCCTCGGCCGGCTGAAACACAAAGAGCACGTTGCGCTTGATGGCACCCGGCTGCTCACGAACCGCTCGGTCGACAAAAGTCGCCGCCGCGAGCGCCATGGCCATGTGACCGTCGTGACCGCACGCATGCATCTTGCCGGGATGCGTCGAGGCAAAGGCCGCGCCCGTTGCCTCCGCGATGGGCAGGGCATCCATGTCGGCGCGAATCGCCGTAGCATGCGCGGCGTCCGTACCGGCATCGAAGAAAGCGCAGACACAGCTGGGACACGGATGGGTCACCTCGCAGGCGAGCGGCCTCAACACGCCCTCAATATAAGCGATAGTCTGTGGAAGATCGAAGTCGAGCTCCGGGATCCTGTGCAAGTCGCGCCGATAGCGACGGAGTTCTTGGAGCTCGGTCATAAAGGTTCCTTTCATAGGTGCGCGCCAGTTGCCATCTTATTGTGCCGCAAGATTGCCGCACCCTTATTTCCAGCATATCCCTGCATTTTTTAAACGTTATATACGAATACTCTTGTTTGGTAAAGTGCAACGTGGTAGGGTCGTTACCACTTGATAGAGGCGCGGGCACGAAGAACCGCGGGCGAGCCGGCAGGCTTTGACCCCGTGGGGAGGCGAAACCCGCCGAACTGGGCTTTTCGGGCACGAACAACCTGGTGGGCCTGCGGGAAACACCCGCAGGACTGTCTGCAGCAATGCAGGAGCGCTATCCGGACATTGGGTCCACGCTATGCGGATTCGATGCGCAGATGGCGCCGTCTGGATAGCGAGGTTTACGGGACATGGCATTGACTCCCAACGAGGCATATGCGGCCAAGCAGCCGTTTGTGGACAAGGAGACGCTCGAGCATATCGTCGAGCAGTTCCCCACGCCGTTTCATCTATATGACGAGGCGGGCATCCGCCGCAACATGCAAGAGGTGCGCGATGCCTTTGCATGGAACCCAGGCTTTAAGGAATACTTTGCCGTCAAGGCAAATCCCAACCCGGCGCTCATCTCCATTCTCAACGAATACGGTTGCGGCTGCGATTGCTCGAGCTATACCGAGCTCATGATCGCCCGCTCGCTGGGCATCACGGGACACGACATCATGTTCTCGTCCAACGACACGCCGGCAGCGGACTTTGAGCTCGCCGACAAATTGGGCGCCATCGTCAACTTTGACGACATCAGCCACATCGAGTTCTTTGAGCGCGTCGCGGGCCCCATCCCCAAGACGGTCAGCTGCCGCTTTAATCCGGGCGGCCTGTTCCAGCTCTCCAACGGCATCATGGATAACCCCGGCGACTCCAAATACGGCATGACCACCGAGCAGCTCTTCGAGGCCTTCCACATGCTCAAAGCCAAAGGCGCCGAGGACTTTGGCATCCACGCATTCCTTGCCAGCAACACCGTCACCAACGACTACTACCCCAAGCTCGCGCGCATCCTCTTTGAGCTTGCCGTGCGCCTGGAGCGCGAGACCGGTGCACATGTCGCCTTCATCAATCTGTCCGGCGGCGTCGGCATCCCCTATCTGCCCGAGCAGCAGGCCAACGACATTCACGCCATCGGCGAGGGGGTGCACGCGGCCTACGACGAAATCCTGGTTCCCGCCGGTATGGGCGATGTGGCCATCTGCACCGAGATGGGCCGCTTTATGATGGGGCCCTACGGCTGCCTGGTCACCAAGGCTATCCACGAAAAGCAGATCTACAAGGACTATATCGGTGTCGACGCAAGCGCCGTCGATCTGATCCGTCCTGCCATGTACGGCGCCTACCACCACATTACGGTAATGGGTCAGCCGGGTGGCGACGACAAGACCACAGCGCCCGTCACGGACACCTACGACATCACGGGCAACCTATGCGAGAACAACGACAAGTTCGCCATCGACCGCGAGCTACCGCAGATCGACATGGGCGATGTGCTCGTGATCCACGATACCGGCGCGCATGGCTACTCCATGGGCTACAACTACAACGGACGGCTGCGCTCCGCCGAGGTCCTGCTGCGTCCCGATGGCTCAGCCGACCTCATCCGCCGCGCCGAGCGCCCGGGCGATTATTTTGCCACGCTCGACGTGCTGCCGAGCGGCCGAGAGCTGCTGGCCAAGTCGCGCGCCGAAAGTGCCCGCCGTCGCGCCCAAGACGAGCGCCTGACAGTCGCCGCCCAATGGAACAAACGCATCCAGATCGCGGACGCGAAGGAGAAGAACATGGACATCCGCAATCTCGAGGGCTCAATCGTCGCCCTTGTTACGCCGTTTAAAAAGGACGGCAGCGTCGACTTTGACGCACTCGAGCGCCTTATCGATTTCCACCTGCAAAACGGCACCGACGCCATCCTCACCCTGGGCACCACCGGCGAGAGCGCCACGATGACCGATGACGAGGACAACTCCGTCGTCGCCGCCGTGGTCAAGCATGTTGCAGGACGCGTCCCTGTCATCGCCGGCTCGGGCTCCAACTCCACGCAGACGATGCTCACCAAGTCGCTCACCTACCAGGGCATGGGAGCCGACGGCCTGCTGCTCATCACCCCCTACTACAACAAGTCCAACGAAGAGGGCATCTACCAGCACTTTAAGACCGTCGCCGATGCCGTGGACATCCCCTGCATCCTGTACAACATCCCCGGCCGTTGCGGCTGCGGCATCAGCGAGCGCAACGTAGAGCGCCTGGCCGCACATCCCAACATCATGGGTATTAAGGAAGCCTCGGGCAACGTCGCCTACGCGGCCAAGATCGCCCACCTGCTGTCCGACGACTTCCGCATGTACTCGGGCGAGGACGCCCTCACCGTGCCGCTCATGAGCCTGGGCGCTTCGGGCACCATCAGCGTGTGGGCCGACGTTCAGCCGCAGCTCGTGCACGACATGTGCCGCGCCTATCTGGACGGCGACGTGGAGCGCGCCCGCGATATCCAGATTGCCGGCCAGCCGCTCATCAATGCCCTCTTTAGCGAGGTCAACCCCATCCCCGTCAAGGAAGCACTCGCCCAGATGGGTATGATCGAGGCAAACTACCGCATGCCGCTGTGCCCCATGGCAGACGACACGCGCTCCGCACTTACCGATGCTCTGAAAGGAGCTGGTCTGCTTGATTAAGACCGTCATTATGGGAACGGGCCGCATGGGCTCGCTCATCCGCACCACCGCCGAGGGCATTGTCAACACCGCTGGAGAGCCCGTTTTTGACATCGTCGCCCAGATCGGCTTCGACTTGTCCGAGCTCGAGAGCGCACCGGCCGCCGATGTAATCATCGACTTCTCGAACGTCGTGACCTTCGATGCCGTTGTCGCCTATGTCGAGCGCACGGGTGCCGCACTCGTTTCCGGCACCACGGGCTATACGCCCGAGCAGGTGGATCGCCTGCGCGAGCTGGGTCAGAACGCCCGTGTTATGCACTCGGGCAACTACTCTATCGGTATCGCCGCCCTGCGCCATCTGGTTGCCCAGGCCACGCGCGAGCTGCCCGGCTTTGACTGCGAAATCGTCGAGACGCACCATAATCAAAAGGTCGACGCCCCCAGCGGCACCGCCAAGTTGTTGCTCGACGCCGTCGTCGAAGCCGAGCCCGAGGCAGGCTACCACCCCGTCTATGGCCGCGAGGGCATGTGCGGCGCGCGCGACCCCAAGGAGATCGGCATGCACTCGCTGCGCGGCGGCACCGTCGCCGGCGTGCACGAGGTAAGCTTTTTCGGCCAGGACGAGGAGGTCACGCTCACGCACCGCGCCACGAGCCGTCAGATCTTCGTCAACGGCGCCCTGGCAGCCGCGCAGAAGCTCGTCACCCGCGAGCCTGGCTTCTATACGTTCGACCAGGTCATGTTTGCCTAACCAGGTATCAACCGGATCCACTCAAAGGAGAGACAGCAAATGAGTAATGCAGCCGAGATGAATGCACAGGAGATTATCAACTACATCGCAACCGCGCCCAAGAAAACGCCCGTCAAACTGTACGTGCGCGAAAAGCCGGGCATGAAGGTCCAGTGGGGCAATGCGCACGTCTACGGCGGTCGTCGTGGCAAGACCGTCTTTGGTGACTGGGATGAGCTCAAGGCACTCCTCGACGCCAACGCCGACTCCATCGACTACTACGACGTAGAGAACGACTGCCGCAACTCCGCCGTGCCCATGCTCGACCTCAAGGGTATCAACGCCCGCATCGAGCCGGGCGCGATCATCCGCGACCGTGTCGAGATTGGCGATCGCGCCGTCATCATGATGGGCGCCATCATCAACATCGGCTCCGTCATTGGCGAAGGCTCCATGATCGACATGGGCGCTGTGCTGGGCGGCCGCGCCACCGTGGGCAAGAACTGCCACATCGGCGCCGGCACCGTGCTGGCAGGCGTCGTGGAGCCCGCCAGTGCCACGCCCGTCATCATCGAGGACGACGTTATGATCGGCGCCAATGCCGTGGTCCTGGAGGGCGTGCACGTAGGCAAGGGCGCTGTCGTTGCCGCCGGCGCCGTGTGCGTCGAGGACGTCCCCGCCGGTGCCGTCGTGGCCGGTGTCCCCGCCCGCGTCATCAAGATGCGCGACGAGAAGACCGACAGCAAGACCGGCCTGGAAGAGGGCTTACGTCAACTCTAGGGCTGCGCAGTTTTACCAAACCGCGCAACTAGTCGACGCTGCAAACGGCCCAGAGCGGCAATCTGACGTTCAATCGTCGGGCATGACAAAAAGGTCAATGCCCTCCTCTTTCACGTCACCTTGCTCGCTCTGGGGCGTTTTCGCTGACGTATGTTCAACCAGTGGCGTAATTAAGCCCCAAGTAAAAAGGCCGAAGCCCTCATCCGAGGCTTCGGCCTTTGTTTTTCAGCAGCGCCCAAGCGCAGTTTATCGATTCTCAATTGACCCGATGTTTTTGAGCTCGATGGAGATGAGGCCGTTGGGCTCGTTGACGAACTCGATATACTCGGAGTTCGAACCCATCTCGGCCGGGAAGCTGATCTCGATGCCCGTGTCGGTACGAATCTTGTGATTGCGCACGGCCGCGCGTTCGACCTGCTTGCGCTCCACGGGCACGCGCTCGGGCACCTTCTCCTCGGTCAGCGCCGCACGCACGTTCTCCTTGATAACCGGCTCGTCCTCAAAGACCTCATCGACGATATCCCAAGGCGGCAGCTCCTCGTCATCCTCAACCTTCTCGGCAACGGCAACCTTAACCTTGGCGAGTGCCACGGCCGTATTGGCACCATGCTCCTCGGCGACTTCCTCGACCACACGCGTCACGGTGTCGATGACCTCCTTGCCCGATACACCCGTGTCGCACTGCAGCAGGCCATCGGGGATAAGCATACGGTCCTCGCCGGCAATCTTGCGCTTCTTGTCCACGTAGCCGATCTCCATGGTACTCGCGCGCACGATGGCATAGCTCGGCACCTTTTGCGAGGGGTTCGGCAGAATGGCGTAGTGGCGCGCGATGTCGTTGCGTACCTCCCCCTCCTCGCGGCCCACTTCGTGCATAAAAGCCTGCTTGGAGCCCAGCAGCATCACGGCAAACCAGCGGGCATCCTCATCGTCGTCAAAATCGGCCACGAGCACGTCGGTGGACTCGGCTTTCTCGGCTTTGGTGAGCTCGGAAGAGATGAACTCCGCAATCTGCTGCGACAGGTCTACGAACTCGCGCTCGCCAAAGAAATAGCCCTTGAGCTCGCCGCCAAACGCAGAGTTCTCGGCAAACGTGGCACGTTTATTGTCGGCCGAGGTTCGTGCGCGGCGCAGATGCGTGGTCACGAAGTTGCGCACGGTACGGCTTTCGATATCGAGCTCGCGCTGGCTCATAACGTTAACGGCAGAGTCAAAGTCCAGGATATGCAGAATCGCGTGATTGATTTTCATATACGGCATTCCGTTCTAGAT
>DXMG01000027.1 GCA_019414325.1 Collinsella sp. | reverse complement strand
CCAGCCATAAAAAAGCCTCCCATTTCTTGTGTCCAAGAAATGGGAGGCAGTTCACACTACGTGCGGCGGGGGTTCTTTCGTCCTGCGGAGTGTCCGCGAAGGTTAGCCCTCAGATCCTGCTACGACTACGTCCTCGGATTGTGGGGCTGAATGAAGGACGTGGCTGTGGGGGTGCCTTGTCCCGGTCGCTGTTTCGCGGCGTGGCCGCGAAACCACGCGCCACTTTGGGCATGGAGGGCTAGCTGATTGTGGCCTTCTGCTGCCCCAGTGCTGTTTCGCGCTTTGCGCGAAACATCGCAGCACTTTGGGCATAGTGGGGGAGTTGGTTGTCGCTGCCTTCTATCCCCTTGCTGTTTCGCGCCTTTGGCGCGAAAGGCGCAGTACTTTGGGCGTGGGGGCTGGCTTGCGGACTCAGATGACCTAGAGAGATATGGGTGCAAACGAGAAATCGTTGTTGGGGTCGTCCTTTTCCATAAACTCATCGAGACAGAATGTCATATAGATTGGAACGTAAAGGATCTTGCCCTCTTTGCAAAGGTTTTCGTGGCTCAGCACAACGGCCTCGGGAATTTTGTACTCGCCCACACTCATCAAACGGTCGAGGGCTGCATGTGCTCGAACTTTCTTGCCCGATTTGACTTCGATTGGGACAACATGCCCGCGGGCACCTTCGATTACAAAGTCGACTTCACCGACCTCACGCGTTTGGTAGTACCACGTATCTGCTCCGAGGGCAACGAGTTCCTGTGCGACCACGTTCTCATAGAGGCCGCCGAGGTTGGGGGTTTTCATGTCAAGGTAGACGGCGCGTGCCGTGCTGCCGGGATACCGCGATGCGAGCATACCTGTATCGGACTCGTATAGTTTAAAGGCCGTCGTTTTCTCCGTCCTCTTGAGAGGACTTCGTGCCTCCGTCACCTGGGGGACCATCAATCCAACGCCTGCGTTCACCAGCCATAGGAAATCTTGCTCGTATTTTTGAAGACGAGCTCCCTCGCCTAGAGACGAGACGATAAAGCGATGGGACTCCGCCTCAAGCTGAACGGGAATTTGCTCGAAAATGGAGCGAACGTTAAACGCTCGAGTCGATGCATATTTAGAGATATCGCTTTTGTACTGATCGACTAGCTGAATTTGAAGCTCACGCGTTCTCACGAGCGAATAGCCCGAATCGATATAGTTCTGAACGACCTCCGGCATGCCGCCGCAAACGATATAAGCTCTAAAGTTTTTGAGCATCGCCTCATGAATAAAATTTTCGACGGGACGCCTCTCGACAAGGCAGCTGCGGATGTCTGCAAGCACATTCTCGCTGATGCTGTTTGCCCAACAAAACTCTTCAAAATCCATTGGCCGCATAACAATGTGCTCGACATACCCCACCGGGAAAGAAGAGATCCCCTTAAACTCAGTCCCAAGCATAGACCCCGAGAAGACATAGCTAAAGCGTCCGTCCTCGACCAGCGCCTTCATAAGTGTAACGATCTGCGGATACTCCTGAATCTCATCGACAAAGATAAGCGTATCTCCCTCAACAAGCGGTGCATCCGCAAGAAGGGCCACACGGTTGATGAAGTCAATGGAGTTCTTAGCGCCAACAAGTACGTCTCTTGCCTCGGCATCAAGTAGCAGATTGACCTCATAATACGAAGCGTAGTTGCTCTTTCCAAACGCGCGAATCGCATAGCTCTTGCCAATCTGACGCGCACCGGTAACAAGCAACGCTTTATTGGAGTTGTTCTTCCAGCTCAAAAGCCTGTCAGTGACCTTACGGCGTAGCATAAAACCCCTCAATGACAAAAATTGGCAAATAGATTTGCCCCTAATCATACAAAAATTGGCAAATAGATTTGACCCAAATCGTACAAAAATTGGAGGATAGCAAAGATTCGCTTAGGTCCCAGAGCCATCGAGCCGGCGCGGTGCCATGCAAAAAGACTGGGGACGCCGCTGATGTTCTCGATTGCCTGGGCGCGCAGGAGCGAGAGGGCGTCGACGGCGTTCATGCAATACCCGACGGTAAAGTTCTATACTGCAAACTCACAGTCGCTTGCCGCAAAGTGAAGCGCGATTGGCTATCCCTTTTGTTGGATGAAAAGCCCCGTGTTATTGCAGGGGTGCATACTTGTCTTGCAAGTGCATAGAATCTCGTATAGTGCGAGTAAATAATTGCAGTGTCCGTTATGTGTTTAGCAAAGATATAGTTTGCATAATCCAGCCTAATCTCTGCTCTAATTAAATAAAGTCGCACGTAGATGACGTAAACATGCGTGAGCTGGGATTCCTTACGCTGAGCGGGTAAAAACGACCGTTCACCGTTCAACTGTTTTCAAAATGAATAAAATGAGCGATAAAGAGAATATAAACCTTAATAAACTCGCGTATCGCACGGACGCGGGTTATTAATGGGTTGTAGGCCTTTTACAGAAAGGATTCCAGCAATGTCTAAGCCTCTTGGCAAGCCCGACCGCATCGTCGTCGCCCTTGGCGGCAACGCCCTCGGCAACAACCCCGTCGAGCAGATCGAGGCCGTGAGCAACACCGCCCACGCCCTCCTCGGCCTCATCGAGCAGGGCAACGAGATCATCATCACCCACGGCAACGGCCCGCAGGTCGGCATGATCCAGAACGCCTTCGCCGCCGCCCACGACGCCATCGGCACCCCCGAGATGCCGCTGCCCGAGTGCGGCGCCATGTCCCAGGGCTACATCGGCTACCACCTGCAGCAGGGCATCGGCCGCGAGATGCACAAGCGCTACAAGCGCTGGCACGCCGCCACCGTCGTCACCCAGATCGAGTGCGACCCGGATGATCCCGCGTTCAAGAACCCGACCAAGCCGATCGGCCCCTTCTACACCGAGGAGCAGGCCAAGGAGTTCATGGCCGAGGATCCCTCCAAGGTCTTCGTCGAGGATTCCGGCCGCGGCTGGCGTCGCGTCGTCGCCTCCCCCGATCCCAAGAAGATCGTCGAGGCCGACTCCATCCTCAACCTGCTCGACAACGAGTTCATCGTCATCGCCTGCGGTGGCGGCGGCATCCCCGTCGTCCGCGACTACGAGAACAAGGGCTGCTACAAGGGCGTTCCCGCCGTCATCGACAAGGACCTGGGCGGCGAGCTGCTGGCCGAGGACTGCGACGCCGACGTTCTGTTCCTGCTGACCGCCGTCGAGCATGTCGCCATCAACTTTGGCAAGCCCAACCAGGAGGAGCTCGAGGACCTCACCGCCGACGAGGCCGAGCGCCTGGCCGACGAGGGCCAGTTCGGCAAGGGTTCCATGGAGCCCAAGGTCCGCGCCGCCATCAAGTTCGCCCGCTCCCGCAAGGGCCGCACCTGCATCATCGGCGCCCTGGACAAGGCCGCCGAGACCATGGCCGGCCTCTCCGGCACCCGCATCCACGAGTAGCCCCTACTCCGTTGCCTCTCCCGTGGGCGCCAGGCAAGACGCCCACAAACTAGCCTCTCTTCATGAGCCCCGCAGTCCGCTCCGACTGCGGGGCTTTTGCTGTTTGAGATGTGTGTAGGGGGTAAACAAGAGCGGTGGTCATTGGGGACAGACTTAAATGAGTGGTCGCCCAATGACTACTCATTTAAGTCTGTCCCCAATGACAAGATCCGATCCAATTAGATGCTCAGATCATGAGATGCCTGGAACCAAACGATGACTCCCAGAATCCTAATTCGGCGTTTGTCCAGCACAATATCCGGTTCCGATGTGCGATATGAGTGGGATGAGAGCATCACGGTGTTTGTGCCGGTGCTATAACGCCGTATGACGATTCTCGAATTATCGGCCAAAGCGAGGACGGAGCATCCGTTCCAGGGTTTCAGACTGGGATCCACGAGGAGATGAGATCCAATCGGATAGCATTTGGACATGGCGGACGTGTCCATTTGAACAAAGAAGCACCCGCGATGTTTCTTGAATACGGATGAGGGAAGCGCGGTTGTTCCGGTTTGTTTAAGTCCCGTTCTGCCTCCATTCATCTGGATTTTAAATACATCGCAAAGGGAATCAGTAATAACTTCTCTGGATTCCCCCTTCCGCTCCTCGTGGTCGAGCCTTGCGGCTAGCCCTGCGGTTTCAGATGTGAGGTCATCGAGCTGCAGGTTAAATTTCGATACTATCTTGAGCAACGTTGAGCGGCGGATTGCATAGCGGTCCTTTTCCCAGCGGCATACCGTTTCTTTGGAGACGCCGATGAGTGCTGCGAACTCCTCCTGCGTTAGCTGGTCGCGCTTGCGAAGCGCCTTTATGTTTTGACCCGTTCCCATGTTATGAAGCGCGGACGAGGGGAAGGCAGAGGCAGTTGGGACCGCCAAAGCCGTTTGTCAGCTCGAAGATAGAGATGGGGACAAGTTCAATACCTGCCTGCTCCAGCGCTTTGTTGGTTTCGGCGTTTTCTTCGTAAACGCAGACCTTGCCGGGCTCCAAACAAAGGGTGCTTGTGGCATTGTTGGACCTTTCGACCTCTGCCGCTCCGGGATTTGAGCCACCGCAAGGGATAAATTGCAGCGAATTTGAGCCCAGGGCCAATCTCAACGCTTCTTTCAGTCCGCCTTCGACATGGCTCGCCCGGGTTGTCCTTTCCGATCTGCCCCGTGTGATGCGGTAGATCCGCGCTTGGTCGAGAAGTTCACGGGCAACGAGGAATGTCTCGTAGCCAACGCGAGTGAAATATGTGTCGAGATGAATGCAGAGGTCATCGTAGGGGACCTGAATGGCCCATACGGACTCAATAGTCGAGTTCTCATCCCAGAGCAAGTTATTTGCCAGGGTGTCTATCGCCGCCGGTTCGGTTCGCTGGGAGATTCCAACGGCTACGTTTTCGCTGTTGAGGTTGTGCAGGTCGCCGCCTTCAATGTGGAAAGTCGATTCATGCTTGAAGAACTGGGGAGTCTCGCAGAAATCCGGGTGATACGTAAAAATCGTTTTATAGGCGATAACCTCACGGTTGCGCTCTGGCCAGTACATATGGTTGAGCGTGACGCCTTCGCCGATGACGCTCGCCGGATCGCGAGTGAACCACATGGTGTTAAGGGGGCTTACGAGAAGGTCGTCGGGCGAGTATGCATCTCCCGTCAGTTTTGCGAGGCTGAATACCTCCTTATCCGTATCGAAGACCTGGGAGTAGCGGATGCCATTGACCGCTGCTTGAGCCAGGGCACGGGAGCCTTCGATGCACTCAAGATACTCGCGAATGGCAGATTCGAGCTCAATGCCCCGCGCGCCGCATTCTGAAATGTAGCTATCGATAAAAGAGTGGCGCGCCTGCTCTGTCGCATCAAGGGCTTCGGTAAGAAGGTTTTCAAGATAGAGAATCTCTACTCCTTCGTGCTCGAGCATCGCCGAGTAAGCATGATGCTCCCTAAGAGCCTTTTCAAGATCAAATGAGTTGCTAGAAGGGCGCAGCGTAAAGACTCGATTGAACTGCCCGTCGGGGTAGTTGCACGTTTCGGGGCCGGGACAGTGCAGGAGGACCCTTTTTAGCTTTCCTATTTCGTTTTGAACATGCAATGCGGACATGTGACCTCGCTTTGGCGATGAGTATTTATTGCTTCCATAGTGGCACATTACGAGATTGTTTCAATTTACATCATATCTGTCACAGGTGAATGGCACGAACAGAGCTGCTAATTGATGTTAAACATCAATTAGCAAAGTAAATTGACGAATTACATCAATCTAAAGGCCGTTTACGGGCCGATGGCTTTCGTTGGCGGGCGATGGGGCGGAAGGGTGTTTTGCGCGATGACACAATGGCTTTGCCGGCAACGAAAAACCCCTGAATTAAGGAGGAGAGATGGCAGAGACAGAAAAGAAGCGTGCCTTTCGAGTTCCGCACGTATACACCATCATTCTCGTCTTGATGGCCGTATTTGCCGTTCTGACCTGGGTCGTGCCTTCGGGTTCGTTTGAACGCCAGGAGGTTAACGGCCGTGAGGTAACAGTTTCGGGCACCTATGAGCCTATCGACAAGGTCTATACGGACGAGGACGGCAACGAGGTTGATCTTCGCCAAGGTGTCTTCGAAGTGCTTGAGGCTCCTGCGATCGGTATCCAGCAAGCGGTCGAGGTCGTTGCGTTCATTTTGATCGTGGGAGGTTCCTTCCAGGTCATCACGGCGACCGGAGCCATCACGAGCGGCGTTGCTCGAGTGGTGAAGAAGTTCAAGAGCAAGGACGTCCTCATCATCCCGATCCTAATGGTGCTCTTTGCCTTAGGTGGCAGCACCTTTGGTATGGCAGAGGAAACGCTTCCGTTCTTTGCGATTCTTATGCCGATCATGATGGCCATGGGCTTCGACTCAATTACGGCGTTCATGACGGTGTTTGTGGGCGCCCGTATCGGATACATCGCATCTACCGTCAATCCGTTTAACGTTCTGATTTCTCAGGGCATCCTCGGCATCCAGGGCAACCCTCAGCTTTGGCTGCGTACTATCGCCCTTGTCGTGCTTACTGCGGTTGGCGTCGCATGGGTTGTAATGTATGCCCTCAAGGTGAAGAAAAACCCCGAAGCGTCCCCCGCTTTCCACGATGATATCGAGAAGCGCAAAGAGTTTGGCGCGGACGAGAATCTCCTCGATAGCGAGTTCACCGCTAGGCAAAAAGCCGTCATGGTTATTTTCGTGCTTGGACTTGGCGCTATCATTTGGGGTCTGGTGGCCCAGGGCTGGTACATGAACGAAATCTCTGCGATTTTCTTGGCCATGGCCCTTCTTTCGGGTGTTGTTTCCGGGATGAATGAGAAGGAAATCGCCGGCGAGTTCGTTAAGGGAATTGCAGACTTCGCGTTCTCTGCCATCGTTGTTGGACTTGCCCGCGGAATCCTCGTAATCGCCAATGACGGCCTCATCATCGATACGATTCTCAATACGCTCGCCACGGCTCTCACTGGAGTTCCAGCCGTTATCTTTACGAGCATCCTCTATGTCGTGGATAACCTTCTGTCGATCCTCGTTCCGAGCTCCTCGGGCATCGCTGCCCTTACGATTCCCATTTTCGGCCCGCTTGTTGAGCTGATGGGCTTAAACCCCGAGGCTGCAGTTACTGGTCTTTCCATGGGCAGCGCGGCCATGTCTCTCATTTCGCCAACAAGCGCGATGCTCGTTGCCGGTCTTGGCGTCTGTAAGATTCCGCTTGGCCAGTGGTGGAAGGTCGCTTGGAAATTCTTCCTGGTCGTAAGCGTTATCTGCATGGCATTCACTGCGGTTTCGGGTCTTATCCCCCTGCCGTAAATGCAAAACCCCACATACAAGTTGTGAGAAAGAAGGATAGAGATGAACAAAGGACTGAACGTTCATAGCGAGATTGGCGCCCTCAAGAAGGTGTGCGTCCATCGCCCCGGTATGGATCTTGTAAACATGAAGGCGGAGGATTTCGACCGCGTTTGGATTCACGACGCGTTCTATCTGGACTATGCCCAGAAAGAGCACGATCAGTTTACCGACCTTCTTCGCGGCGCTGGCGCCGAGGTCGTCTATATGGAAGAGCTGCTCGCTGAGACGTTTGACAAAGTCGAGGGCACTCGCGCAGAGTTCATGACGAAGTTCATGGGTGAGTCCGGCATCTCCAACGCGGCCCTTCGCCAGGCCGTTGTCGAGAAGCTTGATTCGATTAAGGACAACAAGGAGTTTGTCCTTGCTGCCATGGGCGGCCTCTACGTTCGCGACCTCGAGATCCCCAAGGTCGGCGGTTCTCTTGCCAGTATGGACGGCGACGAGCTGAAGGGCGACGATATGGTCCTCTTCCCCATGCCCGCCTCGTATTTCTCCCGTGACCCCCTGGCTGTCGTGGGCAAGGGCGCTACCATGAACCGCATGTACTGGAATCAGCGCAATCGCGAGGTAATCTTCTACGAAACGGTGCTCCGCAACCATCCCGATTACGCCGGTAGCCCCATTTGGTATGACCACAACAGCGAGTGGCATATCGAGGGCGGCGATATCCTCAACATCAACGCCAAGACGCTCGCCATCGGTATTTCCGAGCGCACCCAGACTGCGGCCATCGATGAGCTCGCCAAGAATATGTTCTGGGGTTCCGATGAGGCCGAGATCGAGAACATCTATGCCATCAAGATTCCGCACGGCTATGCCTACATGCACCTCGACACCGTCTGCACGCAGGTCGATCGCGATAAGTTCACGGTCTATCCCGGCATCTACCAGACGCTTCGTGCCTACCGCCTGACCAAGGGCGATTCGGAGGGGGAGGTGCATATCGAGGAACTCGAGGGCACCCTGCAGCATATCCTCGAGCTTGCGACGGGTATGGACCATATCACCATGATTGAGTGCGGTGGCGGCGATCCGATCGAGGCTTCCCGTGAGCAGTGGAACGATGGTTCCAACACTCTTGCGGTCGCACCGGGCAAGGTCTGCGTGTATGAGCGCAACGTTGTCACCAACGATGCTCTTTACAAGGCTGGCGTCGAGCTGCTCGTCGCTCCCTCCGAGGAGCTTTCTCGCGGTCGCGGCGGCCCGCGTTGCATGACCATGCCGTTCTGGCGTGAGGAAATCTAGTCAGCGTTAGCGTATCTGGGCGGCGCGTGTGCGTCTGCGCCGCCCATCCCTCCTTGTGTGTTCCAACAACCGAAAGGACTCAAATCATGGCTCTTAATCTTTCTGGTCGAAGCGTTCTTACCCTGCTTGACTTTACGTCCGAGGAAATCGAGTACATGCTCGACCTCTCAAAGAACTTCAAGGATATGAAGCGCGCCGGTTATCCGCACCGCTTTCTCGAGGGCAAGAACATTGTCCTGCTGTTTGAGAAGACCTCCACGCGCACGCGCTGTGCCTTCGAGGTCGGCGGTATGGACCTGGGTATGGGCGTGACCTACCTCGACCCCGGCTCGTCGCAGATGGGCAAGAAAGAGTCCATCGAGGATACCGCCCGCGTGCTCGGTCGCATGTATGACGGTATTGAGTATCGCGGCTCCGACCAGTCGATCGTCGAGGAGCTTGCCGCCAAGGCTGGCGTTCCCGTCTGGAACGGTCTGACCAACGAGTACCATCCCACCCAGGCCCTTGCCGACATTCTTACCATGCGTGAGGAGTTTGGCGACACGCGCGGCATGAAGCTCACCTATATGGGTAAGGAGCAGGGCAACGTCAGCGACTCCCTGATGGTTATCTGCGCCAAGCTCGGCATTAACTTCTGCTCCTGCGGACCCAAGGGCGATGTCGAGGGCGCCACGCACTTCGATCCCGAGCTTCTTGAGCGCTGCCAGGAGATCGCCGCTCAGAATGGCTGCACGATCCAGCTCACTGAGGATATCGACGAGGGCGTCAAGGATGCAGACGTGATCTATACGGACGTTTGGGTCGGTATGGGCCAGGCTGAGGAGCTGTGGAAGAGCCGAATCGATCTTCTCTCTCCCTATCGAGTAACGCCCGAGGTCATGGCCAAGGCAAACCCCGGCGCCATCTTTATGCACTGCCTGCCGAGCTTCCACGATACGCAGACCACCATCGGCGCCGAGATTGCCGAGAAGTTCGGCGTGACCGAGATGGAGGTTTCCGACGAGGTCTTTGAGAGCGCGCAGTCTCGCGTGTTCCAGGAGGCCGAGAACCGCATGCATACCATTAAGGCCATGATGTACGCGACGCTTCGCTAGTAGCTGGGAAGTGAACGAACACTATGAGTAAACCGTACGGAAAGCCCGATCGTATTGTCGTCGCCCTCGGCGGCAACGCCCTCGGCAACAACCCCGTCGAGCAGATCGAGGCCGTGAGCAACACCGCCCACGCCCTCCTCGGCCTCATCGAGCAGGGCAACGAGATCATCATCACCCACGGCAACGGCCCGCAGGTCGGCATGATCCAGAACGCCTTCGCCGCCGCCCACGACGCCATCGGCACCCCCGAGATGCCGCTGCCCGAGTGCGGCGCCATGTCCCAGGGCTACATCGGCTACCACCTGCAGCAGGGCATCGGCCGCGAGATGCACAAGCGCTACAAGCGCTGGCACGCCGCCACCGTCGTCACCCAGATCGAGTGCGACCCGGATGATCCCGCGTTCAAGAACCCGACCAAGCCGATCGGCCCCTTCTACACCGAGGAGCAGGCCAAGGAGTTCATGGCCGAGGATCCCTCCAAGGTCTTCGTCGAGGATTCCGGCCGCGGCTGGCGTCGCGTCGTCGCCTCCCCCGATCCCAAGAAGATCGTCGAGGCCGACTCCATCCTCAACCTGCTCGACAACGAGTTCATCGTCATCGCCTGCGGTGGCGGCGGCATCCCCGTCGTCCGCGACTACGAGAACAAGGGCTGCTACAAGGGCGTTCCCGCCGTCATCGACAAGGACCTGGGCGGCGAGCTGCTGGCCGAGGACTGCGACGCCGACGTTCTGTTCCTGCTGACCGCCGTCGAGCATGTCGCCATCAACTTTGGCAAGCCCAACCAGGAGGAGCTCGAGGACCTCACCGCCGACGAGGCCGAGCGCCTGGCCGACGAGGGCCAGTTCGGCAAGGGTTCCATGGAGCCCAAGGTCCGCGCCGCCATCAAGTTCGCCCGCTCCCGCAAGGGCCGCACCTGCATCATCGGCGCCCTGGACAAGGCCGCCGAGACCATGGCCGGCCTCTCCGGTACCCGCATCCACGAGTAGCCTCTACTCTGTTGCCTCTCCCGTGGGCGCCGGGCAAGACGCCCACAAACTAGCCTCTCTTCATGAGCCCCGCAGTCCGCTCCGGCTGCGGGGCTTTTGCTATCGGTAGTCATTGGGGACAAACCCGGCACTTGGGGACGGTCCTTTCCTGCCGGCAGCTTGGGACAGTCCTTAATAGTCATTGGGGACGTTCTTAAACGACTAGTCAAACAAGAACGTCCCCAACGACTACTCATTTAAGTCTGTCCCCAATGACTGCCCAATGGCTGGGAAGGCGCATCCCACACCGACGCATTGCCTTCGGGCCCTCTCCCCAGGCTCTCCATAGCTCAGCTGGACTCCCCGCAACCTGTTCCGAGTTGGCGGAACGAGCGCGACGTGGAGTGTCATTCTTTACCGCGTTAGACTAGACGCAGGGAAAGGAGGAGGACATGGATGCTCGCGTCAAGCAGCTTGTAAATATGATCGAGGACGCTCAGCCTGTCGCTGTCGCGGTACTTGCCAAGCGTCTCGAGGTAAGCGAGCGCGCCGTGAGAAACTATATCCATCGCGCAAACGACAACCTTGCAGGGGTTGCACGCATCGTTGGCAGCAAGGGGCAGTATCGTATCGATGTTGCACGTGCAGATGAGCTTGCTCGCTTGCTAGACGGTGCGGCTCTGGCCCATCCGGGCATTCCTGATACGCGCGACGGCCGTGTGTCCTTCCTTCTTAACGACCTCCTCATGCGGTCCCAGTGGGTGACGATTGAGGAGTATGCGGATTTACTCTACGTTTCGGCGCGAACTCTGTCCAATGACATGCGTCTGGTAGAGCAGAAGCTCGCCCAATTTGACTTAACGCTCGAAAAGCGCCCACGCTACGGAATCCGCGTTGCGGGCGGGGAGTCGCAACGGCGCCTGTGCCTGGCCTCGCTGGTGAGGCCCGTGTTGCCCGACACCGACGATGCAAAGCTCGCCGAGCGCCTGCGGGTCATCGCCGCATGTGTGGACGATGCCCTGACGGCCTCGCCCGTCACGGTGAGCTCGCTGGCATCCCGCAATCTCATCATGCATCTTTACATTGCTCTTGGCCGCATCGAGCAGGGCTGCTATGTCCCAGCTGCAGAATCGGACGTTCAAAAACTGGAGGGAACGCGCGAATACGCCGCGGCTTTCCAGATTGCCGCAAACATCAAGGATGCCCTGGGCGTGAGCATGCCCCGAGAAGAGGTTGCCTTTATCGCAATCCATTTGCTCGGCAGGGGCACGGGCGTGCCCGAGAAGGGCTCTGCCGTTATCTCGGACGAGATGTGGGAGATTGCTTCCGAGATGGTACGTGCGGTCAACGATGAGTTTAGGTTTGACTTTAGCGGCGATCTTGAACTTCGCATGAACCTTGCTCGGCATATCGGCCCTCTGGGCTATCGCCTTGAATATCACATGCATATGGATAACCCCATGCTGCCCGATATCAAGACGAGGTTTCCGTTGGCCTATTCGATGGCAGCTGGCACCTCGCAGGTACTCGAGCGTCATTTTGGCAGCCAGCCCTCTGATGAAGAGCTCGGCTACATCGCCATGGCATTTGCCCTGGCCCTCGAGCAGCAAGCCGACCAGCCGCGTCGCAAACGCATCCTGATCGTGTGCGCCTCGGGAGCGGGAAGCGCCCGTATGCTCGAGCACCAGTACCGCAAGCAGTTTGGCATGTATATCGATTCGATTGAGACATGCGATGTCGCCCGCGTGGGAACGTTCGATTTTTCGCACATCGACTACGTGTTCACAACGGTGCCGCTCAACGTCAAGTTGCCCGTGCCCGTCCGCGAGGCCGATTTCTTCTTGGAGACGAGCGATGTCAACGCTATCCGCAAGGTGCTGAGCGACGACACTGCGCAATCGGACTCCGTAAGCTCTTTCTTTAGCCGTGCCCTGTTCTTCAACCGCGTTGAGGCGTCGTCGAAGCAGGCCGTTCTCCGATATCTCTCCGAGCGCGCCGTCGAGAGCGGCCGTGTCGATGCCCAGTTTGCCCAAGAGGTCGCCGAGCGCGAGAGCGCGAGTGCCACCTCGTTTGGCAATGGGGTAGCCATGCCCCATGGGATGCATCCCTTGAGCGCCGAGGCCTTTGTTACCGTGGGCCTGCTCGAACATCCCATTCTTTGGGACGAATACGGCCATGAGGTCGATATCGTCTTTATGGTGTCGTTTGCCCGGTCGGGCGGCGATGAGGCGCGGATCTTGAGCTCACTGCTCGCCGAGATCTTTATGGACCGCCAGGGGGTCGAGCGCCTACGCGAGCGCCGGTCCTGGCATGAGCTGATGGCGCTTGTGCAAGCGCATACGGCTTAAGACTTCTTTTGTCGATAACCCTGTCTGTCTACCTGCAATAAACCTCGAGGATTGCGGGCGGGAGATAGGCGTTTCGAATATTCAAGTACAAACCAAACATCACGGGAGAGGAGACCGTTATGGACGATCAGGGAACCGAGATGGTTTCGTTTCAGCTGGTCGCTGCAGCGGGAGAGGCACGCAGCCTTGCCTTCGAAGCCCTTGAAAAGGCAAAAGCGGGGGATTTTGACGCCGCCGCCAAACTCATGAAGCAGTCAAAGGATGCGGGAATCAAGGCTCACCACATCCAAACGCAGCTGCTTTCGACTGAGGCAGCGGGCGAGCATCTGTCGGTGGATGTGTTGCTGGTCCATGCTCAGGACCACCTCATGTGCTCCATGCTTGCTCAGGAGCTCGTGCAGGAGCTGATCTGCCTGTATGAGTGCACTGCAACCAAGAACGCCTAGCGGCGTGCGGTGACTATCCAACCAATCAATGCGAAGGGAATCCCTTATGAAGATCCTTCTTGTTTGCGCAGCTGGTCTGTCTACAAGCATTCTGATGAAGAAACTCGAGAAATATGCGGAGCAAAACGGCATCGAGCTCGATATCGATGCGGTGGGTATCGGCGAGTATCAGGAGACGTGCGCCAATTATGACGTGCTGCTCTTGGGGCCGCAGGTGTCCTACCAGCTCAACACCGTCAAGCAGGGGAGCGGTAAGCCGACCGCGGTCATCCCCGCACAGGACTACGGCATGGGCAACGCCGCCAACGTGCTGGCACTCGCCCAGTCGCTGTTGGGTTAGGAGGCGACCATGGAGAAGTTCATGACCCTGCTTCAGGAAAAACTGACCCCTATCGCCAATTTCTGCGGCACCGAGCGCCACTTTGCCTCCATGCAAAAGGGCTTTATGAGCGCGATCAGCTTCATCTTGGTATCTGCCGTCTTATGATCCTCGCCAACCCGCCGGTCACGGCCGACCTGGTGGCGCAGGGCGGGTTCTGGTCCGTCTTTGGCCCTTGGCTCGATTTTGCGACGGCCAATAAGCTCACGCTGCTCATCCCCTTCAATATGACGATGGGCATACTGTCGGTGATCGTGACGTTCGCAATCGCCTATAGCCTGGCGGGCACCTACAAGATGCCCAAGCTTAACGCCGGCATGACCTCGCTGGTGATGTTCCTGATCGCCGCGGCGCCGTCGTCCTACTACCAGCTTGCTGACGAGTCCGTGCTCCAGGCGGTCCCCTGCACCTATCTGGGTGCGCAGGGCCTGTTTACCGCCATCATCGTTGCCTTGGTCTCCGTCGAGGTCACGCGCTTCTGCCAGACCAAGGGCATCACCATCAAGATGCCCGATGGCGTGCCGCCGTTTTTGTCCGAAACCTTTGGCGCCATCGTACCTATGCTCGCCAACATCCTCATCTTCTTTGGCGGCAACCTGCTGATCCAGATGATCGATCCCGCGCTGTCCATCCCCTCGGTTATCGAGAAGCTGCTCGCTGCCCCGCTTTCCGTCGCAGTTGACTCTGTGCCCGGCGCACTGCTTATCTGCTTCATGACGCTGCTGTTTTGGTGCTTTGGCGTCCACGGCAACATGATCGTAATGCCCATCACCGCCCCGGTCTCGCTTGCCGCCTTTGCCGCCAACGCCTCGCTCTATGCTGCCGGGCAGCCGCTTGAGTTCCACCCGGTGCTCATGTCGTTGGCCATCAACCTCATCGGCGGCACGGGTAATACGTTCTCTTTTGTGGCGCTCTGCGCGTTTAGGGCAAAGTCGCAGCAGCTCAAGGCATTTGGCAGGGCATCGATCGTGCCGAGCTTCTTCCGTATCTCCGAGCCCGCGATCTTCGGCGCGCCCATCATCTTCAACCCGATCCTCATGATTCCGTTTGTGCTAGGCGGCATGATCTCGGCCCTGCTGTATTGGGGTGCGGTCTCACTGGGTCTTGTCTCTAACTTCTACATCTTGGTGAGCGGCACGTTCCCCATCTTCGTTCAGGGCTTTGTCCAGTGCCTCGACCCGCGCATCTGGGTGTTTACGATCGTTTTGATCGTGGTCATGGCTGTGGTCTGGTACCCGTTCTTTAAGGTGTACGATAACCAGCTCCTGGCTCAGGAGCAGGAGAACGCCGCGGCAGCTTCTGCCGAGGATGCTGAGTAGCATGAGTTACTTTGACAGAACGTCTGCCGCCGGTATGCCCGAGGGCTTTTTGTGGGGTGGTGCCCTCGCCGCCAACCAGGCCGAAGGGGGCTGGAACGAGGGCGGCCGCGGCATGTCGCACTCCGACCTGATCCCACAGGGTTCCGACCGCTGGGATGTAATGTTTGGCAGGCAAAAGCCCGTGGACGATCCGGACAGGCTGTATCCATGCCGCTGGGGCAACGACTTCTTCCATCATTGGCACGAGGATGTCGAGCTCTTTGCCGAGATGGGCTTTAAGTGCCTGCGTCTTTCAATTTGCTGGAGCCGTATTTTTCCCACAGGGATGGAGACCGAGCCCAACGGCGAGGGCTTGGAGTTTTACCGTCAGGTATTCGAGGCGCTGCGCGAGCATGGAATCGAGCCGCTTGTGACGCTGTCGCACTACGACTATCCGTTGGCTCTGGTCGAGCGCTATGGTGGCTGGCAAAGCCGAGAGATGATCGAGCGGTATGCGCACTACGTCGAGACCGTCGGACGCGCGTACCAGGGCCTCGTGCGTTATTGGCTTACGTTCAACGAGATCAACAGCGTGGCGCTGTCCTATCTCAACGCGGGTGTCACGCTCGAGGATGAGCGTGACCGTGCAGCCGTGACCGCGGCGTTCTCGCACCATATGTTTATGGCGAGCGCTCGTGCTGTCGAGATTCTGCACAAGATCGATCCCGCAAACAAGGTGGGTTGCATGGTCGCTGCCGGTGCGACCTATCCGTACCGTTGTGCGCCCGAGGACGTATGGCTTGCGTATGAGGAGGACCGCGGCCGCTACTTCTACACAGACGTGATGGCTGCGGGCGCCTATCCTGCTTGGAAGCTGCGTGCACTCGAGAAAGAGGGTGTTCACGTGCCCTTTGAGCCGGGCGATACGGAGTATCTGGCAGAGCATACGGTCGACTTCATCTCGTTCTCGTACTATTGCTCGCGCTTGGTGTGCGCCGATGATCAGGTGATCGCCGAGAAGGCGGAGGGCAACGTGTTCCCGACGTTGCGCAATCCGTACCTCAAGGATAAAGAGACTGCCTGGAAGTGGCAGATCGATGCGCTGGGTTTGCGCGTGACGCTTGCCGGCTACCACGATCGTTACCATCTTCCGCTCTTTATCGCCGAGAACGGTGTGGGCGGACTCGATGCGCTGGAAGACGGCAAAGTCCACGATGCGTATCATATTGATTACCTGCGAAGGCATATTCTTGCGCTGCGCGATGCAATTGTCGAGGACGGTGTTGACCTGATGGGATACACGCCGTGGGGCTGTATCGATTTGGTGTCGGCCTCGACGGGGCAGATGAAGAAGCGCTATGGCTTTGTTTATGTTGATGCCGATGATATGGGCAAAGGCACGTTCGATCGCTACCGAAAGGACAGCTTCTGCTGGTACCAAAAGGTCATTGCATCAAATGGCGAGGACTTGAGTTAACTCTTGCAGGTCTGTTGCCCCCGCGGTCCGCTTCGGCCGCGGGGGCTTTTGTTATTGAGGCGGCTGTTCATGAGGAGCATTGCAGGCTGCGGAAACCCGGCACTTGGGGACGTTCCTTTCCTGCCGGCAGCTTGGGACAGTCCTTAAAGGCCGCATCGATCAACTTCGGAAAGCACATCCCAGAATGAGCGTCCAACATGGGGTGCGGTTTCCCTTGAGGCCCTCAATCGGAAAATGCATCCCGGATTATTGTCGAAAAGCGGTCCCTAGTTTCCCAAACGGGCCGCTAACGGAAAGCGCACCCCGCTATTGGGCCCCAAAGCAGTATGCGCTTTCCGTGCTGGCAGTTCCAAGCAGTTCGGGATGGCCCTTTTCGTCTGCTTTCGGCCGGCGTCCGTAAGACTGTCCCCGACGACCACTCATTTAAGTCTGTCCCCAATGAGTGCCCAATGACTAGTAGTAGGCCCACATGGCTTCGACTTCGTTGAGGACCTCTACGACGCCCCAGCGGCGGGCGCTGCGGCTGGCCGAGTTGGGATCGAAGACTTCAATCTGGTCGGCGTCGTCAATACCGTAAAGCACAATGTAGTGGCCCACGTTGGTAAAGGTGCCCGGCCGAACGGCGGCGATGACGGGCGCTCCCGAACGCAGCGCCTGAGTCATCGAGTCGCGATCGTTATGAAGCTCCGTTCCGTTAAGTCCCAACTGCCACGCACCGCTCGTCATAAACGACCATTCGGTTGCACCGGTGGGGGCGTAATTGCCTGCCTCGGAAAGCGCGCACATATCGACGGGAGTCATATCGGTGCGTCCCGTCTTAAAGATATAGACCATGGTGAGGCACGTAGGCCCGCAAGCATTTTGGCGGATGGTACCGCCGGCGTAAGGCAGCTCCGACCACGCAGGGTCGATCTGATAGATATGGGGCATCGTGCCGGCTTGCCATTGCGAGCGCGGGGTCGAAAAGGCGAAAGAATAACCGGGCGCGACGGGGGCCTTGAGCAGCTTGTCCTCGGCGGTGGGCTCGAGACCGGCCGAGCCGTGGGACATACAGGAGCTCATAAGCACAAAGACCAGACAGATGAGGATAGAGCACAGTGCGAGGCAAAGCCGACGAGCCGGCAGGGCGGGGGCATTCACGTGCGATGTCGAGCGATAAGGCTTGCTGTCGCGTCCGCCTTGGGGATGCGAAAAGAAGCGGTTGATATAGATGCCGGGCTGACGTGCGCCGTTGCGGCGCAGTTGCGGAACCTCGGCTTGGCGCTGTCGAGTGCGCGCGCCCAAGCGGCTATCTTGCCGTGCGCTTGTGCCCGTGCTCGGACGGCCACTCTGCCGTGTTCTGCTTGTCTGCTGCCGAGACGAAGGCCTGGGTTGCTCTTGAGGGCGTTGCGGATTGCTGCTCGTGGCGCTTCTGGGCGTCGGCGTTGTACGGCCAGCAAGGCGAACGCTTTGTCGCCGTTGATCACCGTCGTTGTATCCGTATGCCATTCGTACCGCCTTGTCTCATGTATAACCTGTCTATCCTACAAAAAAGATGTGCAACAAATGGGTCTGCGCGTCAAAAGCTCGGTAAACGGTACGAAAGGCGCAAAACACAGGGCCTCAAAAACATCTCTCTATGCGTCCGATGAGCGTACGCCCGTCGGGCGGGCGGCAACAATGGACGGCAAACCGTGCCGTTCGTCCCAAAAACGGCGCCGCTCATATGCGAGTTCGGCCTTCGGTCGAGCCATGGGCGGCCATGCTGCGCCAAGGCCGTATTGTAAAGCCACGAGATGAAAGCGCGCGGTCAGACAGGCCGCGCAAGGGGTGACGCCAAGGGGCGTCAAAAAGGAAAGGAGGGGAACAATGGCGGACAAGAACGCAGAAGTTGCAGTCGAGGGTAACGGTGGCATGAAGAAAACGCTCTCGCTCTGGAACTTCTTCACCATCGGTTTCGGTGCCATCATCGGAACTGGCTGGGTTCTGCAGGTCGGCGACTGGATGGTCGTGGGCGGCGGTCCCGTTCCCGCTATGATTGCATTCCTCTTGGGCGCAATCTTCCTCGTGCCCGTCGGAGCTGTTTTCGGTGAGCTCACGGCTGCTATCCCCATTTCGGGCGGCATCGTCGAGTATGTCGATCGTAGCTTTGGCCGTACGATGAGCTACATCACCGGCTGGCTCCTGGCCCTGGGCAACGGCATCCTGTGCCCGTGGGAGGCCATCGCCATCTCGACCCTCGTGTCCGAGATGTTCGGCAGCCTGCCCGGCCTTGAGTGGCTGCGCGCCGTCAAGCTCTACACCATCCTGGGCGCCGACGTTTACCTGTTCCCGACGCTGATCGCGCTCGGCTTTGCAACCTACGTCATCTTCCTCAACTTCCGCGGTGCCAGCTCGGCCGCCAAGCTGCAGGCCTTCCTGACCAAGGCCCTGCTCTGCGGCATGCTGCTCGCCATGGGCGTCTCGCTGTTCACCGGCTCGCCGGACAACGCCATGCCCGTGTTCTCCCAGGTCACCGGTGCTGGCGGCGGCAAGCCCGCTACCGAGGGCACCAGCCTGTTCGCAGGCATCGTTTCGGTCCTGGTTCTGACCCCGTTCTTCTACGCCGGTTTCGACACCATTCCTCAGCAGGCTGAGGAAGCGGCCGAGGGCCTCAACTGGAACAAGTTCGGCAAGATCATCTCCCTGGCCCTGCTGGCCGCAGGCGGCTTCTACATGGTCTGCATCTACTCGTTTGGCACCATCCTCGACTGGCATGAGTTCGTTAAGAGCCCGGTTCCCGCGCTTGCCTGCCTCAAGGGCATCAACATGCTCCTGTACCTGGCCATGCTCGTCATCGCCACGCTTGGACCCATGGGCCCGATGAACTCCTTCTACGGCGCCACGAGCCGCATCATGCTCGCCATGGGCCGAAAGGGCCAGCTGCCCGAGAAGTTCGCCGAGGTCGATCCCAAGTCCGGCGCTCCCAAGCTCGCCTGCGTCGTTCTGGGCGTCATCACCGTCGTCGGTCCGTTCCTGGGCAAGAACATGCTCATCCCTCTGACCAACGTGTCGGCTCTCGCCTTCATCTTCTCCTGCGGCATGGTCGCCCTCGCTTGCCTGCGCATGCGCTTCACCGAGCCCGACCTGCCTCGTCCCTACGAGGTGCCCGGCGGCAAGTTTGGCATCAGCCTCGCTATCGTTGCCTGCGGCACCATCATTGGCCTGCTCGTGATCCCGTTCTCTCCCGCCTCCCTCAACATGGTGGAGTGGAGCATCGTGATCGGCTGGCTGGCTGTTGGCCTGGCCCTCATGGCCTTCACCAATTCCCGCAAAAAATAACGCCTAGCCGGGGCGGATCGGGTGCGCGGAACCCTCTCTCCCGCGCACCGAACCCGGCAGCACTTGGGTAGCTTTGTGAGGCCTTAACCCAACATGGCCTCGCCCACTATATGGATCCATAAGGAGGAACCATGTCTACTAAGTACGCAATCGTTGGCGGCAAGCTCATCGACGGTACCGGTGCCGAGCCGGTTGAGAACTCCCTCGTTCTCGTCGACGACAACGGCAAGATCGAGTACGCCGGCACTATGCAGGACCTTCCCGAGGGCGTTGAGGTTATCGACGCCGCCGGCAAGACCGTCCTTCCCGGCCTGATCGACACCCACCTGCACTTCTCGGGCAACCTGACCGACGATGACACCGACTGGGTCATGCAGCCGCTCCTCGAGAAGCAGGCCGTCGCCGTCAAGCAGGCCTACGACTGCCTCACCCACGGCCTCACCACCGTCTGCGAGATCGGCCGCTTCGGTATCCAGATCCGTGACTGCATCGACAAGGGCGTCTTCAAGGGCCCGCGCGTTCTGGCCACCGGCCTTGGCTTCTGCCGCGTTGCCGGCCACGGCGACTCCCACCACTGCAGCCAGGAGTTCAACAAGGAATCGCACCCCTGGGGCGACCAGGTCGACGGTCCTTGGGATCTGCGCAAGGCCGTCCGTCGTCGCCTGCGCGAGAACCCCGATGCCATCAAGATCTGGGCTACCGGTGGCGGCATCTGGCGCTGGGACTCCGGTCGCGACCAGCACTACTGCTCCGAGGAGATTCAGGCCGTGGTCGAAGAGGCAAAGATGGTCGGCATCCCCGTGTGGAGCCACTGCTACAACAACCACGCCGCTGCCTACGATTCCGTTCGCTTTGGCTGCGAGCAGTTGATTCACGGCTTCGATATCGATGAGCGCACCATGGACCTCATGGCCGAGCAGGGTACCTTCTTCACCCCGACAATCGCCTTCCTGCCCACCTGGTACGCCACCTATCCGCCCGTCTACGTCCCCGAGCTGCACGACAAGTACGAGGGCACCCTGGTCGAGAAGGAGCTGCAGCGCAACTACGACTGTCTGCGCGAGGCCAAGAAGCGCGGCGTCGTCATGACGGTCGGCTCCGACTCCTTCTCCTTCGTCACCCCGTACGGCACCTGCTCCATCGAGGAGATGTACGAGTTCGTCGACAAGATCGGCTTCACCCCGGTCGAGACCATCACCTGTGCCACCCTCAACGGTGCCAAGATGTGCCACATCGAGGACGAGACCGGTTCCATCGAGGCCGGCAAGTGCGCCGACCTGCTGGTCGTCAACGGTGACGTCGCCGCCGACATCCACGTGCTCAACACCGACAACATGGACGTTATCATGAAGGACGGCTGGATTGTCGAGGCTGGCACCTTCGGCGAGGCAAACAAGTACAGCGCCTAAGCTACCGTTCATCGATGGCTTGATGTAAAACACAGTATTTGATTGCATAATGCAATGGAGAGGGTCGCTTGCGGCCCTCTTTATTGCTATGGGGTGCGTCGGTAAGAAGGAGATGACGGTGGATCTCAATAGGCTGATTCTGGGCAAGAGCTACAACTCTACCAAGGTCTTTCGTACCGCTCAGCATGTGGTTCAAGCCATCTTGCTCGGTATTGTCGTTCCGCTGCTTATCCTGCTGCTCATCTGGGATCTAACCGATAATCCCAATCCCGTTCCGGCCGTTGTCGTCATTGCCGGCTTGGTCATGCTGTGCTTCTTCTTCTCGTACGTCTTTGTCGTTCCCGACGACCTCACATCGAGCGCTACCGACCGCACGCTCGCCATCGCGTCGAAAATATTCGCCTACACGTCGCGCGGCCTTACGCCCGAAGCTGCCCTGGGCGCCTCTAAGATCATCCTGTCCGAAACTATCGCCTCTGCCATCTGCTTTACCGACGGCAAGCAGGTGTTGGCAAGCTGGGGCGAGGACTCGGCAAAATGCCCCGCGGGCACCCCGGTGGTGCTGCGGACCACGCTCAATGTGATCAACAGCGGTGAGCAAAGCGTGTTCTCGCGCGATGCCTCGACCGAGACGGGTGGCTACTTTCCGCGCCTGCGCGCCGGTATTGTCGCACCGCTTACCGTGCGCGGGCATTGCGTGGGCACGCTCGAGCTGTATTATCCCCGTCTGAGCAGCATCGATATGCGCCAGACGGCGCTTGCCTCGGGCTTTGCCGACCTCATTTCCACGCAGCTTGCAAGCTTTGAGCTCGAGCGCCAGGACGAGCTTACGGCCCGCGTGGAGCTGCGCGCCTTGCAATCGCAGGTCGATCCTCATTTTCTATTCAATACCATCAGCACCATCGTGTCGCTCGTACGTACCGAGCCGGACAAGGCCAGGTCGCTGCTGATCGACTTTTCCAATTACTACCGTCAGACGCTTTCTGATTCCGATACGCTCACCACGCTCGAGCACGAGGTGGAACAGGGCACTCGCTATATCAATCTTATGCAGGCCCGGTATGGCGACGGCCCTCTGCGCGTCTCGGTCGATATCGACTTTGAGGTGCGCGATTGCATGGTGCCGCCGTTTATCTTGCAGCCGTTGCTCGAAAACTGCATCAAGCACGCGCAGCGCGAGACCGAGCCGCTTTCTATTCACGTTAGGGCTTTCGAGACCGATGACGGTTTGGAGATCATCGTCGAGGACGACGGCATCGGTATGAGCGAAGAGGTCTGCGCGCATCTGTTTGAGCAACATCGCCGAGAGGAGCCCGAGAGCATTACCGCCGACGGCTCCGTCAAGCGAGGTTGCGGCTTGGCGCTCTTCAACGTGCTTCAGCGCATCCATTTCTTTTACGGAGAAGATTCCGGCATGCGCGTGAAGTCCCGGGAGGGCGTGGGAACGCAGGTCATCGTCGAGCTGAACGGCGAGCCGCATGAGCCCGCGCCGTTGACGGCGTAGCACGCGGTTGGATTGAGAGAAAAAGAGGGGAAGCACATATGTCCGAAGGCTGGAACATCTTGGTGGTTGATGACGAACCTCCCATTAGGGCTGAGCTACGCTATCTGTTGGAAAAGGATACGCGTGTGGGCCAGATTGCCGAGGCGGGAAATGTCACCGAAGCCGTGGAGTCGATTCTGTCGAACAAGCCCGACGTGTTGTTTTTAGACATTACCATGCCCGGTCGCTCGGGAATTGAGCTTGCCGAGACGCTGCAGAACCTAAAGACGCCGCCGGTGGTTGTGTTTGTGACGGCGTTTGCCGAGTTTGCCGCCGATGCGTATAACCTCGATGCGGTCGACTATGTCGTCAAGCCGGTCGAGGACGCACGCCTGTCAAAGGCACTCGACAAGATCGAGGCAGCCTTGGGTGCCCGTCGTGTTATCCATGCTCCGCGCCAGCCTTTGCGCCTGACGGTGGACCGCGGGGGCAAAAAGGTGTTCATTCCCGCCGCAGACGTCTGCTACTTTGAGGCGCGCGCCGATTTTTGCAACGCCATCTGCGCCGAGGGAACGTACCTGATCAATGAGTCGATCTCTTCGCTCGAGCGTCGCTTGGACTCCGAGGGCTTTATTCGCGTTCATCGCAGCTATCTGGTCAATTTGGAAGACGTGCACAATGTTGAGATTGGCTCCACGGGGTTGATGGAGCTCAGGCTTGACCGCGTGAGCTCGACGGTGCCCGTGTCCCGCCGTCGCGCTGCCGAGGTTAAAGCACGCTTGGGGCTTGCGTAGACGGTCTGCGTGCCGTCGTTTACCATCGCAGGTTTGGCATGGGCGCGCGGTGGGCATAATGGGTGGCATCGAATGAAATCGAAAGGATCATTATGCCCGCGCTTATCACCCATCATCTGTTTGGCGAGGAAAGCATCGACCGTCTTCCGCAGGGCGTCATCACGTCCGATGAAGAGCGCATTGCCTTTATCTTGGGCAACCAAGGCCCCGACCCGTTCTTCTTTCACATTCTGACACCGCGTGTTTCCGACTGCACGCTGCTGGCGCAGGTCATGCATCGGTCGCGCATGTCTCGCCAGTTCGCGTGCCTGCGCGACGGCGTGTCGCATCTGCTGCCGCGCGACGCCAGCTTGGGTCGCGCCTTTGCGCTGGGCCTGCTGTCTCATTACGTGCTCGACCGCAACGCCCACCCCTTTGTCTATGAGCAGCAGTTTGGCATCGTGGAGTCCGATTCAGAGCTTGAGAACTCGAGCAGTCAGGTCCATGCCGTGATCGAGAGCGACCTGGATGTGCTGATGCTGCAGCTTAAACGCGATGGCGCTACGGTCGACGATTATCCGCCGGCGGGCGAGATCGTCACCACCGATCGCATCAATCGCGTGGCCGGCGTGCTGATGAGCTATGTTGCCGGACGCGTGTACGGCATTGACATTCCGGCAGGGGAGTACGGTGCTGCCGTTGCCAATATGCAGCGACTTTACCGCGCGATTGAGCCGGCCGGCTCCGCAAAGACGCGCGCGATCTCGCTGGTTGAGGGCTTGGTGCACGACTACTCGCTGCTCGACGGCCTTGCCCATCGCGTGACGACGGAGCTGCCCGAGCGCACCGGTAACCTGGGCCATCTGACATGGAAGAATCCCTTTACCGACGAGGTCTCGAACGAGAGTTTCCCCGAGGTCTTTGATCGCGCGCTGGTCGATTACGAGTGCACGGTCGCACGTTTCATCGAGACTGGTGACATGGATGCCGTGACCAGTCACGTCAACTACAGCGGTCGCGTGCTCGAAGCCGATGAGGAGTTCGACCGCGAGGAATAGGGCCCGTGCGTGCCCCTTTGCCGAATCCTTACCGGCGGTTCTGGACAATTGGGGTACGATGAACTAACTGCATATCGGGCGAATACGAAGGGTCCCTGTCCATGAAATACACCAAGCTCGAGCGTAACTGGGTTATGTATGATGTGGGCAATTCGGCCCTCGTGCTGCTCAATACCTCGGTGGTGCCCATTTACTTTAACGCCATCAATACCGGCGCTTCTTCGGCCGACCTGGTGGTCGCCTGGGGCAATGCGCAGACGATCGCCTCGCTGGTCATCGCCATGCTCATGCCCATTCTGGGCGCGCTTGCCGACTACGCCGGCAACAAGATCAAGTTCTTCTTGGGCTTCTTCCTCACGGGCCTGGTGCTTTGCCTGGCGCAGGCTATCCCAATGTCCGCCATGGCATTTTTGACCGTGTACGTGCTGTGCACCATCGGCCTTAACTCTTCTATGACGTTCTACGACGCCATGCTGCCCGACATTACCACCGACGAGCGCATGGACGCCGTGTCCAGCTCGGGCTATGCCTGGGGCTACATCGGTTCCACCGTGCCGTTCGTCATCTGCCTGGCGCTCATCATGGGTGGCCCCGCTCTTGGCGTCCCTACCATGCTGGCAACGCGTCTGTCGTTTATCATCACTGGTGCCTGGTGGCTCGTCTTTACCCTGCCGCTCATTCGTACCTATAAGCAAAAGTACGGTCGCGAGCGCGGTCCCGAGGACACTATCGGCCACATCGTGGGCGGTGTGTTCTCCGAGGTCGGACACACCATGCGCGAGATCGCCCACAACAAGACCGTGCTGGTCTACATGATCGCGTTCTTCTTCTATATCGACGGTGTGCACACGGTCATTTCCATGGCCACCAGTTACGGATCGGCTTTGGGCATCGATTCGACGCAGCTGGTGCTTGCGCTGCTCGTTACGCAGTTCGTGGCCTTTCCGTCCGCCATCATCTACGGCAAGCTCGCCGGACGCGTGGGCACGCTCAACATGATCCTGGTGGCGGTCGCCGCCTACATGGGCATTGTGCTGTTCGCCGCGTTCTTCCTAAAGACCGCCTTTGAATTCTGGGTGCTTGCCATTATGGTCGGCCTGTTCCAGGGCGGCGTGCAGGCGCTTAGCCGTAGCTACTTTGGCCGCATTATCCCCAAGGAAAAGTCCAACGAGTACTACGGCTTCTTTGACATCTTCGGTCGCTATGCAAGCGTCATGGGCACTTTCCTAGTGTCGGTCGTCACCTCGCTGACCGGCAACCCGTCGCTGGGCGTCCTTTCCATTGGTGTGCTGCTGATCGTTGGCTTTATGCTGCTGGTCCGCCTGTCCCGCATGACTCGGGCGGCAGAGCATGCCGCATAGGAGCGAGCGGCTATTGTGCCTGTCCACGGTACTCTTTTGGGGTTATCCGCAATAAACATTGCGACTTGCGAGCAATGATTTGCCCAAGTGGGTATGATGGAATCAGCTAGGTCGCGGGGCGTCGCCTGTGTTTGGCGGCGTCCCGTTTTTGTGTTGCAGGGAGGGTAAGGCATGAACGCCACGGTCGTGATTCCAACGTATTGGGCGGGCGATGACGCTTGCGCAAACGCCCCTGGCACCTATGACCATTCGACGCGACTCAACGCCGACAATCCCGAACTCGACCGCTGCCTGGCCTCGCTTGAGCAGGTACGTGACATCCCGCGCATCATCCTTTTGGTGGTCTGTCCCGTTTCTGCCACAGCCGATGTGTCGCTGCGCGTGCACGAGATTGTCGACGCGCATCCCGCGCTCAAGGTCACCGTTGTCACCAACACCCAGGCCTCGCGCATTGCAGACCGGGTTGCTCAGATCGCGCCCAAGGGTTCGGGCGAGTGCGTGAGCCTGCGAGGCTACGGTGCCATCCGCAACATGGGGCTAGCCTGTGCCGCTGTGCTGGGGCATGACGCGGTTATCTTTTTGGATGACGATGAGACTGTCATCGACGCCGACTTTATGAAGCGCGCGACCTATGCGTTGGGGCAGCAGACGCGTCAGGGCTTGCCGATCTTGGTCAAGAGCGGCTATTTCTACGATCGCGACGGCTCGCCGCTGGCTCCCACGGACAAGGCGGGCATCTGCCATCGTTGGTGGACCAAGCGCATCGAGTTCAACCGTTGGATGAAAAAGGCGCTCTCGGGTACCCGCATCTCGCGCTCCAACTACGTGTGCGGCGGCCTGATGGCCCTGCACGCCCGCGCCTTTACGCGTGTGGCCTTTGACCCGTTTATCACCCGCGGCGAGGACTTGGATTACCTCTTTAACATGCGCATGTTTGGCTACGACGTGTGGTTCGATAACGAGTGGACCGTGCGCCATCTGCCGCCCGAGTCCGAGAAGCGCTCGCCGCGCTTTATGCAGGACGTGTACCGTTGGTACTACGAACGGGCCAAGTTGACATTTGCCGCGCATCAAAAGGAGCTCATTCCCGTTACGGCGGCATCGCTCATGCCCTACCCGGGCCCGTGGATTTCGCGCGAGCTCGACGACCGCGTGCGCAAGACCGCTATGGTCCGCAGCGTGTTTACCCGCGAGCATGAGGGCTACCTGCGCATCTGGCGCCATGGTATCGACGAGGCAAAGGCCTATGCGCGCCAAAACGCTGCAAGCTATCTGCGTTTCCAGAGCTTTTGGCCCAAGATCATGGACGGGCTTTGGCGTGACGCACAACTGATCAGTATCCTGGAGGGGGCCGAATGATCGACCGCCGCGCCCAGCGCGATAGTTCAATATCAATCTTTCGCATCATTGCTGTTGCCTGCGCCATTTGCGTGCTGGTGTACTTTATTTTTGCCTTGGCGACCGGTATCGAGCCGATCGCCACGGTGATTGCCTGCGCGCTGCTGTGCATCTTTCTGTGCATCTTTATCTTTTTGACGCTCAATCCCGATTCGGTGCGCTCGCAGTACACCGAGGAGACGCTCTCGGTGGCCTCGGCCATGCTCGAGGACATTAAGGGCGGTCTGACGCAGGAGTCGGCGCGTTTGGTGTGCCAGCGCATTTTGCCCGAGACGCGTGCCATGACGGTTGCCATCACCGACGAGGGCAACGTGCTGGCCTGCGCGGGCGAGCTTGAGAAAAAACTACTGCCAGATTCTCCCATCCACACGCTTGCCACGCGCTACGTTATCGAACATGGCATCGTGCAGTCGTTCAACCGTATGGTGGATGTCGTGGGCTCGGACGGCTCGCACAACCAAGTCCCCGCCGGCATTATCGCCCCCATCAAGGTGGGCGATCGTACCGTCGGCACGCTCAAGTTCTACTATAAGACCCCGCGCGCCGTCGACCGTACCCAGTACGCGCTTGCCTCGGGCTTTGCCGAGATCTTGTCCACGCAGCTCGCCATCCACGAGCTCGAGGTGCAAAAGGAACTCACAGCGCGCGCCGAGGTGCGTGCGCTGCAGGCGCAGATTAACCCGCACTTCCTGTTCAACACGCTGAACACCATTGCATCGTTTACGCGCACCGACCCGCTGCGGGCCCGCGAACTGCTTCGTGAGTTCTCATCGTTCTATCGTGCCACGCTCGACAACTCGGGATCGCTTATTCCGGTCTCGCGCGAGGTCGCACAGACCAAGCGCTACCTTACCTTTGAGAAGGCCCGCTTTGGCGAGGACCGCGTGCTTGCGACGTTCGATGTGTCCGAGGACGTGGAAGATACGCTGGTGCCGGCGTTCGTGATCCAGCCGATTGTCGAGAACGCCGTACGTCATGGTATGGGCGATGACGACGCCCTGAGGATCGACGTGACCGTTCACCAAGACGGCGAGGATGCAATCTTGATTGCCGTGGCCGATAATGGCGTGGGCATGGATGAGGGTACCGCCGCCAGACTGTTTGACGAGCGCTCTGCCCGTCCCGACGCCAGCTCTCCCCAGGGTGGTGGCGCCGGTGTGGCCATGCACAATATTTCGGAGCGCATCCATCGCTTTTATGGGCCGCACTCCTATACGCGTGTTGAATCGGCGCCGGGCAAGGGCACCAAAGTGCTCCTTCATCTTGATTTGTCAGAGAGCATCTTCGACATTCAAGAGTAAAATAAAAGGCTACGGGCTCAACGTCATGCGACGGACGCCCGGCGTAGTTAGTTGACGAAAGGTTTTATCCCTATGCTGCGTGCGATGATTGTGGATGATGAGGCGCCGGCTCGCTCGGAGCTTCGCTTCCTGCTCGAGCAAACGGGCAAGATCGGCACGATCACGGAGGCGTCGAGCGTCCGCTCCGCCATCGAGATGCTTATGGAAAGTCGCGTGGATGTCGTGTTTCTCGATATCTCGATGCCCGGTGCCTCGGGCCTGCAACTTGCCGAGGCGCTGCATAAGCTCAAAAATCCGCCGGCGATCGTGTTTGTGACTGCGTATAGCGACCATGCGGTCGAGGCATTCGACGTGGATGCCGTCGATTATCTGATGAAGCCGGTCGAGGAAGCTCGCTTGGATCGCGCGATCGAGAAGGTCATGCAACGCGCCAAGCCAGTTACGGACAGCAAGGTGACCATCGAGCGTATCCCGGTGGAAAAGGGCGGCCGCAAGGTGCTCATTCCCGTGGACGACATTCGCTTTATCATGGCCAAGGACGATTACTCCTGCATCTATACCGTCGATGATCGCTTTTTGTCGACGACCTCGCTGGCGCAGTTTGAGGCCAAGCTCTGCGATTTTGGCTTCTTCCGTGTTCACCGCCGCTATATCGTCAACTTGGCGTGCGTTACGGACGTCGAGACGGTGCCCTCGGGCGCCATCCAGCTGGGCATTACGGGCGTCGACGAACGCGTGCCGGTTTCGCGCCGCCGCGTCGTGCCGCTCAAGAAGGCCCTGAGTCTCTAGCACACTGGCCTCGCAGCCCTGTAGACCCATCGTCTGCGGAGTTGTGAGGCCCTTTTTGTATGTATCTGCCGAATCGTTTTTTTGCGGAAGGGATCCCATGAACAGTGCAAGCGCCAAGCGCATCGACATCATCTCGGACACCCACGGCTATCTTTCGCCTGCGCTCTTGGATGAGCTTGAGGGCGCAGACCTGATCATCCACGCTGGCGACCTCACGTCAGAGATGGACTACGAGCACCTATGCACCATCGCCCCCGTGCGGGCCGTACTGGGCAACAACGATTACTACCGCGACTACGGTCCCGATGTAGACCGTCTTGCGCTCTTTACCTACGAAGGCCTCAAATTCGCCGTAGCCCACTACCGCGAAGACCTTCCGGTGGGATCCGTAGACGTAGCCATCAACGGCCACACCCACGTAACCAAAGAAGCCCAAGTGGGCCGTTGCTTAGTCCTCAACCCGGGCAGCGCCAGCTACCCCAGAGGCACCCGAGGCCCCACCATGGCCAGAATGCTAGTAAAAGACGGCAAGATCCTAAGCGCCAAATTTATTGATCTAGAGTAACCACAACAAAAACGGGGGATGCACAATGCGTCCCCCGTTTTTCTTTAAGCCAAAGGCCGAAGTTCAACAAGATCCATCAGACCACCCCCGCCGAAGAGCACGCGGGCTAGCCGCGCAGCGGCGCACGCCCGCAAAACTGGTTGAATAATGTGACGGCAGGGAGGGTCTCCGGGGCTGAGGGCGGGGGTTAAGTTTGTCGCGAGTTCCGCACGCAAAGGAAAGCACTTAATGTGCTTTCCGTC
>DXMG01000026.1 GCA_019414325.1 Collinsella sp. | reverse complement strand
ATGATTGGTTGTTGAGCGTTGGTCAAAATGGTTGTTTTTACAGTAGCGCTAACAGGCGATCGCGGCGGCCGGGGAGCCGGCCTGCGTCGCGATGGAGGGGACGTCGTCCTACGGGGCGGGCCTCACCAGGCACCTCGCGTCGCTGGGGATGCCCGTGCGCGAGGCTCTCTCCCCGGCGAGGATGCAGAGGAGGCGCCCGGGGCAGGGAAAGTGCGACGAGGCGGACGCGGAGAGGGCCGCCCGCACGGCGATGTCCGGCTCAGGGCTCGGGACCCCCAAGAGCCAGGACGGGTGGGTCGACGGGGTGCGCTGCATGCTCGCGGCGCGCTCCGGGGCGGTGAAGGCGCGGACCTCGGCGATAAACACCGCGAGGTCGCTGCTCACCACCGCGCCGGAGGGGCTCAGGTCGAGGTTCCGCGGCATGGGAGGGCCGAGGCTGATGGAGGAGCTCCCCTCCGTGCGCGCCGAGGGCGCGCTGGGCGCCGCGCTCGGCGCGCTGGCGGACCTGTGGGGGGCGGCGCGCGACGCGGCGCTCGACATGGAGCGCGCGATCGAGGCGTCCCTGGAGGAGAACTGCCCCGCGCTGCTGGCGATGTACGGGTGCGGGCCCGTGAGCGCGGCCAAGCTCGCGGTCGCGGCCGGGGACAACCCGGGCAGGCTGCGCTCCGAGGCGTCGTTCGCGGCGATATGCGGGGCCTGCCCCATTCCCGCCTCGAGCGGCAAGACCGTGAGGCACAGGCTCAACAGGGGCGGCGACCGGCAGGCGAACAGCGCGCTGCACGAGATCGCGAGGCAGAGGGTCATGCGCGACCCCGAGACCGCCGAGTACGCCGAGAGGGCCAGGGGGCGGGGAAAGAGCGACAGGGAGGTCATGAGGTGCCTCAAGCGCTACGTGGCCAGGGAGGCGTACCGGGCGCTGATGCACCCGCACGAGATCAGGAGGCCCGGGGACGCCTCGGGGCTCGTGGCGGCCAGGCGCGCGGCGAAGGTCAGCCAGGCGAGGGCGGCGTCCATACTGGGCACCAGCGAGAAGTACATCTCGATGCTGGAGAGGGGCCAAAGGGAGCTCAAGCCCATAAGGAGGGCCTACGAGGCATGGGTCGAGGCCGGACTTCCGCTCGATTGGGACAGGCGGGCCTTCGAGGCCGAGCGCAAAATGGATTCTAAAAAACACCTTGCCAAATAGGAGCGTCAGGATAACAACCTGTATCTCTCGGACGCCAACCGTTCGGGCGGGTCGGTCGCAAGCGTTGCCGTCGCCTGTCACGAGGCGGGCCACGCCGCCCAGCGCCAAAGCGGTTACGCCATGATGAAGGTGCGCACCGCCCTGGTCCCGGTCGTCAACTTTACCCAGAACACCTGGACCATCGTGTTGCTCTTGGGCCTGTTTATGAACATTGCCGGGCTCACGACCCTCGCGTTGATCTTCTTCTCGTTTAGTGTGCTGTTCCAACTCGTTACGTTGCCTGTCGAGATTGACGCCAGCCGACGTGCTGTGGCGTACATCGAGCAGTCGGGTATGAGTTCCAAGCAGGTCAACGGCGCCAAGAAGGTGCTGACGGCAGCCGCGCTTACCTATGTGGCCGCAGCGCTCACTTCGATCATTCAGCTGCTCTACCTTATGGCTCGCTACAACAGAAACTCCAACCGATAATAAATGGGACAGGCAGGCGCCGCGGGGATTCGTGTCCTCGCGGCGCTGTACTATGTGTTGGACTTAATTTCGCACGGGGCCGGAGTCTCTGTGCTCGATAACGAAAGGAGGCTGCGTGGCAGGCTGGAACCTAACCGGTAATGCCGTTTCTGCCGAGTTCGACGGTCCGGACGAGCAGGAGCGCAAGGAGCTCAGCGTGAGCCAGGCGGTAGAGATCGCTGCCGGTGCGCTCGATGCCATTCCGCAGCTGAGCGTCCTGGGCGAGGTCACGGGTTTTCGTGGTCCTAACGCCCGAAGCGGCCACTGCTACTTCCAGATTAAGGACGATTCGGCCGCCGTTGACTGCATCATTTGGAAGGGCGCCTATCTCAAGCGCACGTTCGATCTGCGCGACGGCATGCAGGTGAGCTTTAAGGGCAGCTTCAATCTCTATAAGGCCACGGGCCGCATGAGCTTTGTCGCTCGCTCGTTTTCGCTGGCGGGGGAGGGCCTGCTGCGTCAACAAGTGGCGCAACTGGCCGAAAAGCTACGCCGCGAGGGCCTGATGGACGAAGCGCGCAAGCGCCGCATCCCGGTGTTCTGCTCACGCGTGGCGGTCGTCACCTCGCTTTCGGGTGCCGTAATCGATGACGTCAAGCGCACATTGCGTCGTCGCAACCCGCTTGTCGAGCTCGTTTGCGTGGGGGCTAAAGTTCAAGGTGAGGGCGCGCCGGCAGAACTCATCGAGGGCTTGCGCCGCGCCGCTTCCATTACGCCAGCGCCCGACTGCATCTTGCTAGTGCGCGGCGGCGGCTCCTTTGAGGACCTCATGACCTTTAATGACGAGGAGCTTGCCCGCGCGGTGGCAGCTTGTCCTGTGCCCGTGGTGACCGGTATTGGGCATGAGCCCGATACTTCGATCTGCGATATGGTGAGCGATCGCCGCGCCTCCACGCCCACGGCGGCGGCCGAATCGGTGGCGCCAGCTATGACGGAGTTGGCCGATGTGCTTGAGGCGCGCCATCAGCGTCTGGGCGCCGCGATGGCTTCGATGATCGGGTCGGATCAGGTCGATCTGGAAATGCTCGACCAGCGCGGTCGTCGTGCCTGGGACACCTATACGGCCCGTCTGGGCGATGCACTCGATGCCGCCGCATGCCGCCCGTGCCTCAACGACCCAACGTTTATGGTCGAACGTCGCGAATCGGAGCTTGCGCTGACTGACGATCGCCTGTCGGGCGCCATAGCGCGCTCGGTCGGGACATTCCGCTCCAACTTCGAGCGCCTGCCCGAGCGTCTGGTTGCAAGCACCTCGGGGCTCGATGGCAAGCGTCATGCGCTCACGCTTGCGAGTTCCCGCCTGGAGCATCAGGGGCGCACGATGCTCAACAAACCCGCGTCCGACCTGGGCCGTGCGGCAGCCTCGCTCGATGCCCTGTCGCCGCTCAAGGTGCTTGCCCGTGGCTATTCCATCGCGTACAGCGTTGACGGCGTGGCTACAAGTGCCAAGACCTTTAAGCCGGGCGACGCCATTCGCGTGCGCATGGCAGACGGCAACGTGGCGGCAACGGTCGATGCGGTCGAGTAGGCCGCGTTTCATAGCGATAAACCTTTAGGAAAGGAAACAGATATGGCAGAGAAGACCCCGGTCGAGCAGCTTACGTACAAGCAGGCTTCGCAGGAGTTGGAGCTCATCATCCGCAGCTTGGAGTCGGGCGATATGGAGCTCGAGGAGTCGCTCGAGAGCTATACCCGCGGCGTCGAGCTCCTCAAGAGCCTGCGCACCCGCCTGTCCGATGCCGAGCAGAAGGTCTCGGTGCTCCTTAAGGACGTCGACGGCAACGATGTGCTCGCCGACGGCGAGGCCGCCAACACCGACGACAACCTCTCGTTCTAACCATCTCGCAGCCTACTTTGGGGTAGTCTTTTTGGGACGGGGCTTTTTTGACTACCCTTGCGCGACGGCTTGCCGAGTGTTTGCGCTTGCGAAAAAGTAGTCAAAAAAGCCCCGTCCCAAAAAGACTACCTTGGTCTGTGAGAAAGGAACCTACCATGTGTGATTGCATCTTCTGCAAAATTGCCAACCACGAGATCCCCTCGACCGTTGTCTATGAGGACGACCGGGTCATCGCCTTCGACGACCTCAACCCCCAGGCGCCGGTCCACACCCTCGTGATCCCCAAGAAGCACTACAGCGACATCGCCGACAACGTGCCTGCCGAGACCATGGGCGCCATGGCCCACGCCATCCAGGAGGTCGCTAAGGCCAAGGGCCTGGAGGACGGTTTCCGCGTCATCTCCAACAAGGGCGTCAACGCCGGTCAGACCGTCATGCACTTCCACATGCACGTCCTCGGCGGCAAGAACCTGGGCGAGAACCTCATCTGAGGACGCTTTTTCCGTGCAATGAAACGGAAGCTCTGGCACCGATGACTTATATATCAACGCAATAAACCTGAGCGCGAGAGCGTTTGGGTTTATTATTGAAACGTATGTAACCTGGCGGCGCCACACCGCCTGTTAGTAGGGAGACACATGAACGTTCTGGTCGTCAACGCGGGATCTTCGACCCTTAAGTATCAGGTCATCGACACCAAGTCCCACAAGGTGTCCGCAAAGGGTTCCTGCGAGCGCGTCTGCTTTACCGGTGGTACCTTCACCCACGCCGCCAACGGCTCCAAGAAGGTGACCGAGAACATCGAGTTCCCCGACCACAAGGTCGCCATTGAGGTCGTCCTGAAGGACCTCGAGGCCAACGGCGTCAAGATCGAGGGCATTGGCCACCGTATCGTTCAGGGCGGTTGGTACTTTGGTGATTCCTCCCTCGTCGACGAGGACGTTCTCGCCAAGATCCGCGAGGTTGCCCCGCTCGCCCCGCTGCACAACAACCCCGAGGCTAACGTGATCGAGTACTGCCTGGAGCAGTATCCCGACCTGCCCAATGTCACGGTCTACGACACCGCTTTCCACTTCAACATGCCCGAGGTCGCCAAGACCTACGCCCTGCCCAAGGACGTCTGCGACAAGCTGCACATCCGTAAGTACGGCGCCCACGGCACCAGCTATCGCTACATTTCCAAGAAGGTCGCCGAGATGACCAACGGCGAGGCCCGCAAGGTCGTTGTGTGCCACATCGGTTCCGGTGCCTCCCTGTGCGCCATCGAGGACGGCAAGTGCATGGATACCACCATGGGCCTCACCCCGCTCGACGGCGTCATGATGGGCACCCGCTGCGGCTCCATCGACCCGGCTACCGTGTGCTACCTGCAGCGCGAGGGTGGCTACACCTTCGACGAGGTCGACGAGATGATGAACAAGAAGTCCGGCCTCATGGCTGTGACCGGTGGCAAGACCAACGACTGCCGCAACGTCGAGGAGCTCGCCGCTGCTGGTGACCCCGAGGCCCAGCTCGCCTTCGACATGTTTGTCTACAAGATTGCCGCCAAGGCTGCCGAGATGGCCACTTCCATGTGCGGCATGGACACCCTGGTCTTCACCGCCGGCATCGGTGAGCACGCTCCGGCCGTTCGCGCCGGCGTGGCCGACCGTCTGGCCTTTATGGGCGTCAAGATGGATCACGCCCGCAACGCCCTGCGTGGCGACGGCGCTTGGTGCCTGTCTGCCAAGGATTCCAAGGTCAAGATCTTCGTCATCCCCACGGACGAGGAGTTCATGATCGCTTCTGACGTCGAGCGCATCGTCAACGGCAAGTAATTGCAAGAGGGGAGGGGGTGGACGACCAAGTGCCGTTCAGCCCCTCTTTTGCGCTCGTTGGGCGATATGCTGATAGCTATTTATTAAGATATGATAACTTCTTATTAAAATGCGGCCGCCTTAAGGGGTCTGCGTCGACCGTATTGCACTGCAAAGGAGTCTCATGAACGTACTTGTTGTCAACGCCGGCAGCTCAAGCCTTAAATATCAGCTTTTGGATACCGATACCCGCGAGGTTTTCGCCAAGGGCAACTGCGAACATATCGGTTCGGACATGGGCATCTTTGGCCACTCCGAGAACGGTGGCGCCAAGCAGACCGAGGAGGTTCCCTTCCCCGATCATCGCTCTGCTATCGCTCGCGTGCTCGAGGAGCTCGAGAAGACCGACTTTACGATTGATGGCATTGGACATCGTATCGTTCAGGGCGGCTGGCACTTCGATGATTCCGCAGTCGTCGACGACGAGGTCATGGCCAAGATACTCGAGGTGGCACCGCTTGCCCCGCTGCACAACTACGGTGAGGCGGCGGCGATTGAGTATTGCCGTGAGAAGTATCCGGAGCTGCCCAACGTGGCCGTCTTCGATACCTCGTTCCACATGACCATGCCCGAGGTCGCCTACACCTACGCGCTGCCCAAGGACGTGTGCGACAAGTACCACGTGCGCAAGTACGGCGCACACGGTACGAGCCACCGCTACGAGTGGATGATGGCCAAGGAGATCCTGGGCTCGCGCTGCCACCGCCTGCTTTCGTGCCATCTGGGTAACGGCGCTTCGCTTGCCGCCATTGAGGACGGCGTGTGCCGCGACACCACGATGGGCCTCACGCCGCTTGACGGTCTGATGATGGGTACCCGCTGCGGTTCCATTGACCCGGCTACCGTATGCTACCTGCAGCGCGAGGGCGGCTACAGCTATCAGGAAGTCGATGACATGATGAACAAGCAGTCTGGTCTGCTTGCCATCTCGGGCATCTCCAACGACGCCCGCGACATCCGTACACGCGCCTCCGAGGGCGACGAGCGCTGCCTGCTCGCCTTCGATATGTTCGCCTACAAGGCCATGCAGCAGGCTGGCTCCATGATCGCTTCCATGGCGGGCGTGGACACCATCACCTTTACCGCCGGCATCGGCGAGAACGACTGGTCGATCCGCAAGGCCTTCTGCGACTGCTTTGAGTGGCTGGGCGTGCGCATCGACAACAACAAGAACCGCGAGGCCGTGGGCAACGGACCGCAGGTCATTAGCGCCGCCGGTTCCGCCGTCACGGTCATGGTCATCCCCACCGACGAGGAATACATGATCGCCCGCGACGTCGAACGCCTGACCAAGAACAACTAACGCATTCGTCTGTAATTGAAAAAAGGCCTCCAGAGCAACAGCTCCGGAGGCCTTTTTACTAGCAGGCGGTAATTCCAGTCCCAAAGTGACCATCGCCGGCAACGCCTGCGCTTTCAGCAACGGCATCCATTCGTTCAGATCCTAAGCCCCAGCTCGTAGCCAAGCCGCCGTCCACCCCGGATTCCCTGATTGCCACGTGACGGCAGAAGGCCGCACGGGCTAACCCCTGAAAACAATCCGCAGACCAGAAACGCCCCCGTTCGTAGCTCCGGAGGAGCAGAACGGGGGCGTTTCATTGGTCGAGGACGTTTTCAGGGGTTAGCCCGTGCGGCCTTCGGGCGAGTGCGTCCGCTACTCAGCCATCTGAGCCTGGACGGCGGTGATGGCCACGACACCCACGATGTCGTCGGCAGAGCAGCCGCGCGACAGGTCGTTAACCGGCTTGGCGATGCCCTGCAGGATGGGGCCGTAAGCGTCGGCGCCGGCGAAGCGCTGGACCAGCTTGTAGCCGATGTTGCCGGCCTCGAGGTCGGGGAACACGAGCACGTTGGCCTTACCGGCAACGGAGGAACCGGGAGCCTTGAGCTGGGCGACGGTGGGAACGATGGCGGCGTCGAGCTGCAGGTCGCCATCGATGGCGAGCTCGGGAGCCTTCTCCTTGCAGAACTTCACAGCCTCCTGGACCTTCTTGGCGACCTCGCCGCCGGCGGAGCCCATGGTGGAGTAGGAGAGCATGGCCACGTGCGGCTCAACGTTGCCCATGAAGGTGGACCAGGAGTGAGCGGAGGCGATGGCGATCTCGGAGAGCTCGTCGGAGGACGGGTTGATGTTGAGGCCGCAGTCGGCGAAGATCAGCGTGCCGTCGGTGCCGAACTGCGGAGTGTCGGTGCACATCACGAAGAAGGCCGACACCAACTTGGTGCCCGGGGCGGTCTTGAGGATCTGCAGCGCGGGGCGCAGCGTGTCGGCGGTGGAGTGGCAGGCGCCGGAGACCAGGCCGTCGGCGTTGCCCATCTTGACCATCATGGTGCCAAAGTAGGTAGCATCCATCACCTGGGCGCGAGCCTGCTCGATGGTGACGCCCTTCTTGGCGCGGAGCTCGGCAAACTTCTGCGCGTACTCCTCGTGCTTCTCGGCATTGCGCGGGTCGATGACGGTAGCGCCGGGAACGTTGATCTCGTCGGGGTTGCCCAGGATGACGATCTTTGCCAGGCCCTCCTCGATGATCTTGGTGGCTGCGACGATGGTGCGCGGATCCTCGCCCTCGGGCAGGACGATCGTCTTAAGGTCGGCCTTGGCGGCAGACTTCATACGGTTAAGGAAATCGCTCATGTTACTCCTTACAAGCGTTTCGCTAAGCTCCAGGCGCCTGACTGCACACGAATAAACCCGCTGCTAGCGGGTTTACCTTTCAATAATGTACGCCGCGGTGCTTGAGCTTTCCTTGTGTGGCAAGCTCATTATAGGACGCATTAGCGCTATAATCGCTCTGATAAATATGTCTCGAAGAATGTTCGAGAAAAGCCCAGCTAACGAGCCCGTGGCTTTTGACAAGGAGTATCGATGCAGATTACCTCAGGCCTGCCTGAAGGCTTTAATGCCGGCGCATACGACATGATTGTCGTCGGTGCTGGATATGCCGGTGCCGTTTGCGCCCGTCGTCTCGCCGAGACTATCGGCTATCGCGTTGCCGTTCTGGAACGCCGTAGCCACATTGCGGGTAACGCCTACGACTGCGCTGATGAGGCCGGAATCCTGGTCCACGAGTATGGTCCGCACATCTACCATACCTTTAATGAGCGCGTCCACAATTTCCTGTCGCGCTTTACCAAGTGGACGGACTACCAGCACAAGGTGCTCGCCAACATCAACGGCACCCTTATGCCTGTGCCCTTTAACCACGCGAGCCTCAAGCTTGCCTTTGGCGATGAGCGCGGCGAGGAGCTGTATCAGAAGCTCGTGGAGACCTTTGGCAAGGACGTCAAGGTGCCCATCATGGAGCTGCGCAAGAAGAACGACCCGGATCTTGCCGAGGTTGCCGATTACGTCTACGAGAACGTCTTTTTGCATTACACCATGAAGCAGTGGGGTCAGACACCCGACCAGATCGATCCCTCGATCACCGGCCGCGTTCCCGTCTTTGTGGGCGACGATGACCGCTACTTCCCGCAGGCTCCCTTCCAGGGCATGCCGCAGGACGGCTATACCGCGCTGTTCGAGCACATGCTCGACCACGATCTGATTGATGTGTTCTGCGACGTGGACGCCCGCGACCTCTTCGAGATCGACGAGACCACCGTCAAGATCGACGGTAAGGTCTATGGCGGCGAGATCGTCTACACCGGTCCGCTTGACGAGCTGTTCAACCTCGACCTGGGCGCTCTGCCGTACCGTACGCTCGACATGAAGTTCGAGACGCTCGATATGGACCAGTTCCAGCCCGTGGGCACCGTCAACTACACCACGAGCGAGGATTACACGCGCATCACCGAGTTCAAGAACATGACTGGTCAGGTCCTGCCCGGCAAGACCACCATCATGAAGGAGTATTCCAAGGCCTATACGCCTGGCTCGGGCGAGACGCCCTATTACGCCATTCTGGAGCCCGAGAACCGTGAGCTCTATGAGCGCTATCTTGAGCGCGTCCAGAACCTGACAAACTTCCACCCGGTGGGTCGTCTGGCCGAGTATCGTTACTACGATATGGATGCCGTGACCAATTCCGCCCTCGATCTTTCGGATGAGATTATCGCCTGCCATGCATAAAGTCATAACATTCGGTATTCCCTCGTATAACGCCGCTAAGGACATGGACCATTGCATTACCTCCATCTTAGAGGGGAGCAATTATGCCACCGATATCGAGATTATCGTGGTGGACGACGGCTCCAAGGATGAGACGGCCGCCAAGGCCGACGAGTGGGAGGCCCGTTATCCTGGAATCATCCGCGCGGTGCACCAGGAGAATGGCGGCCACGGTATTGCCGTCCTTTCGGGTCTGCGCGAGGCGCAGGGCACCTACTACAAGGTTGTCGACTCGGACGACTGGCTTGACGGCGCTGCCCTTTCGACCATGCTGTCGATTCTGCGCGGCTTTGAAGAGCGCGACCAGCGCGTTGACCTGTTTATCTCGAACTACGTGTACGAGAAGGTTTACGAGGGTACGCATACGGCCATTGGTTACAAGTTTGCCCTGCCTCGAAAAAAGATCTTTACCTGGGACCAGATCGGCCATTTCCGTTTGGACCAGAATCTGCTCATGCACAGTCTGTGCTATCGCACGGATGTGCTGCGCGAGTCCAACCTGCCCATGCCGCCGCACACGTTCTATGTGGACAACATCTACGCCTACGTGCCGCTGCCGCGTTGCAAGACCATGTACTACGCCGACATCGACCTCTATCGCTACTTTATCGGTCGCGAGGGCCAGAGTGTCAACGAGGCCACGATGGTCAAGCGTCTGGACCAGCAGTTCCGTGTTACGCGTATCATGATGGAGTCGTACCACCTGTACAGCGATGTCGAGTCGTCGCGTCTGCGTTCGTACATGATGGGCTACTTCACCATGATGATGGCGATCTGCTCGGTGCTCACCAAGCTTTCCGACGAGGATTGTGCCGACGAGCGCCTAAAGACGCTGTGGGCGGACCTGAAGGCCTACGATGAGCGTATGTATCGTCGTGCACGTTACGGTGTGGTTGGCTTCTTCACTAACCTCCGCGGTCGTGCCGGAGACAAAACCACACTTGGCCTATACCGTCTTGCCTCAAAGATCTTCAAATTCAACTAGGGCAGAAACGCTCGGGTAACGGGGACCCCTGGTCCTTAACTTGCTACTTCGAACAGTCCTGCGCAAGACGGAGGCGCCACTGGCGCCTCCTTTGCGTGCGGAACTCGTATCAAGTTAAGGACCAGGGGTCCTCTGTTATGTCTTGCTTTATGTCAGCAAGCTGAATTTGAAGACCTTGGACGCGCGGTACACATGGGCCTGGGCTGAAAAGACTTGGTTGGTAGGTTGCCCGGTGGGATTTGGTTATGTTTGTCGCGAGTTCCGCAGGAGCCGAAGAGCACTTAATGTGCTCTTCGTGCGAGCCAGGACTGTAGAGCAGCAAACATAACCAAACCCCACCGGGCAACCGGACGAGCTAGTTTACTTTGCGGCGCCGGGTATGCCGTGGGAGGTTTTGGCGTTTTTGGCTCCGTTTACGATGGCGGTTTGCAGAGCCCTTACGGCGAGCATGCCCAGCAGGTCTAGGGGAACGGCGGCGCTTGCCTGGGCGCCTAGTTCGCCACTGGCGAGGGTGTAGATGGTGTCGCCGTCGTTGGTGGTATGTGTCGGGCGAATGGCGTGCGCGTAGGCATCTGCTGCCATCTGGGAGACCTTGGTGGCTTGTGCCTTAGTGAGTTCCACGTTGGTGACGATGCAGCTGATGGTGGTGTTGGTGCGGTCGAGCGGCATCTGCATGGATCCGGCGGCGGCAAAGGCTGCGAGTTCCATGTCGACGATCTGGTCGCTATCGGCTGCGGCACGCATACCGGCGACCCACTCGCCGGTGAAGGGGTCGACAACGTTGCCGCAGGCGTTGACCGAGACCACGGCGCCCACCTTGATGGGGCCGAGCGCCACGGCGGCAGCGCCAAGGCCGGCCTTCATGCAGGTGGCGGGGCCCATGAGCTTACCCACGGTAGCGCCCGTGCCGACGCCTACGTTGCCCTGTTCGAGCTTGGTGGGGGTGTGGTCGAGCGCCTCGCGCACGGCGGCGATGCCGGCCTCAATGTCGGGGCGAACGGTGGGGTCGCCAAAGGCAAGGTCGAAGATACAGCTGGAGCACACGATGGGCACCTGCGTGGGGCCGACGGGCAGACCAATGCCGCGGCTCTCGAGTTCGCGGGCCACGCCGCTTGCAGCCTCGAGGCCAAAGGCCGATCCGCCCGAAAGGCAGACGGCGTGGACCTTATCGACGGTGTTTTCGGGACGCAGCAGGTCGGTCTCACGCGAAGCGGGGGCGCCACCACGTACGTCAACGCCACCGGTGGCACCCTCGGGCGCCACGATTACGGTGCAGCCGGTGCCAGCCTCCTCGTCCGTATAGTTGCCAAAGCAAAAGCCATCGACATTGCAAACATCGATGGCTTCGAGCAGTGTGTCCATGTGTTCTCCTATCGGTTTTCCGCCGGGCCTTATGCCCGGTCGGGATCCGTACGGTACGGCAAAATTGTAGGCGCTGGGGGATACCCAGCGCCAGATGCAATTACGAGAGTTTTTGAATCGCGCGTGCGACGCGAGCGATGGGCAAGCCCACCACGTTGTAGAAGTCACCCGAAATATCGTGCACAAGCATGCGGCCGCCTGTGCCTTGGATGCCGTAGGCGCCGGCCTTGTCCATGGGCTCACCCGAGGCAACATAGCGCTCGATCTGCTCTTCGGTAAGCTCATAGAACGTCACGTCGGTCACATCGACAAACGACAGGCTCTCGGCGGCATGCGGAGCTGTAGCGTCGCCGGCTTTAACGATGCAGACGCCGGTTGCGACCTGGTGCGTGCGGCCCGAAAGCTCGCGGAGCATGGTGCGCGCCTCGTCCCCGTCTGCCGGCTTGCCCAAAATTTGGCCGTCAAAGGTGACAATAGTATCGGCCGCGACGGTCAGTTCGTTGGGCTCGGCATGCTCGGCGGCAACGGCGGCGGCTTTGGCACGCGCCAAGCGCTCGACGAGTGTAAGCGGAGCTTCGCCATCAAAAGGCGTTTCGTCGATATCTGCGGGAATCACGCGAATGTCATAGCCCGCCTCGCGCATCAACTCGATGCGGCGCGGTGATTGCGAAGCCAAAATCATAGCTGAATGCCCTCGGCGACCTTCTCGACGGCCTTGTCGCCGGCGAGCGTGCGCAGCAGCTCAAGCGCAAAGGGGAGCGACTGGGCCATGCCGCTGGCGGTGATGATGTTGCCGTCTTGCGTAACCTTCTCGCCGGTATAGGCGCCTTCGGGGAAGCTTTTCTCAAAGCCAGGGAAGCACGTGGCGTGGCGCCCCTCGAGTAGGTCGAGCTCGCCCAGGATAAACGGGGCGGCGCAGATGGCGGCAACGTGCTTGGTCGCGGCGAACTCGCAGACCACGTCGCAGACGCGCTGATCGGCACGCAGGTTGGTGGCACCGGGCAAGCCGCCGGGCAGCACGACGCAGTCGTACTCGTCAAAGTTGATCTCATCAAAGAGCGCATCGCAGGTCACGGGGATCTGCAGCGAGCTTACGACCTCACGTGTGGGCATAATCGAGACGAGCGTGGCACGCACACCGCCGCGACGCATGACATCGACCATGGTCAAGCATTCAATAGTTTCAAAGCCATCGGCGGCGAGAACGGCAACGCTGGGCATGAGGGTTCCTTTCATAGGCGGCATACAATTAGCCGTCTTATACCCCGAAGACCTCCGCTTGCCACGCTCGATTTCCCAATGATTTTTCTGAGCAATGATTAAGCGGCTAGTTGCGCCTAAGGTGGACGACGGTCTCGCAGTGGAAGGTTTGTGGGAACAGATCGACTGGCGTGATCTTTACGGGGGAGAAGGTGCCTTCTTCGACAAAGCGTTTGAGATCGCGCGCCAGGGTGGCCGGGTCGCAGCTCACGTAGGCTACATCGCGAGCACTTGTGCTGGCGATAAGGTCGATCGCCTCGGGGGCGAGGCCTGCGCGCGGCGGGTCGACCACCAAGACGTCGGCATCCTGGTCGGGGAACTCACGCACCGCGTCTCCGCCAATGACGTCGACGTTATCAAGCTTGTTGATCTCCAGGTTACGGCGCAGGTCGCGCACGGCCGGGCCGTAGGCCTCGACGGCGGCGACGAAGTCGCAGCGGCGGGCGAGCGGCAGGGTAAAGGTTCCGGCGCCGCAGTACAGGTCCACGGCAAGCTCGTCTTCTTGCGGGTCGAGCGCTTCCATGACAAGCTCGATCAAAATCTCGGCACCCTTGGTGTTGACCTGGAAAAAAGACGGGGCAGACAAGCGCATCTGGCCCTCGGCGATATTCTCGGTCCATGAGCCCTCTCCGGCGAGCATTTCGACCTTGGAGACACGGCGGGCCTTCTTTTCGCCCTTGCTCATCACGCGCACGATGCTCGTGGGATGAGCGGCGTCCGCCAGCACGCGGGAGACCTGCGAGCGCGGAAAAGAGCCTGTTGGCGTCCAGAGTGCGACCTCGAGTGCCTTGGTACGGCGCGATGCACGAATGCCCACGCGTTCGAGTCCCAAGTCATGGCTGCCGCTTAGATAGTTGAGTGCGCCGACGACCGATTTGAGCGCCTTGGGAAAACGTTTATCGAACAGCGGGCACGCATCGACGGTCACGATTTTGCTGGGGTCGACACCGTGCATGCCAAGGCGCACGCGACCGTTGACGACGGTCGGTTCGAGCTCGATTTTATTGCGGTAGCCCCAGTCGTCCTTGGTGTGGCAGATGGGCTGCACCAGCTCGTCGACTTGCTCAGGGCTGAACTTGCCGATGCGCTCGAGCGTGGAGCGCAGGTTTTGCTCCTTGGCGGCGAGCTGTGCCGTGCGTGAGAGATTGCCCCACGAGCAGCCGCCGCAGATGCCCACGTAGGGGCAGGGGGGCTGAATGCGATCGGGGCTCGGCTCCAGAATCTCGGTCGTGCGGGCGCGCATGAACGACTTGCCGTCCTGTACGACCTCGGCCTCGACGGTGTCGCCTGCCACGGCGCCCTGCACAAAGACGGCCTTGCCGTTGTCGGCGTGCGCCAGCCCGTCGGCGCCGTAGGTCATCGATTCTATAGTGAGCTTCATATCCCTGCCTGTCATTCGTGTTGTTGCTCGCACCATGGTAGCAGGGAAAAGCGCCCCGCATCCGAGGCTTTCCTCAAATGCGGGGCGCTTCTACAAACTGCTTCTACAAACGACTATTTCGTCTTGCCGGTAATGAGCGTCTTAAGACCCAGGCCGATCAGGCCCAGGCCCATGCGCACACGACCGGGGCGATGGCGCTCAATGGCCTTGGTCTTGCCGGCGGGCTTATCGCGACGGGTGCTCGTCTCGGGTGCGGGCTTAGCTGCCTGCGGCTCGGGCTGAGGTGCAGGTGCGGGCTCGGGCTCAATGACGGTCGCCTGGACCTTCTGAACCTCGGGTGTGGCCGGCTGCGGCTTAGGAGCAGGGGCGGGCTTTGCCTCAATGACGGGCTCGGGCGCGGCCTCGGCGTTGCGGTAGGCACGCTCCAGCAGGGCTTCCTGCGAGTTGAAGGGTTTCTCACCCTCTGCGCGCTCCACGGGGACCCAGGTGCCGTCGCTCGTGAGGCTGCGGGCCTTCACGTTGTCGCGCAGCTGCATGCCCATGTACTCGTGCACCAGGGCGCGGCAGGTGGGGTCGAGCACGGGGAAGGCGATCTCCACGCGGTGCTCGGTGTTGCGCGTCATCATGTCGGCCGAGCTCAGATAGATCATGTCCGAGTCCACGCCAAAGGCGTAAACGCGCGCATGCTCCAAAAAGCGTCCGACGATAGAACGGACATGCACGTTCTCGGTCTTGCCAGGAACGCCCGGCTTGAGGCACGAGATGCCGCGGATGATCATGTCCACGCGGACTCCTGCGCACGATGCCTCGGCGATCTTGTCGATGACCTCGCGGTCGGTGAGCGAGTTGAGTTTAAAGAACACGCGGGCGGGCTCGCCGGCGAGGGCGCGCTGGATCTCGCGGTCAAGCCCGCGCATGATGAGCGGTTTCAGTCCGACGGGCGCCACACCCAGGAAGCGGTAATCGCCGCGCAGGTTGCCCAGCGACAGGTTGCGGAAGAACAGGTTGGCGTCCTCGCCGATGCCGGGGTGAGCGGTCATGAGCATAAAGTCGCTGTAGAGTTTGGCCGTCTTCTCGTTAAAGTTGCCGGTGCCCAGCAGCGTCAGGCGCGTTAGCGCCATGCCCTCGCGATAGGTGAGCTGGCAGATCTTGGAGTGGCACTTAAAGCCCTCGGAGCCGTAGATGACGGTGCAGCCGGCCTCTTCCAGGCGCTCGGCCCACTCGATGTTGTTCTGCTCGTCAAAGCGCGCGCGGAGCTCCATGAGCACCGTGACCTCTTTGCCGTTCTCGGCGGCATCGATCAGTGACTCGCACAGGCGGCTCTGCTTGGCCACGCGGTAGAGCGTGATGCGCAGTGAGATGCACTCGGGGTCGTAGGCGGCCTCGTGCACCAGATCCAGGAAGGGGTTCATGGCCTCATAGGGATAAAAGAGCAGCTTGTCGTGCTGAAGTACCTGCTCGCGGATGGAGCGGGTCATATCGATGGTGGGGTTGGGCTGCGGCTTAAACGGCGTAAAGAGGAGCTCGTTGCGCAGGTGCTCGGGAATCTTGCTCTCAATGCCAAAGACGTAGCCCAGGTCGAGCGGGATATCGCAGGTAAAGACAGAGCGGCGCGAAAGCTCGAGCGCCTTGCGGATGGTCTTGAGCGTCGCCTTCTCGAGCGACCCCGAGACCGCGAGCACTACCGGCTGCAGACGTAGGCGCTTCTTGAGGATGCGCTTCATGTGCTGGCGGTAGTCCTCTTCCTCCTCGACGCCCTCGCCGTCCGGGTCGATGTCGGCATTGCGGGTGACGCGGATGAGCGCGCGGTCGAGCGGCTTATAGGAGCCAAAGCAGCTGTCCAGGCAGGCGAGGATGACGTCCTCGAGCAAGATGTAGGAGTAGGTGCCGGTGGGCGAGGGGATCTCGACCACGCGGTTCATCGAGGTGGGAATCTCGATAAGGCCCAGCAGACTCTCCTCGTCGGTGACGCCGTCCAGGCCGCAGGCCAGGTAGAGTGCGCCGTTGCGCAGGTTAGGGAAGGGGTGGCGCGGGTCAATCACCAGCGGTGAGATGACCGGCGACACGTAGGCCTGGAAGTAACGGGTTACAAAGGTGCGCTCCTCGGGCGTAAGCGAATCGATGCGGGCGCGGTGAACGCCCAGGGTGTCGAGCTTGCCCTCGATGCTCTTAAAGATGGACTCCCATCGGGTAAGGAGCCCGGGCATTTCGGCCATGACAGCATCGACCTGTTCGGAGGCGGTCATATTGCTCTTGTTGTCGACAGGCTGTTTTTTGAGCTCTGTCAGATCGGACAGGCCGCCCACGCGCACCATGAGAAACTCATCGAGGTTAGACTCGAAAATCGACACGAACTTTAGCCGCTCGAACAGCGGAACGGTCTCGTCGAAGGCTTCGTCAAGCACACGGTTGTCAAAGCGCAGCCAGCTGAGCTCTCGGTTCTGCGTGTACGAGAAGTCGCGCGGCGGCTTACGCAGCTTTGCAGCGGCTTGCTTTTTTTCGATTTTGCTCGGCATATGCATCTGTCCGTTCAGTCCCCGTGGGGGACGGTTGCCTAACACTATTCACTATTGTCTCAATTTAGTCGACCTATGGCACGGACGTATCGCGTGAACGGTATCTTTACCTACTTCTTACGCTGACAAGCCATAGAGCTGACGCCCTTCGCGTTGTGAAAAACGGTCTATATCCTCACTCAACTGGTGAGTATGTGTGAATAAGAATGATAGGTAGCTGAATATCATCGAATACAGACAGAAACACGAACAAGCGTCATTTATATACATAAAACCGTTTTAGATATGCAATTCTTAATCGAAAGATTGGAGTTGTAATTGCGAATGATTTTTAAGAAAAAAGAGCATTTACCTTAGAAAAGCTACTTTAGAACGCCGAAGTGCATTATGGGGGAATCATATTCGATATACCGTTCATCGAACTTTGTTGACCGTTCGGGGGCGAGGTGGAATTGCGGGTGATATTTGGATATAACTAGAGCTGTCAGCAAGCAGCACCCGTTACGGAAGGGTGCTGAGAGATTCGGCCGAAAGGCCCGAAAGAAAGGTAGGAGGCCATGACGAAAGGTCTGCACGTGCCTTCCGAGATCGGCAAGCTCAGGAAGGTCTGCCTGCACCGTCCCGGCGACGAGCTCCTCAACCTGCCGCCCGACGAGCTCGAGCGACTCCTGTTCGACGACGTCCCGTTCCTGGAGGTCGCGCAGCAGGAGCACGACACCTTCGCCCAGATCCTTAAGGACCAGGGCGTGGAGGTGCTCTACCTCGAGAACCTCGTCGCAGAGGTGTTCGACCAGGTCCCCGGCGCCCGCGCCGAGTTCACCGACCAGTACATCGCCGAGGCAGGCATCCGCGGCCAGCAGATGCCGCAGATCGTCCGCGAGAAGCTGGACTCCATCGAGGACAACCTCGAGTTCGTCAAGAAGACCATGGCCGGCATGACCAAGGCCGAGATCGACATGCCCCTCACGGCGTCCACGACCCTCGACTCCCTGGTCAACTCCGAGTCCGAGTCCGACCTGATCATCGACCCGATGCCCAACCTCTACTTCACCCGCGACCCGTTCGCGGTCGTCGGCGAGGGCGTCAACCTCAACCGCATGTACTCGGTCACCCGCAACCGCGAGACCCTGTACGGCAAGTACGTCTTCAAGTACCACCCCGACTACAAGGACGTCTCCCTGTACTTCCGCCGCGACTGCCAGTTCCACACCGAGGGCGGCGACGTGCTGAACATCAACGAGAAGACCCTCGCCGTCGGCATCTCCCAGCGCACTCAGGCCGCCGCGATCGACGTCATGGCCCAGAACATCTTCTGGAACTCCGACTCCAAGGTCGAGCGCATCCTGGCCTTCGACATCCCGGTCTCGCGCGCCTTCATGCACCTCGACACGGTCTTCACCCAGATCGACGTCGATAAGTTCACGATCCACCCCGCCATCATGGGCACCCTGCGCGTCTACGAGCTGACCGCCGGCAAGAACCCGGGCGACGTGAACATCCGCCTGATCGAGGACACCCTCGAGCACGTCCTGGAGGACGCCACCGGCGTCGACCAGGTCAAGCTGATCCCCTGCGGCGGCGGCGACCCGATCGCGGCCTCCCGCGAGCAGTGGAACGACGGCTCCAACACCCTGTGCGTCGAGCCCGGCAAGATCTGCGTCTACGCCCGCAACACCGTCACCAACGACGTGCTGTACAAGGAGGGCCTGGACCTTCTCGTCGTGCCCTCCGCCGAGCTCTCCCGCGGCCGCGGCGGCCCGCGCTGCATGAGCATGCCCTTCTGGCGCGAGGACCTCTAAGGTTTTCAAAGACCCGTACAGGTCTTACTACAAACATCTAGCTGCCATTAGATGTCTCCCATTGGGGCGGTGCGGATCTTTCGCACCGCCCCATTCATGTTTAATGACGCTAAATGAAGATCAGATAAGGTGGCCATGGATATCAAGACAATCGGTGTTGAGGAATGGCTCAACGTTTGGGAGAAGAGTGCTACCTGGGATATCGCTCAGTCGACGATCTCGTCGCTGACCATGGGCGAGCTTCGCGCACTGGACGAGCAGGACGGCGCCACGTTCTACGAGCGCCTGGATCGCGAGAAGATGAACTACGGCTGGATCGAGGGCTCGCCGGAATTTAAGGCCGAGGTCGCCAAGCTGTATCGTCGCGATGTCAATCCCGATCACATTCTGCAGACCAATGGCTGCACGGGCGCCAACCTCAACGCCATCATGGCCGTTGTGGAGCCCGGCGATCACGTGATTGCCGAGTGGCCTACCTATGCGCCGCTCTACGAGATTCCGCGTACGCTGGGTGCCGAGGTCGAGTATTGGGAGCTCCGCGAGGAGCTCGGCTGGAAGCCCGATATCGAACAGCTCAAGCGCTCGGTGCGCCCCAACACCAAGCTCATCTGCATTAATAACGCATCGAACCCCATCGGTACGGTGCTCGATGCCGATACGCTCGGCCAGATTGCCGAGATTGCCCGTTCGGTGGGCGCCTACGTGCTGTGCGACGAGGTGTACCTGCCGCTCGAGAACACCGAGTCCTTTATGTCGATGGTCGACGTGTACGAGAAGGCCATTGTCACCAACTCGGTGTCCAAGACCTATTCGACGCCTGCGGCCCGCGTGGGCTGGGTCGTGGCCGACGAAGAGGTGTCCAACCGCATCCGCACCTATCGTGACTACACCATGATCTGCGGCGGCGTGTTCAACGACGCTCTGGCGACCTACGTGCTCGAGCACAGGGATAAGATCCTTGGGCGCAACCGTAAGATCGTGTTTGGCAACCGTGATATCGCTCAGGCATGGATCGATACGCAGCATCGTGTCTCCTGGACGGCCCCGCAGGGCGTGTCCACCTCGTTTATCCAACTGGATATTCCCGAGGACGACGAGGAGTTCTGCAAGCGCCTGTTGGCCGAGAGGGGAGTGCTGCTGGTTCCCGGTAGCCGCTTTGAGCTTCCCTGCGGCGCGCGCTTGGGCTACTGCGCGAGCGAAGGCGTTCTCCGCGAGGGCCTGAGGCTTCTGGGCGAGGCGCTGGCCGAGTTCGATCGCTAGCCCCTTGAGGCTTTCGAGGGCCTAAACCTTTCTGGGCCCTAGATATACCGAATGCAGACCCGCTCCCTTGGGGGCGGTTCTGTTTGTCTTTACCGCCGAAAAAATCAACTTGTTACAAATGGAGGCGCAAAGCAGACGGTGTATTCGATGGGCCTTATACTGAGCTTCCGGTGAACGGTATCCAACGTCTGGTAAACGGTAGCCTGTTTGTCAAAAATGAATAGGACGAACTTTTTTCTGAATAAAAATCAAAATGGTTGAGACGTAGCAAGAATTGCGAATTCTATTCATACCTTTGCGTGAAATATGCAAATCGAGGGTGGTTTAAGAAAGATTAGTTCCAATTGATTTTTCGGTTAAAAAGGCATTTAAGCACGTAAATACACTTTATTAAGTCAAAGTGTACCATGCGTGAAGTATATGTGTATGCCGTTCACCCCTCATATAAAACCGTTCGGGGGCAAGGTGGAAGTATGGGCTGATTTTGGATATAAATATGTCGTCAGCAATAACGCCTCACACGGAGGGGCGCTAACGAATCGGCCCCGACAAGGGCCCGAAAGAAAGGTAGGAGGCCATGACGAAAGGTCTGCACGTGCCTTCCGAGATCGGCAAGCTCAGGAAGGTCTGCCTGCACCGTCCCGGCGACGAGCTCCTCAACCTGCCGCCCGACGAGCTCGAGCGACTCCTGTTCGACGACGTCCCGTTCCTGGAGGTCGCGCAGCAGGAGCACGACACCTTCGCCCAGATCCTTAAGGACCAGGGCGTGGAGGTGCTCTACCTCGAGAACCTCGTCGCAGAGGTGTTCGACCAGGTCCCCGGCGCCCGCGCCGAGTTCACCGACCAGTACATCGCCGAGGCAGGCATCCGCGGCCAGCAGATGCCGCAGATCGTCCGCGAGAAGCTGGACTCCATCGAGGACAACCTCGAGTTCGTCAAGAAGACCATGGCCGGCATGACCAAGGCCGAGATCGACATGCCCCTCACGGCGTCCACGACCCTCGACTCCCTGGTCAACTCCGAGTCCGAGTCCGACCTGATCATCGACCCGATGCCCAACCTCTACTTCACCCGCGACCCGTTCGCGGTCGTCGGCGAGGGCGTCAACCTCAACCGCATGTACTCGGTCACCCGCAACCGCGAGACCCTGTACGGCAAGTACGTCTTCAAGTACCACCCCGACTACAAGGACGTCTCCCTGTACTTCCGCCGCGACTGCCAGTTCCACACCGAGGGCGGCGACGTGCTGAACATCAACGAGAAGACCCTCGCCGTCGGCATCTCCCAGCGCACTCAGGCCGCCGCGATCGACGTCATGGCCCAGAACATCTTCTGGAACTCCGACTCCAAGGTCGAGCGCATCCTGGCCTTCGACATCCCGGTCTCGCGCGCCTTCATGCACCTCGACACGGTCTTCACCCAGATCGACGTCGATAAGTTCACGATCCACCCCGCCATCATGGGCACCCTGCGCGTCTACGAGCTGACCGCCGGCAAGAACCCGGGCGACGTGAACATCCGCCTGATCGAGGACACCCTCGAGCACGTCCTGGAGGACGCCACCGGCGTCGACCAGGTCAAGCTGATCCCCTGCGGCGGCGGCGACCCGATCGCGGCCTCCCGCGAGCAGTGGAACGACGGCTCCAACACCCTGTGCGTCGAGCCCGGCAAGATCTGCGTCTACGCCCGCAACACCGTCACCAACGACGTGCTGTACAAGGAGGGCCTGGACCTTCTCGTCGTGCCCTCCGCCGAGCTCTCCCGCGGCCGCGGCGGCCCGCGCTGCATGAGCATGCCCTTCTGGCGCGAGGACCTCTAAGTCTTTCCGTTTCCGGTGCGGTCCCCCTACAACCGCACCGGCTTCGCCCGTTAAACGGGCAACACTGATACTTACGTAATTCATTTCTTCGAAAGGAATCGAACCATGGGTGTTAACCTCTCCGGCCGTAGCTTCCTCAAGCTTCTCGACCTCACCACCGAGGAGATCGAGTACCTGCTCAAGCTCTCCAAGAACTTCAAGGATATGAAGCGCGCTGGCGTTCCGCATCGCTATCTCGAGGGCAAGAACATCGTTCTGCTCTTCCAGAAGACCTCTACTCGTACCCGCTGCGCCTTCGAGGTCGGCGGCATGGATCTGGGTATGGGCGTGACCTACCTCGATCCGGGTTCGTCGCAGATGGGCAAGAAGGAGTCCATCGAGGACACCGCCCGCGTTCTCGGCCGCATGTATGACGGCATCGAGTTCCGTGGCTTTGCCCAGGACGACGTCGAGGAGCTCGCTGCTAAGTCCGGCGTGCCCGTGTGGAACGGCCTGACCACCGAGTGGCACCCCACCCAGATGCTCGCCGACATCCTGACCGTCCAGGAGAACTTCAACTACGACATCAAGGGCAAGACCCTCGTCTTCATGGGCGACTGCAAGAACAATGTCGCTCGCTCCCTCATGGTCGTCTGCTCCAAGCTCGGCATGAACTTCGTGGCCTGCGGCCCCGAGGAGTGCATGCCCGCTGACGACGTCATCGAGGCCTGCAAGCCCATCGCCGAGGCTAACGGCTGCACCATCAAGCTGACCACCGACGTCAAGGACGGCGTCACCGGTGCCGACGTTATCTACACCGACGTGTGGGTCTCCATGGGCGAGCCCGACGAGGTCTGGGCCGAGCGCATCGCTCAGCTCACCCCGTATCGTGTTACCTCCGAGGTCATGGCTATGGCCAACCCGGGTGCTATCTTCCTGCACTGCCTGCCCAGCTTCCACGACACCAACACCACCATTGGCGCCGAGAAGTGCGAGCAGTTCGGCATCACCGAGCAGGAGGTCACCGACGAGGTCTTCGAGAGCCCCGCTTCCAAGGTCTTCGACGAGGCCGAGAACCGCATGCACACCATTAAGGCTGTCATGTACGCCACGCTCAAGTAAGAGCATCTAGCATCTCGCTCGGGGTGTATTGCTGCACACCCCGAGCGGTTTTATCTGGCAATAATCTCGCATCAAGCGGCAGGCACGGCACGGAAGAGCCGCTTCTGGCGAGATCAGTAAATGATTTATGAAGGGGGGATGAGAACTATGACTGAGACCGCTAAGAAAAAGCGCGGTATGCCTTCATCGTTCACCATTCTTCTTGCTCTGCTGGCAATTGTCGCAGTGATTACCGTTATCGTCTCCGGCACGTCCGGCGGCGCGGTTACTGCCGCCCGTCTGAGCGATTTCTGCACCGCCCCGATTAAGGGCTTCGCTGACGCTCTGCCCGTCTGCCTCTTCGTTATGATCCTGGGCGGCTTCCTCGGCATGATGACCGAGACCGGCGCTCTGGACAACGGCATCGCCGTTCTGGTGCAGAAGCTTAAGGGCAACGAGATTATGCTCATTCCCGTGCTGATGCTCATCTTCTCCCTCGGTGGTACCACCTATGGTATGTGCGAGGAGACCGTTCCCTTCTACGCCCTGCTCGCCGCTACCATGATGGCTGCTGGCTTCGACCCCATGGTCGGTGCCGCTACCGTCCTGCTCGGCGCTGGCTGCGGCTGCCTGGGCTCCACGGTTAACCCGTTCGCCGTCGGCGCTGCCGTCGACGCTCTGACCGGCGTTGGCATTGAGGTCAACCAGTCCATCATCATCGGCCTCGGTGCCGTCCTGTGGATTGTCACTACCGCTATGTCCATCTTCTTCGTGATGAGCTACGCCAAGAAGGTCAAGGCTGACAAGGGTTCCACCATCCTGTCGATGCAGGAGCTCAAGGACGCCGAAGAGGCTCACGGCAAGGCTGCTTCCGAGGTCCACAAGGAGGTCAAGCTCACCGGTCGTCAGAAGGGTGTTCTGATTGCCTTCGCCTTCACCTTCGTCGTCATGATCGTCGGCTTCATTCCGCTGGCCGACCTCAACGAGGGCGTCGCTAACTTCTTCGACGCTGGCGCTGTCTACGACGCCGACGGTAACGCCGTCGTCCAGGGCTGGTCTGCCCTGATCACCGGCCTGCCCATTGGCCAGTGGTACTTCGACGAGGCTTCCACCTGGTTCTTCCTTATGGCCGTCCTGATCGGTATCATCGGTGGCCTGTCCGAGAAGCAGATCGTTAACACCTTTATCACCGGCGCTGCCGACATGATGTCCGTTGTTCTCGTCATCGCCCTCGCCCGTGGTATCTCCGTCCTCATGGCTAACACCGGCCTCGACGTCTTCGTCCTCGACGCTGCCGCCAATGCCCTGGCTGGCCTGTCCGGCGTGATCTTCGCTCCCATGAGCTTCCTGGTCTACTTCGGCCTGTCCTTCCTGATCCCCTCGACCTCCGGTATGGCCACCGTCTCCATGCCCATCATGGGACCGTTGGCTGTTAAGCTCGGCTTCTCGCCTGAGGTCATGGTCATGATCTTCTCCGCCGCCATCGGTGTCGTGAACCTGTTCACCCCGACCTCCGGCGCCATCATGGGCGGTCTCGCCCTGGCCAAGATCGAGTGGACGACCTGGCTCAAGTTTGCCCTTAAGCTCATCGTCGCGCTCTCTGTCGTCTGCGCCATCATCCTGACCGTCGCCTGCGTGTTGATCTAAGTACCCAACGGGTACCCCACGGAAACCTTGACGATCCTGTAGAGGATCACCTGGTCATCGTCTGTCCGGTGGGGTAAACCCACCGGTAGACTCCTACCTTTAGCCCCCTTCCGTTCCGTGCGCGGGAGGGGGCGCTCTTGTGTTCCGGCGTTTTACCAAACCGCGGAACCGGTCGACGCTACGCGCCGTCCAGAACGACAATTTGTCATTCAAAAGGCAAGGCATGACCAAAAGGTCTATGCCTCGCCTTTTTCATGCCAACTTGTACGTTCTGGACGGCGCTCGCTGTCCGTCCTCTGCCTGCGGCGCTTTCCATTGTTGGTGCAGAGGGCGCTTTGCCTACTCTGGCGGGCTTTCGCTGGCTTATGCTCAACCTGCGACGTTTCCATTATTGATACAAAGGCCAGGTTTGTTTGAACCAAAAAGGGGAAGTTGCGGTGGAATAGTTCCTGTTTGGCCGTCTTGAGGGGTTAAACGGGAACTATTTCACCGCAACTTATCGATGGCGTGTTTGGTTGGTGCCAGTTGATTGCTTGGGCGTTGGGGAGGGTCTGCTCCGTTATAATCGCCTAGAACATTAATTGGAAACGGGACGGGAGCCATACATGCGCCAGGGTTTCGACAACGCGAAGTATATCGAGCTGCAGGCTGCTCACATTAAGGAGCGCATCTCGCAGTTTGGTGGCAAGCTCTATTTGGAGTTTGGCGGTAAGCTGTTCGATGACTATCATGCGAGCCGCGTGCTGCCGGGTTTTGAACCGGACAGCAAGTTCCGCATGCTCAAGAGCATCGCCGACGATGTCGAGGTTATCATCGCGATCAACGCGAACCACATCGAGAAAAACAAGGCTCGTGGTGACCTCGGCATTACCTATGACGAGGATGTGCTGCGCCTGGTTGACCTGTTCCGCGGCAACGGCTTTGCTGTCGCGGCTGTGGTCATCACCCAGTACGCCGGCCAGCCCGCTGCCGATGTGTTCCGCAACCGCCTGAACGCGCTCGGTATTCCCGCCAAGCTGCACTATCCCATCGAGGGGTATCCGCACGATGTCGATCTGATCGTGTCCGACGATGGCTACGGCAAGAATGAGTTTGTCGAGACCACCCGACCGCTCGTCGTGGTCACTGCCCCCGGTCCTGGCTCGGGCAAGCTTGCCACCTGCCTGTCTCAGCTCTATCACGAGCACAAGCATGGCACGGCCGCCGGCTATGCCAAGTTCGAGACCTTCCCGGTCTGGAACCTTCCCCTCACGCATCCGGTCAACATCGCCTACGAGGCGGCCACGGCGGACCTCGACGATGCCAATATCATCGACTCCTTCCACCTTGAGGCCTATAACAAGACCACGGTCAACTACAACCGCGACGTCGAGGCCTTCCCGGTGGTCCGTGCTCTGATGGAAAAGATCCTGGGCAAGAGCCCCTACCAGAGTCCTACGGACATGGGCGTCAATATGGTCGGCTTTGCCATCACCGATGACGATGCCTGCCGCGACGCTTCCAAGATGGAGATCGTCCGCCGCTACTTTACCGCGGTCGAAAATGTGCGCCGTACCGGCGTGGGCGATGAGCAAGTCGACCGTCTCAAGATCATTATGAAGAAAGCCGGCATCGATAAGAACTACTCACCGGCGCGCTCGGCGGCCCTCACCAGGGAGCAACTGACGGGTGGTCCCGTGGGTGCCATGGTTATGCCCGATGGCTCCGTGGTGACCGGCAAGACTTCCACGCGCCTGGGCGCTGCGAGCTCGCTCATCATGAATGCACTTAAGCATGTCTCGGGCGTCGACCTTGAGCTCGAGGTCATTAGCGATGAAGCGATCGAGCCCATCAGCAAGCTCAAGACGCATTTCCTGGGCAGCAAAAACCCGCGTCTCCACACCGACGAGACGCTTATGGCGCTGTCGATCACCTCGGCCACGAGTGAGACGGCCGCTCGCGTCCTTTCGGGCCTGGAGCAGCTGCGCGGTTGCGATGCCTTCTTTAGCGTGATTATCTCGCCGACGGACGAGACGGTACTGCGCAAACTGGGTATCAACGTGTGCTGCGAGCCCAAGTTTGAGCGCCGCGGTTTCTTCCATCGCTAAGTTTGAAGCACCGCGGTAATTGCATTGCATTTTGGCCGTATCGGGTTAGCGCCCGGTACGGCTTTTTGATCAATAAAGCGCCTATTTCGGCGAAAAATAGCTGTTTACCTGCCTAGAAACAATTTGAGCGGTATACAATAACCGTAACTGTTTCATCCTTAGCGGGATGCCGCATGATGGATATTACCTGCCATCGTGAGGTGTGTCGGTCGCGCACGGCGCGTTAGATGCTCGTGCTCGGTTTGAGGAGGCTGCTATGGCGGGCAAGGGTCGTGCGAGTGTCAACGATATGAAGCGTGTTGAGGTGCTGGTGTTGATGGAAATCGACCAGCAAACCGAAGACAATGGCGTGCCGTATGGTTTCTCGCGCAAAACGCTTGCCGAGCGCGTGGGGGTTTCGCCGTATCGTGCCCGCGCCGCAATCGATCGCTTGGATTCCGAAGGCATGATTGATGTCGTCTCGCGTTATAGCGACGACGGCGGTCAGCTTGCAAATGGCATTTGCCTCACCGAACGTGGCGAGTGGTATCTTGAGGGCGTCCGTACCGGCATGCTCGTTCAAGAAATGCTTGAGGACGAGGTTGCTGATCGATAGCAGCATGTAACCCTTGCCATAGCGACGCCGCCTGGGAAACCGGGCGGCGTTTTGTTTCAAGATTGAGAAATGCAATCGCACGCGAGAAAAATTGCGAACGGTCCGCGGCGCGAGTATTACAATGAAGACCCGTAAGATGTGGATAAACAACTTCTACGGGAAGCGCAGGTAACTCAATATGACCAAGCATGTGTTCGTAACCGGTGGCGTGGTTTCGTCCCTGGGCAAGGGTATCACCGCGGCCTCGCTGGGCCGTCTGCTCAAGTCGCGTGGCTACAAAGTAACGATGCAGAAGGCCGACCCGTATCTGAACGTCGACCCCGGTACCATGAGCCCGTTCCAGCATGGTGAGGTCTTCGTTACCGAGGATGGTTACGAGTCCGACCTGGACCTGGGTCATTACGAGCGCTTTATTGATGAGAACCTGACCCGCGATTCCAACTTTACGACCGGTGCCATCTACAAAAGCCTAATCGCCCGCGAGCGTCGCGGCGACTTTTTGGGCGGTACCGTGCAGGTGATTCCCCACGTCACCAATGCCATTAAGGACAAGTTCCGCCGCATCGAGGAGCAGACCGGCTCCGATGTAGTCATCACCGAGCTGGGCGGCACGATTGGCGACATCGAGTCCCAGCCGTTTGTCGAGGCCATCCGTCAGTACCGCAAGGAGGCCGGCCCCGAGAACGTCTGCTACATCCACGTGTCGCTCGTTCCCTATATCGCCGCCGCCCACGAGGTCAAGACCAAGCCCACACAGCATTCCGTCAAGGAGCTCCGCAGCTTTGGCATCCAGCCCGATATTATCGTGCTGCGCTCCGACCACCATATCGATGACGCTATCCGCGGAAAGATCGCAAGCTTCTGCGACGTCGACACCGATTGCGTCTTTACCAACGAGGACTGCGCGAGCATTTACGATGTTCCGCAGCTGCTTGCCGAGCAGGACTTTGACCTGCGCATTTGCGAGCGCCTGGGTCTGGACCCGCGTGAGCGCGACATGAGCGAGTGGAACGAGTTCCTGCGCAAACAGAATCACGCCAACCATCACGCCGACAAGGTGAAGATCGCCGTCGTGGGCAAGTACACGCAGCTGCCCGATGCGTACCTGTCGGTTATCGAGGCCCTGCACCATGCGGGCGTCTTCTACGATCGCCATGTGGACGTCCAGCTGGTCGACGGCGAGAGCCTCGACGAGCAGAATGTCTCCGAGGTTCTGGGCGACGCCTCGGGCATCCTGGTCCCCGGCGGCTTTGGCAAGCGCGCCCTGGAGGGCAAGATCCTCGCGGCCGAGTTTGCCCGTGAGCACAAGATTCCGTATCTGGGCATTTGCCTGGGTATGCAGGTGGCCGTGTGCGAATTTGCGCGCAATGTCGTCGGCCTTGCCGGCGCCAGCTCCTCCGAGTTCGATCCGGACGGCCCGTTTAGCGTCATCGATCTGATGAGCTCGCAGGAGGACGTGACCGAGAAGGGCGGCACCATGCGCCTGGGCGCCTATCCGTGCAAGCTCGCCGCCGATACCCTTGCTCGCGAGGCATATGGCGAGGAGCTCGTCTACGAGCGTCACCGTCATCGCTTTGAGTTCAACAACGCCTTCCGTGACCAGCTCGAGGACGCCGGCTTGGTTATCTCGGGTCTGTCGCCCGACGAGCGCCTGGTCGAGATGGTCGAGCTGCCGCGCGACGTGCATCCGTGGTATGTGGCAACCCAGGCTCATCCCGAGTTCAAGAGCCGCCCGACCAACCCGCAGCCGCTGTTCCGCGAGTTCGTGCGCGCTTCGATCGGCCAGCACGAGGGTGTCGACCGTCTGCAGGTGACGCCCATGAACCTCGCTACGGACTAAGGGTGCCGGCGAATAAGGAACATACCGAAGCTACTCCCTCGTCGCTCGCCGTGGCGGCGGGGGAGTATCTCGATTACCTCGCGGTCGAGCGGGGTTTGGCGCGCAACACGATTGCGGCCTATCGTCGTGACCTGACGACGTACTGCGCCTATCTGGAGCGGGCGGGTATTGTGTCTTTTGAAGAGGTGACCCGTCAGGTCGTGGAGGGCTTTGTCGCCGACCGTCGCGATGGGGGCTATTCCGATGCCTCGGTGGAGCGTGCGCTTGCGGCCGTGAAGGGCCTACATGCCTTTTTGGTGCGCGATGGGGCTGTGGCCCAAAATCCAACGGCGGCGTTGCGCCTGCCTAAAAAGGCTGAGCGTTTGCCGGAGTATCTATCGGTGGAGGATGTCTCGGCGCTGCTCGATCAAGACTTCCCCGAGGGCGAGATGGGCTTGCGCGACCATGCCATCTTGGAAGTGCTCTATGGATGCGGTTTGCGTGTGAGCGAGTTGGTGGGACTCGATGTGGGCGATATCCATATCGACGATGGCTTTGTGCTCGTTCGCGGTAAGGGCTCGAAGGAACGCCTGTCCCCGCTGGTGGGAAGCGCGGCGCGAGCTCTGGCGCTTTATGTAACTGAGGGGCGTTCTCGCTTGGCGGCCCATGCCCGCGGAACCGAGACCTCGGCGGTCTTTTTAAATAAGAACGGCCGCCGTCTGTCGCGCCAGGGCATCCATGCCATCTGTGAGCGCTACGGGCGCCAGGTGGGACTGGTGGGGCTCCATCCCCATACGCTGCGTCACTCCTTTGCCACCCATATGCTTGCGGGCGGCGCAGACCTCCGTGTGCTACAGGAGATCTTGGGACATGCCGATATATCGACCACGCAGGTCTACACGCATGTCGATCGTACGCAACTGACCGAGGTCTATTTGGCGGCGCACCCGCTGGCACATCGTTAACACATCGCTGACCTGCATATTTATAGGTATTTGGGGACGGGCTCCAGATTGCCGCGGCGTGCTTTTGCGCGCGCATGGGCAATCTGGGGCCCGTCCCATTTTTCGCCACTTGGCGTCGCGGTGGTGGGCCGCACGTGCCTTGGGTGGGGGAGTTTGGGGGCGATGTGAACGGCATGTAAAGGGACGTAAAAATCGCCTCAAGGTCAACTTGAAGGTTGAGGTTCGCGGGTGTGGTTCTACAGGTGGCATCACGCCTTTGCTGAAAACACAACATATTGTGTTTTCGAACATATGCTTGGGGGTGTTTTGCAATATATGG